>NZ_LJJX01000056.1:0-41454 GCF_001421075.1 Frankia sp. CpI1-P | reverse complement strand
CCGGGCTCGTTCGCCGAGAGATACGCGCGTACCTGATCCTCGCCGAACGGCAGCATCAACAGGGCCAGATAATCGGCGCCATCCGGACCGTCGCGGTGCTGGCCATTGAAGTGTGTGGTCTCGTGCCGGACGGACCGGAAGTAGTGGGTCCGGCAGGACAGCAGCAGCCGGCTCGGCCGGGCTCCCCGCCGGTCGGCCGTCCGAGACTGCCAGGTGTCCTCAGTGGCGCGCCACAACATCCGGGTGAACATCTGGCCGGCGTGCGGCTCCAGGTGCACCAGCACCTCATCGAGTCCATCGAAGATCAGCACGCAGCCGCCTTCGGCCACCATGTCCAGCACCTGCGCGGCCGACGGGCCGGCGCTGGCGCTGGCGCTGCCGGCGTCCAGCAGCGCCTGCACGATCCTCGTGAGACTGGCTCCCTCCCGTGCCACCGCTGGCGGCAGATCCCGCAGATCGAGCAGGATCGGCAGCGGCACCGCGGGGCCGTGCTGCCGGCGGCGGTCCAGCAGCGCCTCGGTAAACAGCTTGACGGTGGTGGTTTTGCCCATCCCGACGTCGCCGAGCAGCGTGCACAGGTGACGGGCGCCCGGCGACTCGTCGACCGCCCAGCTCAGCAGGCGGGCCACCGCCCTCGTCGGTTCGCCCAGGTGCCGCGGCATCGGGTCGCCGGGGCTTCCCGCGGCGAGCGAGGTCTCACCGGCCACGGGGGGCACTGGCGTCACGTCCAGGGGCCGCCGGCTCATCATCTTCCGGGCCCATGCCTCTCGGCCGGAGCGGTCCCAGGCATGGGTGCCGGTGCGGCCCGTTGCCGCCGGCTCGTAACGCGCCCACGCCGGCGCTTCGGCACTGGGCCATGGCTCCTGCCTGGCCGGAAGGGGTTCCCGAAGGCGGTCGTCGACCATCGCCAGGACCGTCGTGACGAAATGCAGCCGGGCGACGCGATCCCGGCACTGGCTGAACGGTCGGTCGGCACACAGTGCGGCGTTCCCGGTGACGGACGCTCGCGGAACGACGCCCTCCAGGGCGAATCGGAGCGGCCGACGAGCGGTCGCGCCCCGCGGGGCATACCTCCGGGCGGCGNCGCTGTCGAGCTCCACCACCACGTCGGCCGCCTCGCGCAGCCGTTGCCGCTCAGCCCCGACGTTGACGCCGAGCGGGATGTCGAGTGGGCTGGTGACTCTGTAGCCGGGGAGCGCGGCGACCTGCTCGGTCAGCAGCTCTATGAACAGCCGTTCCCGCCTGCGGAGCGCCTTGGACGCCTGCGGAGCCGTCTCTACGTGGACGACCGGTTGGAGCACCTCGGATACCGACGCCGCCACCGGCTCGTCGCCGGTTCGTCGCCTCGCCTCTCGCTGGGAACGCTCGGCCAACTCCTCGCCGGTGACGTCGGCGCCCTCGAACCAGCAGAACCGGTCGGCCGGCGGAGCCTTACGTCGGTCGCTGACCAGCCGCAGGTCTACCCCGGCTGCGGACGCCGCCTCGTCGAGGGCGGCCCGGAACTTGCGGAAGGTGTCCTGCGCCTTCACATCACCGCCGCCGGGTGTGGCGACGTCCAACGCCTGCGGCATCGGGATTCGCCCGTCGTCGCCGATCAGGTCGGCCAACGCCCGCAGCCGAGCCAACTGCCGGGGCGTGAGATCGTCGGCGAGTCGATCCAGGTGCCGCAGCACCGCCCGACCGGGCAGCCGCATCAGGCTGCGTCGCTCAGCACGCGACGCCGGATCTCGGTCGCTAGATCCAATGCGAACCTCTCCCGGCTCGGTCCGCGGGTCTCGGTGAAGCAGCGCCCCTTGGAGGTGAAGATGTGCCGGGTGTCGACCCCGTGCAGGTCCCACGAGCCGTCGATCGGGACCCGCTTCAACATCACCGGCAGGACCTTGTCGACGTCCGGTCCGAGCAGCCGGGGGAGCTCCACGTCCAGGATGAAGCGGCTGGCGAAGAAGCCGGGGCTCAGTAACAGCAGCCCGTAGTCGCACTTGGCGAGTTGGTCGAGCGTCTNCCGACGCCAGTCCTCACCGATCTGCAGGTGCGAGTCCTCCCACCATTCGGCCCGCACCCCGGCCAGGCCATCGAGGTGTAGCTGGCCGAGCAGCGCCTGCTTGGCGTCGGCGTCGCTGTGGCACCAGCTCAGGAACATCGAGACCTGGACCCGCTCGCCCATCGAACCGCCCCCGTTCGCATTTTTCCGGATGGCTTCACGATAGGGCGTGATCACATCACTCGATCTTCCGGGGTACCCGCGATCGCGGTTCAGTGGCAGACGTCCAGCCCTCATGGCGCGCTGCGCATCACAGCCGTCTCAGGTGCTGGAGGTTGGATCCGCTTCGGGCGGCGCGGTGGTGNGGAGGGTCCGTATGGCGGTCGGTTCCTTGATCGAGACGCCGCTGATGCCTAACGTGCGCATCGCATCGATCAGGCCGGTGATGCGCTCAACCGCCTTCGCCGGCGGGAGGCCGCGGCGGTGGATGTTGGACAGGAGGTTGCGGTCGGCGTCGGTGTGGCCCGAGCGGGGGCGGTGGGCCAGGTAGGCGGAAAGGCTCTCGGCGGTGGCGAGGCCGGGGCGCTCGCCGATCAGCAGCACGATCACCGTGGGGCGCAGCAGGTCGCCGATGTCGTTCATGATGCCGACGCGGCACTGGCGCACCGCGAACGGCTGGCCGGTCGACCAGCCTGCCTCGGCCGCCGCGGTGAGCAGCGCGGGCAGCAGCGTCGGGACCTGGGCGTCCACCGCCGCCGCGGACAGGCCGTCGCCGATCACGACCTGGAGATCCGCGCCGGGCGGACAGCGGGCGGCGACCTGCGCGCGCCCCTCGTCGGACAGCCGCCGGCCCAGGTCCGGCCGGCGCAGGTACTGGGCGCGGTCGGCGGCGGCCGATCCCACGGCGAACAGGCCGTACCGCTCGGTCGTCGTGGTCAGCGCGGGGCCGGTGAGGTCCAGTTCGGCGTCGACGGNGTCGCGGGCCGCGGCGTGATCGGCCCGCAGTGCCAGCAGGTTCGCCGTTCGGTAAGACGTACCGGTCCGGCCGACGAACACTCGCGCCGGCGTCACTGCCCGGACCCGCTCGGCCAGCGCCGCGAGATCCACCGGCACCACCGTCGACGCCTCGGGTTCCCGGCCCGGCCTGGTCCGGTCGGGGGATGCGGTGCCGGCAGGTGGGATGGCGTCGGCCGGCGTGACGGAGGCGGGGTCGGGGTCGGGGGCGTGGCCGGGGGTCATCGGGTCGGGCCCGAGGGGACGGCGGGTGGAGTGGGGAGGGTGGCGAGGGCGCCGTCGAGACCGGCGGTGAGCAGGGCGGCCACGGGGCCGGTGGGGTCGGCGAGGTGGCCGTCGACAAGCAGGCCGCGGTCGGTGAGCCAGGCGGTGAACTCCGGCGTCGCCTGCAGGTTGAACAGCTCCCGCATGCCGGCGGCGTCGTGGTAGCTCGTCGACTGGTAGCCGAGCATGACGTCGTCGGCGCTCGGGACGCCCATCACGAACGTGCAGCCGGCCGCGACGAGCAGGACGAGCAGGTCGTCGTTGGTGTTCTGGTCGGCGTCGACGTGGTTGGTGTAGCAGACGTCGCAGCCCATCGGCAGGCCCAGCAGCTTGCCGACGAAATGGTCCTCCAGGCCGGCGCGGGTGATCTGGCGGGCGTCGGCGAGGTACTCCGGGCCGATGAAACCGACCACCGAGTTGACGAGGAACGGGTCGAACGCCCGCGCCACCCCGTGCGCCCGTGCCTCGCAGGTGAGCTGGTCGACGCCGTGGTGGGCGTCGGCGGACAGCGCGCTGCCCTGCCCGGTCTCGAAGTACATGACCTGCTCGCCGACGAAGTCGCCCGGCCGGTCCTGGCGATGGTGCGCGAGCACGGTCTCGCGGCCCTCGGCGAGCAGGTCCAGGGTGATCCCGAAGCTCCTGTTCGCCGCCTCCGTGCCGGCGACCGACTGGAACAGCAGGTCGACGGGGGCCCCCGCGGCCAGCGCGGCTAGCTGGGTGGTGAGGTGCGCGAGCACGCACGTCTGCGTCGGCAGCGCCAACGCGTCGACCAGAGCGCCGAGGCCGCGCAGGATCGTCCCGACCTGCTCGACCGACTCGCGCGCCGGGTTCACGCCGAGCACGGCGTCGCCGCAGCCGTGTAGCAGGCCGTCGAGCACCGACAGCAGGATGCCCTCCAGGTCGTCGGCGGGATGGTTCGGCTGCACCCGCACGCCGAGGACGCCCGCCTCGCCGATCGTGTTGCGGCAGCGGGTGACCGTCCGCAGCGGCTTCGCCGCGCAGATCAGGTCCTTGTCGCTCATGATCTTCGCGGTAGCGGCGGCGATCTCGGGGGTGATCGCGCGGGCCAGGCCGTCATCGCGCCAGCGCGCCGGGAACGACGGCGACAGCACGAGCTCGCGGAACTCACCCACGGTGAGCGAGACCAGCGGGGCGAACAACGCGGGGTCGTGGCCGCGCAGGATCAGGTCGGTGACCGCGTCGTCGATCAGCGGCGCGGCGATGATCTCGCCGAGCGTGACGTCGGCGAGCGCGAGCTTCGCCGCGACCCGCTCGCGCGCCGACCCGGCGGCGATTCCGGCGAGCTCGTCGCCGGACTTCATCTCGTTCGCCTTCGCGAACAGGGTCGCCAGATCGGCGAACACATGCCGCTCGCCGCGCAACGTCGCCCGGTAGGCCAACGCGGCCACCTCCCGTCCCCGGCGCTGCCCGCTCGCCGACGCACTCCGCTCGCCGACGCACTCTGAGGCTCGCCGACGCACTCTGAGGCTCGCCGACGCACTCTGAGGCTCGCCGACGCATGTCGCTCGCCGGCACACTCGCTCGCGTAACGGTACGTATCTTTGCCCGGACGGACGATCGAGCCGTATTACGGTGCTCCCCGTGCCGGAGGACTGGAACAGGAACGCGGGCGCCGCTGCGCCCGGCGC
Source organism: Frankia sp. CpI1-P (assembly GCF_001421075.1). Taxonomy (NCBI): domain Bacteria; kingdom Bacillati; phylum Actinomycetota; class Actinomycetes; order Frankiales; family Frankiaceae; genus Frankia; species Frankia sp. CpI1-P. The sequence continues at coordinate 36,546 of NZ_LJJX01000056.1, read as the reverse complement.
GGCGGGGGCAGCGCAGGCGGGTCGGTGGGCGGTGCGATGAGCGCAACCTCGGTGGAGGGGCTCATCGGGCTGGACGAGACCGTCGACGAGGTGCTTGCCGCCTACGATCTTGGCCCGGCGCCGAAGGCCACCCTGCTACACATCTCGGAGAACATCACCTACCGGGTGGACGACTTCGCCGGCGGGCGTCGCTGGGCGCTGCGCCTGCACCGCCCCGGCTACCACAGCCTCGCCGAGATCCACGGCGAGCTCGCCTGGGTGAGCGCCCTGCGCGGCGACGGGGTCGTGCGGACCCCGCCCGTCGTCCCGACCCGCACCGGCGCCTCCGTGGCGACCGCGACCGCCCGACCACAGGGCACCCCGAGTGATGGCGCGGGCGGTGGCGCAGGTGGTGGTGCGGGTGGTGGAGGCGACGCAGACGGCGGCGCCGAGCGGCATGCCGTGCTGTTCGAATGGGTTGACGGCCGCTCGCCCGAGGCGCTGGAACCGGCCGCGCTGCGAGGGGCGTTCACCCAGCTCGGCGATATCACCGCGCGGCTGCATCGGCACGCCCGAAGCTGGGCCCGCCCACCGTCGTTCGCCCGCTTCGCCTGGACGTGGGAGAGCACCCTCGGCCCCGCCGCCCGGTGGGGGAGCTGGACGTCCGGCCTGCATACCGCGTTGGGCGAGGCCGTCGTCATCGGCGCGGATGCAGCAGCGGGCGTGGACGATCCGGGATCGCGGGGTGCCGCCGTGCTGGGATCGCGGGGTGCCGCCGCGCGCGAGGCGGTGGAACTGCTGGGCCGGGCCGCCACCGTCGCCGAGGGACGGCTGTCGGCCTTCGGCAGGGGGCCGGACCGGTTCGGGCTCATCCACGCGGACATGCGCATGGCGAACCTCCTCGTCCCCGACGGCGCCGGAACCATCGCCGCGGCGGGCGCGGCGAAGGCGGACGAAGTCTGCGTCATCGACTTCGACGACTGCGGCTTCGGGTGGTACCTGTGGGATCTCGCGGCGTCGCTGTCGTTCATCGAGCACCTCGACTCCGCTGGTGATCTCGTCGCCGCGTGGCTCGCCGCCTACCAGCGGCGGCTGCCGCTGACCGCCGCGGACGTCGCGATGATCCCGACCTTCGTGCTGCTGCGTCGGTTGCTGCTCGTCGCGTGGCTCGGCACCCACCCGCATTCCGACGCGGTGCCCAGCATCCCGGCGTACGCCCGCGAGAGCTGCGATCTCGCCGAGGCCTACCTGACCGGGCGCCTGCTCGCCGGCTGACTGCGGCCGGGCCTGATGGTGCGCTGGCGCCGACGGCGAGCCGGACCGGACGAGGAGTCGGGACGGAGGGTAAGTCGGGCCGCTTGAACGTCCCGCCCGCCGGGGACTATGCGGACATCACCCCGCATCGACGAAAGGACGTGCCACATGTTCACCTCGGTCGCGGGTCGGACCGTTGTGGTCACCGGCGGGAGCAAGGGGATCGGCAAGGGCATCGCCAGGGTTTTCGCGACGGCGGGGGCGAACGTCGTGCTCAGNGGCCGGGACGTCGTCGCCGCGGCCACCACGGCCCAGGAGCTCGACGAGCTCGGCGAGGGCACCGTCAGCTTCGTGCTCGCCGACGCGGCCAGCGCCGAGGACAACGCGCGGCTGGCCCGGACCGTCGCCGAGCGGCACGGCGGGGTGGACGTCGTCTGCGCCAACGCCGGGATCTTCCCGTCCGCGCCGCTGGCGACGATGACGGAGGCCGACATCGACGAGGTGCTGGGGACGAACGTCAAGGGCGCCATCCTCACCGTGCAGGCGTTCCTACCGGCGCTGGTCGCCTCCGGCCGCGGCCGGGTGATTCTCACCTCGTCGATCACCGGGCCGATCACCGGCTATCCCGGCTGGTCGCACTACGGGGCGTCCAAGGCGGCGATCCTCGGGTTTATGCGCACCGCCGCGGTGGAGCTCGCCCGGGATCGGGTCACCGTGAACGCGGTGCTCCCGGGCAACGTCCGCACCGAGGGGCTCGACGAGCTGGGCGCGGACTATCTGAACTCGATGGAGGCCGCGATCCCGATGCGCCGGCTCGGCGAGGTCGACGAGATCGGTCACGCGGCGCTGTTCCTCGCCTCGGACGAGGCCTCCTACATCACCGGGCAGGCGCTGGTGGTCGACGGCGGGCAGATCCTGCCCGAGTCGCCGGCCGCCCTGCAGATGTCGTGAACGCCGCCCGCGCCGCCGCCGGCGGCGGCTCTCAGGCCGTCACGGACAGCGGGGTGCCACCGGTGACCCGGACGAGCTCCTCGTAGGTCGTCGGGAAGACGGTGTGCGGGGTGCCCGCGGCGGCCCAGATCCGGGGATGGTCCGCGAGCGTCACGTCGACGACGGTGCGCAGCGGTGCCGGATGACCCAACGGGGCGACCCCGCCGATGGCCTGTCCGGTCGCCTCCCGCACCTGGGCGGCGCTGGCCCGGGACAGGGCTGCCACCCCGAGCCGGGCGGCCAGCGCGCCGGTGTCGACGCGGTGGCCGCCGCTGGTCAGCACCAGCACCGGCCGCGCGGCCTCCGTGACGAACACCAGGCTGTTGGCGATCGCGCCCACCTCGCAGCCGACCGCCGCGGCCGCTTCCGCCGCCGTCCGCGCCGAGTCGGGCAGCTCGCGGATAGCCCGCGCGGACTGCTCCGCCCCGGCCGCGTGCAGCGCTTCGGCGACCAGACGGCTGCGCGGCGGCAGCCCGGCGAAATCGGGTCCGCCCTGGCTTGGGGCCATGCCGGCCGGACCGGTCTCGGTGCCGGCCCCGGTCTCGGTGCTGGCCGGGGTCTTGGTGCCGGTCTGAGCCTCGGTGCCGGTCTGGGTCACGGTGTGGTCTCCTGACGATCGTCGGCTTCGAGGTTCGGTGCCGTGTCGGAGTTCGGTGCCGTCCGCGGAGCCGGGTGCGAGTATCGCGCGAGCAGTTCGGTTGCGATGCGCCGTAGGTGCGCGGCGACGCCGTCGGGTTGGCCGGGCGGCTCGTCGACGATGACCCGCGCGCCGAACCCGGCGAGGTCGGCCGCGGCGACGGCCGCGCTCGGGAACGAGGCGCACAGCGCCGTCCAGCCGGCGGTGCCGCCCACGGCGCCAAGCGGGTCGGCCGAGTCGACCGGGTTGGCCGAGTCGACCGGGTTGGCCGAGTCGACCGGGTTGGCCGAGTCGACCGGGACAAGCTCGGTGCCGGCGGCGGTGCTCTCACCGGTGGCGGTGCTCTCACCGGTGGGGGACGACCCGGCCGGCGGTTCGATGCGGCCGCGGGCGCTGAGCACGCCGAGCAGGATCGGGACGATCGCGGGGTCGGCGCGCAACCGGACCCGGTAGGCCCACATCCGTTCCTCGACCGCGCGGCGCGACTGTGCCCACAGGGCCGGCAGGTCGAGGTCGGCGGGCCGGTCCGCGGGCTCGTCGAGTTCGGCGACCGACTCGATGCGGGAGACCCGCAGGGTGCGCGGGCCGGCGTCCGTCCCGGCGACGAGGTACCAGACGTCGCCCTTCTGCACCAGGCCGTAGGGGTCGACGTCCCGGTCGCGGGNGGGCGTGCCGGCCGCGCGGTCGGACCGGCCGGCGTAGCGGACTCGGGCGCGGCGGCCCGCCCGCAGGATGCCGGCCAGCGTCGCGAGCTGGGCGGGCGGTGTCACTGCGGGGCCACCCCAGCGGCCCGGGTCGACGAGCAGGGTGGCGGTGACGGCCTCGGCGTCCGGGCGGGTCGCCGCCGGCAGGGCCGCCAGCAGCTTGCGCAGCGCCGAGTCCACCGCGGGCTCCAGCCCGAGCCCGGGACGCGCCGCCGGACCCGCGACCAGGAACAGTCCGTGCGCCTCGTCGGCGGTGAGCCCCGACAGGTCGCTGCGCCAGCCGTGGACCAGCCGCCACCCACCGCCGTGTCCCCGCTCGGAGTACAGCGGCACCCCGAGTTCGCCGAGGACGTCGAGGTCCCGGCGGACCGTCCGATCGCTGACGCCGAGCCGCCCGGCGATCTGCGCGGCGGTGAGCCGCTCGTGCGCCTGCAGCAGCATGATGATGGCGATCAGCCGACTCGCTCGCACCCGATCACCGTAGGCCGGCCGCGGTGCGCGGCATCGGGCCGGTGCCGGTGCCGGTGCCGGGCTGGTCTGGCGGGGTGGCCCGCGGCCGTGAACAGGACAGCGTGAACAGGACAGGAGGTGACCTGTTCGGTGGCTACCGTCGCCTTCGATCACGCCGCGACGACCGAAGGAGCACCCGCATGAACCCGCTGGATGACCCGCGCCCGCTGCTCGACCGCGCCCTCGACCAGGCGGGGCGGCTCGTCGCCGCCGTCGAGCCGGACCAGATCGCGCTACCGACCCCCTGTTCCGAGTTCGACGTCACCACCCTGGTCGGGCACCTGTTCACCGTGGTCGCGCGGATCGCGGTCGCGGGTCGGGGTGGCGACCCCCGGGAGCTGCCTCTGGTGACAACCGGGGTGCCGTTGGACGGCTGGGCGGAGCGCTACGCGAAGTCCGCCGCCGACCTGCGCGCGGTCTGGTCCGACGACACCCTGCTCGACCGGCCGCTGCAGTTGCCCTGGGCGGTGCTGCCCGGCCGGGTCGCCGCGGCGGCCTACACCCAGGAGCTGACGATGCACGCCTGGGATCTGGCGGTCGCGACGGGCCGCACCGGCGAGCTCGATCCCGAACTCGCCGTCATCTCGCTGGAGATCGCCCGGCGGGCCGTACCGATCGAGGGGCGCGAGGAGATGCCCTTCGGCCCGGTGGTCGAGGTGCCTGCCGACGCGGACGCCTACCGCCGGCTGGCCGGCCACCTCGGTCGTGCCGTGTCCTGACGTGCCGTGTCCTGACGAGCCGCCCCGCGCGGACGGGGCAACACAGGAAAAACCGCCCTTTCCCGATTTCGGATGTGCCGATCCAGGCGCAGGGCACAAGCAGGGTTTCAAACGCCGGACAACGCGGTTCACGTAGTGACGACGACGTGGCGTACCGACGGTTGTGCGGAGCGTGGCGAGGGTATTCAGCAGGCGCGCCGGGGAGAGCTTCCCGACGGGAGATCCGAACGGTCGGGGTGTCGTGACGGCGCATCTGCCGAAGGGATGGCCATGAAAATCATCAAGCGTTGCAGATCTCTGGTCCTGGCTGTCGTCCTTGCCTTCGCCGCATTCCTGGTGGCCGCGCCCGCCGGCGCGGCCACGCCGTCACCGGCAGGCCCAAGTCCGGCCGCCACCACACCCGCGCCGCCGCCTCCGAAGGCGGTGGAAAAGCCGCACGAAGGCCCCAAGGAACACAAGGGGCAGCACCGTATCTTCCACCCCGGATACTGGGAACCCGGATACTGGATTCCCGGTTACTGGTGGCACCACCACTACTTCCCCAAGGTCTGGCATCCCAAGGAATGGCACCCCGGCTTCTACTACTGGGGTACGTGGCCGACCGCATGACCGGTGGCTGCCCGACCTGCTGACCGCGGGGTGATGCCGCGGCGCGCCGGGTTCCCGCCGTCGGCCTGACCTGAGGGCGGCGGCGGGAACCCGGCCGTTCGCGCGGGCGTGGTCACCCGGCCCGCGGGGTCATCGGGCTCGTGCGGTCATCGGGATCGCAGGGTCATCGGGCTCGCGGGGTCACCCGGCCCGCAGGATCCGCCCGCAGCGCGGCTTGCCGGGCACCGGGACGAACTTCTTACCGTCCTGGGTGACCTGGACGTAGTCGTAGCAGGGCGCGATGTTGGCCACGCCCTTGCTCAGGTTGATCGGCGCCGGCAGCAGCCCGTCGGCGTCGAAGCGGGTCTGGCTGCGCAGGCCGGCGAGCACGCCCGCGCGGGTCGGGCAGGCGCCGGCGGCGGTGATCCCGCGCAGCAGCAGGTCGGCGCTGATCCAGCCGATCAGCGCCGTGCCGTCCGGCAGCGCGGCGGCCTGCGGGGCGTAGGCGGCCATCGCGGCGAGGAACCGCCGGTGCGCCGGGGTGCTGACCTCGAACGGCGTGTAGTCGAGGAACGCGTACGCCCCCGCTGCGGAGTCCCCGAACCGGGCGAGCTGGCTGCGGTCGTAGCTGGTCGGGTTGCCGAGGATCGCCTTGAGGTCGACGCCGGCGTCCTGCACCGCGGCGACGATCTGGTAGAAGTTCGGCGCCGGGACGAAGGCGATGAGGCTGTCGGCGCCGGAGTCCCGGACCTCGTCGGCGAACCGGTCGGCGTCGAAGGGCCCGCTGGGCACCTGCAGGTTGTCCGCGACCTTCAGGCCGGCGGCGAGCACGCTCCTGCGGGCGGCGTCGGCCATCGACCGGGTGGCCGAGGACAGCTCGAGGGAGACCGTGACCGCGCGGTGCGCGCCTCGGTTGGCGAGGAACTCGCCCCAGCCGCTGGAGGTGGGTTCCTCCACCGTCGGCCGGGAGTAGCTGAACACGTTCGAGCGGAGCACCACCGACGGATCGGTGATCTGCCCGTCGACAACGGGCACCCCGGCGGACTCCAGCAGGTGCGCCGATCCGGAGGCCGCCACGCTGAACTGGAGGAGGCCGAGCGCCTTGTCGCGCTGCGCCAGGGCGCGTCCGCCGACGGCGTTCAGTTCGGGGGCCGCCTCGTCGTCCTCGATGCTGTAGGAGAGCCGGCGGCCGTAGATCCCGCCCTTCGCGTTCTGCTCGCCGAGGCGGGCGTCCACGCCCGCCCGGAACAGCGCGCTGGGGTCGCCGTCGTACGGCGAGCCGGAGTACAGTAGGCCGAGGCTGATCTTGCCACGGTCGACGCCCGCCGTCGGCGCGCACGGGTCCGCCCCACCGTGTCGGGCCTGGCTCAGGATGTCCCCGCCGTTCCCACCGCCCCCGCTACACGCGGTCACGCCGACGACGATGCTGGCGACCGCGGCACCCGCCGCGACGAATGAACGCAGGCTTCTTCTCATTCCCTACCATCTCTGTGCCTTTGTGCGGCGGACCGACCCTTTCGGGCCCCAGTGCCGGCCCATGGGTGGCGGTCGGACCGGTGCCCGGTCAATGCCGGCGGCCGGGCCAGGAGCAGCACAAGGTATAGGGCAGCACAAAGACGGATTCGTCGTGTTCTGATTCCGGTCGCCGGTGCTACGCCTTTCGGGGTGTAGCTCGCGGCGCGGTGCGGCGTCGGGATGGTCCGGCCCGCGGGCGGTGGGCGCCTCGGCCGGGTGAATGCGTGATGCGTCTCATCAATCGGTGATGGCCGCCGCCCCGGTCGGTGCCATCGGCCCGGCCGAAATACCGGTGTGGGGGTGCGGTGATGCCGATCCGTCCTGCGGACACATGCTGTGTCCCGGGCCCCGGAGATGCGCGGATGCGCGCGGAGGCCGCTGTGACGGCCGCATTCCGGGTGCCGAGTCGGCCTGATTGGCCGCGGGTAAACATTCCTGCATATCGGCTGGCGGCTCGGGCGGCAAATGCGCCCCCACCCTCGGTGGGCACCGCGGACCGGGCGGCGCCCACCGGCTGTTCGGCGGGCGCGCCGCGGCGGCCTGGCGCGCCGCCCTCGGTCCCGTTCCGCACCGAAGCAGGTGACCCGGGTCATGCCCGCGGGGAGCCCCGTCGATCATGCCCGGCGGGGAACTCCGTCGGGCTGGTGCGGGCGTAGAGGAGCCCGGCGGCCGAGGACGACCGAGGCGATGACGATCACCGCCGTCCCGACGCCGAGCGGTGTCAGCGGTTCACCGAGCAGCAGCGCCGCCCAGATCAGCGTCAGCACCGGTTGGGCGAGCTGGAGCCGCCCGACCCGCGCCACCCCGCCGAGGGCGAGCCCCCGGTACCAGACGACGAAGCCGAGGAACATGCTCACCACGCTGACGTAACCCAGACCAGCCGCAGCGCCGGCTGTCACCTGGCGCGGCGGATGCACGGTGAGGCCGATCGCGGTCAGCGGCACCGTGACCGGCAGCGCCGCCAGCAGCGCCCAGCAGATCACCGCCGCGCCGTCGAAGCGCCGCGAGAGCACCCCGCCCGCGGCATAACCGAGGCCGACGAGCGCCACCGCGGCGAGCACCAGCAGGTCGGCCAGCCGCGGCCGGCCCGCACCCTGGACCGCCGCGAAGGCCAGCACCGCGGCGAGCCCGACGCCCAGGGCCGCCCAGTAGGGCGGGGTCGGCCGCTCCCCGGCCAGCACCACCGCGAAGCCGGCCGTCGCCGCCGGCGCCAGGCCCACCACGACGGCGGCGTGCGCGACCGGGACGTCCGCGAGCGCCCACGAGGTCAGCAGTGGGAACCCGACGACCACGGTCGCTGCGATGACGATCGTCGCGCCCCGCCCGTCCGGGGGGCGCAGGGGCAGGCCACGGCGGCGCAGCAGGGCCGCCGCGAGGCCGGCGGCCAGCACGGCGCGCCCGGCGCCGACGGTGAGCGCCCCGAAGGCGGGCTCCGCGGCCCGGGTCGCGACCAGCGTGAGGCTGAACGCCACCACCCCCGCGGCGCCCGACACCAGCCCCCGCGCTTCCCCGCTCCCGACGAATGCGCTTTCCTTAGCTTTCATGTACGAGGATATCGGCGGAAGCGCTGACGGGTCAGCGGCCGGGCCGGGCAGCCGTGTGGGAGAGCCGGGCCGCGGGGGAGGGCAGGCGGGGATCGTCGACGAGCTGACCGCGCTGTGTGCCCGCCTGCCCGCGGGCTCGGCGTTGCCGAGCACCCGGGAGCTCCAGCGCCGGCACCGGGCGAGCGCGCTGACCGTGCAGCGGGCCCTCGCGGCGGTCGCCGCCCGCGGGCTGCTTGTCACCACGCCCGGTCGCGGCAGCGTCGTCGCCGAGCCGCCGGCGTCGCGGTCGACCGACCTGAGCTGGCAGACCGCCGTGCTCGGAGCCCGCGACGACCTGCCGCACGACATGACAGACCTCTACTCGCCCGTCCCCGACGGCGTGCTCGACCTCGCCTCGGCCTACCTGGATCCGGCGGCCCAGCCGGTGGGCCTGCTCGCGGCGGCGGCCGCCCGCGCCGCGCGCCGGCCCGGCGCCTGGGATCGCACCCCGGTCGCCGGCCTGCCCGACCTGCGCGGGCTGATCGCCGGCCTGGTCAGTCCCTCCCACACCGCATCCGACGTGCTCGTCACCAGCGGCGGGCAGGCGGCGCTCGCGCTGGTCTTCCGTGCTCTCGGTCGGCCCGGCGAGGCCCTCGCGGTCGAGCACACCACCTACCCGGGGGCGCTGGCCGCCGCGCGGGCCGCCGGGCTCGTCCCGGTCCCGGTGCCGGCGGACGCCGCCGGGGTGCGCCCGGACGATCTTGCCGACGTTCTCGGCCGCAGCGGGGCCCGCCTGGTCTACCTCCAACCACGGCACGCCAACCCCACCGGGGCGGTGCTCGCCCCGGACCGCCGGCCGGCGGTGCTCGCCGCCCTGCGGGACCACCGGGCGTTCTGCGTCGAGGACGACTGGGTGGCGCCGCTGGATCTCACCGCGGTCAGCCCGCCCCCGCTGGCCGCCGCCGACCTGGACGGCCACGTCGTGCACGTGCTGTCGCTGTCGAAGAGCGTGTCGCCGGGCCTGCGGATCGCGGCGGTCACCGCCCGCGGCCCGGTCGCGGCCCGGCTGGCCCGGGTGCGGATCACCGACGACCTGTTCGTCGCCCCGGTGCTCCAGCAGACCGCGGTGGAGCTGCTCAGCACCCCGGGCTGGCGCCGGCACCTGGCGTCGCTGCGCCGGGTGCTGCTGGCCCGCCGGGCGGCGTTGCTCGCCGCGATCGCGCGGGCCCTGCCCGCCTGCGACCCGCCGCAGCCGCCCAGCGGAGGTGTGCACGTCTGGCTGCCGCTGCCGCCCGGCGCCGACGATCGGCTCGTCACCGCGGCCGCCCGGCGGGCGGGCGTCGCCGTCGGCCCCGGCAGCGCCTACACCGTGGGCGAAGCCGTCGCCCCGCACCTGCGCCTGACCTACAGCCGCACCCCGGGCGAGGGTCTCGTCGCCGCGGTCGACCGGCTCGCCGCGGTGCTGCGCGACGGGTGAGGTCCGGGCCCCGGGAGCGCCGTGGTCCCGCCTGGTTGTCCAGGCCGGACCCCGGACCGGGGGTCACGCTCAGCAGCGGTCGGGGTGGTTCGGTCGGATCTGGGCCGCCGGACGGGCATAGGTATCGGGGGGCCGAGGGGCGGACCGCCGCGGTGACGCCGCGCTCGGCCGGGTTGGACGGTGACGTTCAGATGGGGGATGAAGCGCGCGCGCCCGCGCGGGCCCGCCCGCCCGGATTCGGGGGGCCACCCGTCGCCCGGTGGTGGCGGCGGACGGCGCTGGGTGTCGCCGTGGTCGCCGTCGCGGTGGCGCTGGCCACGCTGACGCTGCCCGCCCGGGCAGCGTTGATCATGGTGCGGGCCGCCGCGCTGGCATCGACGACGTCCGGCACGTTGGCCTGCTTCGTGACCGCAGCCCGGAGCGAGGGCGCGGAACGCACCTGGCGCGTGCTCGTCGGCGTGATGGTGCTGGCGCTGTCGGGCACGGCGCTCGCCTCGCTGCACGACGTCGTCCATGGCGGACAACCCGTGCCGCACATCACCCTGCCCATGCTGGCGCTGCTGGTGCCGTGGCTGTGTGGCCTGGCCGGAGTGCTGCGCTACCCGACCGATCCGTTCGACTCGCTCGCGCGCGGGACCGCTCGGCAGCGGCGCTGGTACCTGATCACGGTGCTCGACAGCGTCATCGTGACCGGTGCCGTCGCGTTGCTCGCCTGGGTGACGGTGCTGGAGAACGGCATCAAGGAGGGCGATCATCCCGTCTACGACATCCTGCCCGCCCTCGTCGTGACCGCCGCCGCGCTTGTCACCGCCGTGACGATCATCCTGATCGCCACGTTCCGCCGGCCGCGGTCCCTGCTCGGCCTCAGCCTGCTGGGCTCGGGGCTGATGGTCTTCGCACTGGCCATCATGATCTACCTGTACGCGACGACCCGGGACCTCGCCGACCTTCCGCGCATCCTGGACCTGGGCTTCGTGACCGGCCCGCTGCTGGTGGGCCTCGCCGCGCTGTTGCCGCCGGCGCAGCCGCCCCTCGCCGTCGTCCNGGCGGCGCAGTGGACCGCCACGCAGTACCGGCGGCGCTGGTGGCACGTCATGCTGCCCTACCTGCCGCTGCTCGTCGCGGGCGCCGTCGCGGTCGTGCGGGTGGTGGGGACCGATCTGGCCGGGCAGGAGGAGATCTGGGCGTTGCTGTGCCTGCTCGTGCTGGCCCTCCTCCGGCAGATGACGACGATGGCCGACAACGTGCGGCTGCTGGAGCGGTTGGAGGACAACCAGGGGGAGCTGCGCCGGCTGGCCTTCCACGATCCGCTGACGGGCCTGGCCAACCGGGCGCTGTTCGCCGACCGGCTCGACCAGACCCTGGCCCGCTATGCCCGGGTGCCGCACCCGGTCGCCGTGGTCTTCTGCGATCTCGACGACTTCAAGCAGGTCAACGACGCGCTCGGGCACGCGGCCGGCGACGAGCTGCTGCGCGTCACCGCCCGCCGGCTCACCGCGACCGTTCGGGCCACCGACACCGTGGCCCGCTTCGGCGGGGACGAGTTCGCCATCCTGCTCGAATCCGCCCCGGCGGGCGACGCCGAGGACCCGGTGGTGATCGGGCACCGGCTCGCGGAGGCGGTCCGCCTTCCGGTCCGGCTCGCCGACACCACCTACGCCGTCGCAGCCAGTTTCGGGCTCGTCGTCGTCGGCCCCGCCGACACCGCGATCACCGCCGAGACCCTGCTGCATCGCGCGGACCTGGCGATGTACTCGGCCAAGTCCGGCAAGAGCGGACTTCTCACGGTGTACGACGCCGACCTCGGCGCGCCGGACACGATCCCCGCCCTGCAGGCCGCCCTCGCCGCGGCCGCCCGCGACGACCCGAGCGGCGGCCGGCTCGGCGTCTGCCTGCGGCCCGTCGTGGACCTGGCGACCGACGAGGTGCCCGCCTACCAGGCCCGGTTGGAATGGCACCACCCCCGGCTGGGCGTGTTCCGTCCGCAGCGGCTGGCCGTCCTGGGCGACACGGCCGGTGTCGGGCCGGCCCTCGACCGGTTCCTGCTGCGCCACGCCCTGGCGTGGGTCGCCCGCCGGACGCCGTCCGGTGCGCGACCGGCAGCGGTGCACGTGCCGCTGCTCGCCGAGCGGGCCAGCCACGAGGGTCTGCCGGCGGAGATCTCCTCGGCGTTGGCCGACGCGGGGCTGCCGGCCGGTGCGCTCGTCCTCGACATCCGCGGAACGAGCCGGGACCGCGACCCCGACACCACCGCTGAGGTCCTCACCCGGCTGCACCGCGCGGGCGTGCGGATCTCCCTGGCCGAGGTCGGCTCGGCGGACACCACCGTGGACAGCCTGCGGCTGCTGCCCGTCGACATGATCACCCTGCACCCCGCCTACACGGCGCTGTGGGTCGACCGGTCGACCCCGGACCGGCTGCGCATCCTCACCGACGCCTTCCTCGCCACCGTGATCGACCTGGGGATCGAGGTGATCGCCGACGGTGTCGACACCAGGTCGACGGCACGCCGCCTGCTCGAACGCGGCTGCCACCTCGCCACCGGCGACATCGTCGACAACCGTTCCCCGCCACCCGCGACCGCCGCCCGTGCGTGAACCGGACCGCCCGGCGCAGGTCGGGTCGGGCCGGGTCGGTCCGGGTCGGGCCGGGTCACTGCGGCATCCGGCGCGCGATCGATGCCGGTTCCCGGCCGGCGAGTAGCCAGCCGGCGGCCGTGGCCGCCGACGGGACTCCGACGAGGAAGATCAGCGGGTAGATCGCCGGCACGTGGCCGAAGGCCGCCAGATCGCTCCGATACACCGCGACCAGGCCAAGACCGGCGCCGAAGGTGCCAAGCAGCACGCCGAGCAGGGCGAGCCCGCCCGCCGTGGCCGCGGTCAGGGTCCGCCTGATCCCGGCGTCCGCCCCGGTGGCCGTCAGGGTGCGCAGATCGGCGGCGCCTTCGCTGCGGATCAGGCCGACGGTCATGGCCAGGACCGCGAGCGCGAGGACCAACCCGCCCGCCGTGGCGCTCGCCCGGACCGTCTGCACGGCGGCCTGGCCGTCCCGGGATTCGATGGTCAGGCCGGCCCGGGCGGCGATGCGGCGGGCCGCGGCCACCTGCGGGCCGGTGAGGTGCTGCCCGGACTCGATGAGCCAGCCGGCCCGGACCGGCACCAGCTGGCGGCGGGCCAGTCCGCCGACGGTCAGCAGCGTGTCCGGGAGCGAGGTGTACCGGGGTCCGGGAACCCGGACGGTGGGGGGATGCTCCAGGTCGCGGGTCCTGGTCGGCGCGAACATGACCAGACTCCGCGCTTGGCCGGTGACCNCGTCGACCGACCTGGGGATCGCGGCCGGATCGGCGCCGGCGAGCCGCAGGAGTGCCGGACTGGCGACGTAGGCCGGGGCCATCGCGAACTCGCTGTCGCCCCTGGCGCTGCCGAGTTCCTGGGCGTGCCGGACGGGTTGACCGGTCGTGGGGCTGAGCTCCGGTGGCGCCGCCGGGTCGTAGGCCAGGTCCAGCGGGAGCACCGTCGAGGCCGGGAGGGCGGCCGCCATCTCGCCGACCCGGTCGGCCAGTTCCCGCAGCCGGCTCGCGGAGCTGATCGGAACGAGCGCCGGCGGGTCGCCGGGCTGCGGGATGCGGACCAGCACCTGGCGATCGCTCAGGTTCCCGGTCGCCGGGGTCGCCTGGGCGGCTGTCGCGACGACGACGGCGGCGACCGGGATGGCCAGCGCCAGGCTGATCGCGGCCACCGCCGCGCCGGATCTCGCCGGGTGTCGGGCCAGGTCGCGCAGGGCCAGCCGGGCGGCGACGGGGGTCCGTGCGCCGGCTGCCGCGAGCAGCCTGATCGCGGGCGGGCCCGCGAACAGGATCGCCAGCGCCGTGGCCACCGTGCCCACGACGATCAGGATCGGGTTCCGCCGGTCGCTCGTCGCCAGGCAGCCCAACCCCACGGCCAGACCGACCGCGGCGAGCGCCGCCGGTCGGTGCGTGGATCTGGGCGCCGGCGGCCGGCCGGAGAGCGCGAGCGTGACCGGGAGGCGGGAGACGGCCCAGGCCGGCCACCAGGCCGCGGCGGCCGACATCGCCATCGCCAGCACCACGATCGCGGCGATCAGCGGCCAGGGAAGGTCGAACCGGTCGATCCGGTGCCCGATCGTGGGCTCCAGCCGGCCGGCGGCCAGAGGCCAGAACAGCAGCCCGACCGTGGCCCCGACCCCGGCCGCGACCGTGCCCACGAGCAGACCGGTGGCGGTGACCACGAGCCGTACCTGCCGGGCGGTGGCACCGATCGCGGCAAGCATGCCGAGCTGGCGGAGTCTGCGCCGGGCGAGGACGGCGAAGCCCGCGGCGGCGACGAACGCGACCAGCAGGAGCAGGACGGTGGTGGCGGCCAGGACCAGGGCGGTGATGACGACCTGGTCGGTGTTGCCCCCCTGCCCCAGCCGCTGGCTCACGGTGGTCAGCCGTGGGCCCTCGCGGCCGTGCCGGTCCCCGAACACCGACACCGACCGCGGCGGCGGCCCCCCGGCGGGCGCCACGAGGACGAAGTCGTCCGTCAGGTCGCTGGGGTTCTCGGCGATGCCGACGATCGTCCGGGGGTGGCCGTCGAGGGCGATCGAACCGCCGAGCCGCAGGCCGAGGAGCTTGGCGGTGCCGGTGGTGACCGCGGCCTCGGTCGCCCCGGACGGATACCGACCGCGATGGATGGCGAGCAGGTGCCCGGTGTGGGTTCCGCCGAGCGGCTGCGCCCGGTAGTCGACCGGCCGGGCGAGCCCCGGGGCCCGTTCCGGGGTGTGGCCGACCATGTCGACGGTCCCGTAGGCCCTGCGCAGCGCGGTGATGTCGGCGGTCATCGCCGGTGGGTCCTGCCCGTTGAGCACCCAGACGTCGCGGGCCGTGCCGAGGGTGGGATCGGCGGGCGGGGGTGCGTGGTAGAGGGCGGTGCCGCCGCAGACGGCCACGGCCACCGCCACGAGGAGCAGGAGGGTCACCAGTATCTGCGACCGCCACTCTCGGCGTAGCATCCGCCAGGCCCACCGCACCATCGCCCGGCGGGCGGGCAGCCCGCCCTCGGCGCGGGCCACCGGCCGTAGGGGTGCCGCGACCGTCATCGCGATGGCTCCGTGCCGGCGGCCAGGAGCGACTCCGGGCCGGCCGGCGGGCGGGACTGGTCCACCGCCACTCCGTCCCGGACGAACACCACGCGGTCCGCCCACGCGGCGAGCTGGGCGTCGTGGGTGGCCAGCACGGCGGCCGCCCCGCGCTTGCAGGCGTCGCGCAGCAGCCGCATGACGCTCTCGCCGGCCTGGGTGTCCAGCGCCCCGCTCGGCTCGTCGGCCAGTAGCAGCCGGCGTTCACCGACCAGGGCGCGGCCGATGGCGATCCGCTGGCGCTGCCCGCCCGAGAGCTCGTCCGGGTAGGCGCCAGCGCGATCCGCCAGTCCCAGTTCGTCCAGGGCCCGCCGCGCCGCCGCGGTCGCTGCCCTCGCCCTGACGCCGTCCAGCTCGAGCGGCAGCGAGATGTTCTCGGTGGCGGTGAGCCCGGGCAGCAGGTTGAAGTCCTGGAAGACGAAGCCGACGTGCCGGCGCCGCAGCCGGGCCCGGTCGGCCGCTGACATGCCCGCCAGGGGGGTGCCCTCGACCAGGACGTCGCCCGTCGTCGGCTGCTCCAGGCTGCCCGCGATGGTCAGCAGGGTGGATTTGCCCGATCCNCTGGGGCCCATGACCGCGACCATCTCCCCGGCGTTCACCGACAGATCGACGCCGGTCAGCGCGTGCACCGCGACCGCTCCCGAGCCGTACACCTTCGTCACGGCGCGCAGTTCGAGTACGGGTGTCATCGGCCGGCCCTCGCGCCCCGCCGCGTCCGGGTGGATGCCGGGGTGGGCGCCAGGGTGGATGCCGGCGTGGGTGCCGGGTCGGCGGCCGGCGGCGGTCGGTGACGCAGGCGGGCCTGTGCGGTGTCCAACCAGCGGACGAACGCCTCCAGCCGGAAGATCTCGGCGTCGGTGACCAGGAGCAGCCCCAGGTCGTCCTCGGCTGCGTCCTCCTTCAGGCGGGTGTAGCGGCTCATCGTCTCGATCAGGTGCCGCCGGTGCGTCTGGAGGAGCTGGATGACATCCACGCCGGGCAACCGCGTCGCCACCAGCACCTTGATGACCAGCTCGTCGCGGGGTGGCACGTCGGCGGCGGGCGGCGTGGCGAGCCAGGCCGCGAGCTCCGCGCCGCCCTCGGGAGTGATCCGGAAGCTCTTCTGCGGGCCAGGTTCCTCACCGTCGTCGGAGGCGACCAGGCCGTCGCGCTCCAGCCGCTGCATGGTCGTGTAGACCTGGCCGACATTGAGCGGCNAGACCTCGCCGGTGCGTGCCTCGAACTCCTGACGCAGTTGCAGTCCGTACTTCGGGCCCTCGCTCAGCAGGGCCAGCAGGGCATGTCGCACGCTCATGAGCACCCGTCCCGTCGGAGAATACCCAGTATCATACTCGGTATACATCCGCGCCTGGCAAGCCCGTCAACCGCGATGGCACCGCGGGTTCCGTCGGGCCCGGCACCCACTACCTCCGCCGGCCACGTCAGCCGGAGGACCTGTCGTGGAGACCGTGTTCGCCTGGCCCGGGCCGGGAGAATCCGCTGACTCTCCCGGCCCGGGGCGCGGGCTCAGCGGCCGGTGAAGCGGGGGTCGCGGCGCTCGGTGGTGGCCCGCACGCCCTCGGTGAAGTCGGTGGTGGCCCGCAGGATGGCCTGCTCGGACGCCTCGCGCGCGGTGGCGGCCTGGATCGCGGGCACGAGGTCCGCCCACATCGTCTGCCGGATGCTGCGCACCGCCAGGGGCGCGGCTGCGGCGATCTCGGCGGCGAACGCGATCGCCGCGTCGCGCAGCCCCTCCGCCGGAGCGAGGCGGTCGGCCAGGCCGATCTCGAACGCCTCCTGCCCGCCGACCCGGCGGCCGGTGTAGAGCAGGTCCAGCGCCTTCTGCCGGCCGACGACCGCCGGCAGCGTCACCGACAGGCCGAAGCCCTGGTGCAGGCCGAGCCGGGNGAAGTTCGCCACGAACCGGGTCTCGGGGCTCGCCACCCGGAAGTCCGCGGACACCGCGAGCCCCACCCCGCCGCCGATCGCGCTGCCCTGCACCGCCGCCACCACCGGGATCGGGGCGGTGAACAGGCGCAGCGCCGCCCGGTAGAGAGCCGGCGCCCCCTCCTCGGCCGAGACCGCCGCCGCCGTGCTGGTGCCGGCGAAGTCGGCGCCCGCGCAGAAGTGCTTGCCCTGCGCCGCGAGGACGATCGCGCGGACCTCGGACCCGGCCGCGAGCTTGTCGTAGGTGTCGGCGAGCTCCTCGATGAGGTGCACGTCGAAGTAGTTGTGCGGCGGCCGGCGGATCTCGACGACCGCGACGTGGTCGGGCCGGGTCTGGACGGCGACGTCGCCGGACTCGCTCATGCTGATCCTCCGTTGTGCTGGTCGGTGCCGGCGGTTGCCGGGGGCCAGACGCCCCGTCCGACATCCTGGCTGATCCGCCGGCCTGGGGCGCGCCGTACCGGCGGCGTCGAAACCGGGTGACCGTCGCCCCCGCCCGTCCGGCCGGGCTTATACCGCATCCGCCGCATTGCCGGGCGGTGACCGCTTCAATTCTGCCGGTTATGCGTATCGCTGGCGTGTCACCGGCCGATCACCAAGAATAGTTCCCGTCGGCTTCCGAGGATATTCAGTGGCCTCGGAGCCGAGTGCGGTGTGCCCTTCCTGGGTGCTCCGTGCTGTTTATCGGCGATCCACCTGGGGTTTCTTTCGTGGTGGGGTGGATCGGCCCGGTGGAATCCGTGAACCCGTGCCGGGGAAAGGAAGATCATGACTGTTGACGATCTCGACTCGCACACGCTGGTCGGGCGGCCGGCAAGCGCCGCGAACGCTGCGGCGCAGGCACCGGGCCAGCCCGCCCCGGACGGCCGAACCTGGGCCCGTGGGGACTACTCGGTGATCGCCCGCCTGCTCGTCGGTCTCGGCGGCGACCTGGTCCGGGCCGCGGGGGTCGCCCCCGTCAACCGGGTGCTCGACGTCGCCGCCGGCAGTGGCAACGCGGCCATCGCGGCCGCGGAGCTGGGCGCGGACGTGACCGCCTCCGACCTCACTCCCACGCTGATCGAGCGGGGCCGGCAGGCGGCGGCCGAGCGCGGCATCAGCCTGGAATGGCTGGAGGCGGACGCGGAGCTGCTGCCCTTCGCCGACGACGACTTCGACGTGGTGCTGTCCTGCATCGGCGCCATGTTCGCGCCCGACCAGGCGGCGACGGCGCGGGAGCTGGTGCGGGTGTGCCGCCCGGGCGGCACGGTGGCGTTGGCGAACTGGACCGCTGGCGGGGCGATGGGACGGCTGTTCGCGTTGCTGGAGCGGCACGCCCCCACCCGTGCGCAGGGTGCGCCGGCGCCGACCGAGTGGGGCGATCCGGACCACGTGCGCGCCCTGTTCGGTGATCGGGTCACCCGACTGGAAACGCACCGCCGCACCGCCCGCCTGGACTTCGCCGGCTCGCCGGCGGAATGGTGCGCGCTCTACCGGGCGTGTTTCGCCCCGGTGGTCGAGACCTACGAACGTCTCGGCACGGATCCGAAACTCCTCGCCGCGCTCGACGACGACCTGCTGCGATTCGCCGCCGGCGAGTATCTCGGCCCGCTCGGCGGTCCGGGCCGTTACGAGTTTGAATATCTCCTGGTGTTGGCCGAACCGGCTGCCTGACGGCGCTTTCCAGGCCTCCTCGGCCGGCTCCCCGGCTGACTCTTTGACCCGGTGTGGGTTCAGCGGCCGGGGGCGGGCCAGAACACCGCCTGCGGGACCGGAGAGCTCGCCGAGCGGGACGAGCCGACGATGATCCCGGTGGGGGTGACGGCCCACGCGTTGCCGTAGGAGCCGCCGAGGGTGGCGAGCTGGGTGAGCCGGCCGGCCTGCCAGCGGAACGCGCGCGTGGTGCCGTCGGCGGACGCCGTCACCGTGCCGCAGGCGACCCCCCGGTCGTTCAGGTCGACCGGTTCGACGGCGCCGCCGGCCACCCGCAGCGGGGTGCGGCGCCCGGCCTGCCAGAGGAAGGCGCCGTTCGTCGTCCCGTACGAGCTGACGAGCACCTGCCCGGCGTTGTTGATCGCCACTGCACTGGAGGTGGTGTCGCCGGGCAGGGTGCCGAGGTCGATCGCGCGGCCCCGGTCCCACAGCGCGGCGCGGCGGTGGCCATCCGCGGTCTCGCTGTGGCCGACGATCTGCCCGCGCTCGTTGACGGCGACGGCGGTGCTCGACGAGCCGCCAAGGGTGCCGAGGTCGTGGATGGCCCCCCCGAACCAGACGACGGCGTGCGACTGTCCGGCGGCGGTCGCGCTGGAGCCGACGATGTGGCCCGCGGCGTTCACGTCGACGGCTTCGCTCGACGGGCCGCCGAGGGTGCCGAGGTCCTGCGGCCGGGGGTCCCACCACAGGGCGGCGTGCTGCGCGCCGCTGTCGGTGCTGCTGTAACCGACGACGGCCCCGCTGCGGTTGACGGCGTTCGCGCTGCTGCGATAACCGCCGATGGTGTTGGTGCCGCCGAGGAACCCCAGACGCTGGTAGTTCCCGTTGAACCAACGGAACGCCTGGCGGTCGTAGTGGCTCACCACGTCGCCGACGACGACGCCGGCTTCGTTCACGGCCGCCGGATCGTTGCTGCCGTCGAGGAAATGCACGGTCCCGTCGCGCCAGATGCCGCCGATGGCGCTGTACGGGGAGTCGTCCCAGCTACCGGCGAGCAGCCCGGCGGCGTTCCCGGCCCTGAGCCGGCCCGCGCTGTAGGAATTGGGGCCGGGGACGAGCACCGGCGGCCGCCCGAGCGGGGAACGGGGTAGCGGCACCGCGGCCGGCGCGTTCCCGGTCGCGGCGTCGCCCGTTGCTGCCGCGACGGGCGTGACCGCGCCGAGTGCGAGTGGAGCGGTGGCGCCGGCCAGCGCGGCCAGGCGGATGAATGTCCTGCGGTCGTTCGGCATGCGGCCCGCCTTCTCAGTCCGCCCGACGGAGGACCTGGCGTTCTCCACCGCGCAACTACCCTTTGGAGTTGGATGGTGGCGCTAGGTTGTGATGTCGTCAATGAGCGACACGCCCCGTCGGCCGGCGGGACGGGCGGGACGGGGCGGGGCCGGCGGGACGGGCGGTGGTCAGCCGGGCGGGGGTCAGCCGGGACGGGCGGCGGTCAGCCGTGGAAGCAGGGCTCCGACCGCGAAGCAGGCGGCGGCCGAGATGATGGTCAGCGAGACGTCGACGGCGGTGGTGGGCGACAGCAGGCGGGTCGCGGAGAGGGCGAAGACGCCGAACAACCCGACCGCGCAGCCGGCGGGCAGGAACCGCAGCCCCCGCTGCCACCAGGTGGCCGGCGCGGCGTGCCGGCCGAGCGGGAGCAGCGCGACCGCCCACAGCAGCCCCATCAGGACCAGCAGGCCGAGTCCGAACAGTCCGTAGATGGACAGCAGCGAGCCGTGCACGCTCGCGGTTCCGGTCGCCTTCGCGACGGTGTGCAGATCGGTGTCCCGCAGCGCCACCTCGACTGGCATCAGCCCGGTGGCCCGCCCGTCCAGGTCCCGGATGTCGAGATCGACCGTCCAGTTCGCCGAGCCGCGGGCCGGCACCGTCGTGCGGACGCGGGTGTCGTAGTCGAAGAAGGTCAGGCCCAGCACGGCGCCGCTCAGCCGCNCCGAGTCGACGTCCACGTCCGACCGGCTCAGGTTCTGCACGCCGACCACCACTCGGGCTACCGCGCCGGCGTCGAGGACGAGATCGCCCCGACCGAGCGGCTGGCCGTCGACGGTCACGGCCAGCTCCACGCCACCCCCCGGCGCCGCACGGGCAGCGGGTGCCGAGGACAACATGAGCCAACCGAGGCACGCCGCCAGGCAAACAGTGCTAAGAATTCTTTCCCGAACCGACCGCCCGGCCGGCATTGCGATTGTCACTACTTCCCCCCGCGACCGGGATGCGCGGCCGGTCGGCTGTTATTCTAACGATCGTCGTATGGTGGGACTTCCGCCAAACGTGCATCACGTGTTTTCGCGGGTCGTGGGGACGGGCCGGCCTCAACGTGTTGCCGGTCGCACCCGGGGGGGCGCACTGGTGTCTGGCCATCGATCGGCTGACCGGCTCATGAGGCGGTCCCGGCGCGGCGTCGTGCCGACCGTCTTTCTCGGTGTTCTGCTCCTTTGTGTGGGAGTGGGGGTGTCCGGCGGCCTGGCCGGGCCACCCCGGCTGGCGGATGTGAACGCCGCCGCGACGGCTACCGACGCCCCGCCTCATTCCGCCGGCGCGCAGGATTCGGCAGCCGCGACGGATTCCGCCGATTCGTCGGGTTCCGCCGCTGTGTCGGGTTCTGGTGCTGTGTCGGGTTCCGGTGCTGTGCCGGGTTCCGGCGGGTCCGGAGGCGTTTCCACCGGCGGCTCGTCGGGTGGCACGTCCCAGTCGGGTGGCACGCCGCCGAGTTCCGGCGGCGCGACCTCGGGGTCTCCGACCACGGATCCCGCGCCGCAGCCCCCGCCCAGGCCGACGACTCCGGCGCCCGCGCCGCAGACACCCGACGGCGAGGGCTCCCCGTCGCCGAGCGGCCCGGGGCCCTCGGACACGCCCAGCCCTACCGGCCCGACGAACACGCCCTCCGCCTGCCCGAGCGGGACGACCGTCGCCGCCGGCGGGAACTGCACGCGCACGCCCACGGCCTGCCCGGCGCAGGCCGGTGCCGGTGCCTGCCCGACGTCTCCGCCGGTGTGCCCGACCGGCGCCAGCCCCGGCCCGGACGGGAACTGCGAACCCACCTCCCCGCCGCTCTGCCCCTCGCCGTCCCGCGACGTCCCCGCCGGCAACTGCCACGCGCCGCCGCCGCCGACCTGCGGCCCGGCGACCGCGCCCGCGGCCCCGGTCATCGTCGACATAGAGCCGTCCGCCGATCCGTGCTCGACCCCCTGCCCGACCGGATCGTCGCCGGCGCCGGGTTGCGACAAGCGGCCGCTCTGCGCGAGCACGGCCCCGGCTCGCCCCCGCGGCCTGGCAGCGGCCGCCGCCACGCCCTGCCCGTCGCCGACCGCCACCCGGACCGACCAGGCCGCGCCCACGCCGACCAGCGGTTCGCCGTCGCCGCACGCCTCGGTCACCTGCCCGGACGGGTCGGTGCGGGACACCGCCGACCAGTGCCCGCTGCCGCAGCGGTTCTGTGCCGGCTCGCCGGTCGGCGTGCCGGTGGGCGAGGCGTGCCCGGCGCCGACGCCGTCACCGCCGGTCCCGGTCGTCTGCTGGGACGGCTCGGTGCGGGCGGCGACGCTGGACTGCCCGGCCGGGCGGCGGCTGTGCCCGGGGGGCGTCGCGGTGCCCCTCGACGAGCAGTGCGCCGTCCCGGCGCCGCCGCGCTGCGCCAAGGGCNCGGTCCGCGTGCTCGGAAAGTGCACCCCGGTGCTTCCCGCCGGGGCACCGGAACCGCCCGTCGGCACCCCGGTGGCGCGGGAGGCGCAACCCGGGGAGCTGTTGTTCGACCGAACCGTCGTCACCGCGGGGGACACCCTGTTCGCCCGGGGCGCCGGCTGCCGACCCGGGGCGCCGGCCGTGCTCACGGCCAGCGGCGAACTCGTCGGGCGGGCCGTCGCCGACCAGGCCGGTACCTTCGAGACTGTCGTCCAGTTCGCCAGCTTCCGGCCGGGTTACCGCCCGGTCAGGGCNGACTGCGGCAAGGACCTCGACGCCGGCATCGACATGGTGCTCGTCTCCGCGGACACCAGCGCGACGGCGCCGTCGGTCCTGCTGCCGCTGTTCCTCGCGCTGTCCTTCCTGGCCGTGCACTACCAGCTCGCGGCTCGGGGGCGGCGCCGGGCCAGGGCGCAGCGCCGCTAGCCGCCGGCCGAGCGTTGGCCGGCTTCCTCCGACCAGGGCGGGAGTGACGCACCGATGTCCCACCCATCCGGTCACGGCGCCACCGCCGACGGCGCGCACGACCGCCGTGGCGGGCCCGGGTCCGGGGAGCCGACCCAGGTCGGCCCCTACCGCCTGCTGCGTCGGCTCGGGGCGGGCGGCATGGGCACGGTCTACCTGGGGGTGAACCCCACCGGCGGGCAGGTGGCCGTCAAGCTGATCCGCCCGGACCTCGCCCGTCTCGCCGAGTTCCGGGCGCGGCTGAAGCAGGAGGCCGACAACGCCCGCCGGGTGGCCCGGTTCTGCACCGCCGCGGTCCTCGACGTCGACATCACCGCCGAGCAGCCCTACCTGATCACCGAGTTCGTCGACGGTCCGACGCTCGCCGAGGCGGTGGTGGGGCGCGGCCCGCTGAGCACGGCGGAGCTGCACCAGCTCGCGGTAAGCATGACGACCGCCCTGATGGCCATCCACCGGGCCGGCATCGTGCACCGCGACCTCAAGCCGTCCAACATCGTGCTGTCCCGGCTCGGCCCCAAGGTCATCGACTTCGGCATCGCCCGCGCCCTGGACACCGCCACCAGGCTCGATCTCGACCACGGCGGGGACCGCCAGCTCGGGACGCCGGCCTTCATGGCGCCCGAGCAGGCCAAGGGCGAGCAGGTCACCTCGGCGGCGGACGTCTTCGCCTGGGGCGGTGTCCTCATCTACGCCGGGACCGGTCGCTACCCGTTCGGCAGCGGCCCGACGCCCGGGCTGCTGTTCCGGACCGTGAACGATCCGCCCATGCTCGACGGGTTCGAGGACAGCCTGCGCCCGCTCGTCGAGGAGGCGATGCGCAAGGTCGCCGCGGACCGGCCGCGCGCCGAGGAGCTCTACGCCCGGCTGCTCGACCTGCGGGCCGACGCGCCGGTCGCGGTGCCGCAGCCGCCGCTGTCGCTGTCCGAGGTGACCGCGCTCATCCGGCCGCTGAACACCACCCCACGGGGCACCCAGCCGCCCCCCACCCCGGCCGCCGCGGGCCCCCTCNCCCCCCTCNCCCCCATCACGGATCATCAGCCCGTCGGGCCGCCGCCCGACTTCCCGCCGACGCCGGCGCGCGCCGACCTCTCCGGCTCCCTGCCGCCCGCGGACCGGGGCGATCGCAGCGGCCGGTCTGGCCCGCCGGCCGCGACCGCCGGGCCCGCACCGTCCGGGCCGGTCGGGGAGGCGTCCCCGTCAGGTCAGCATCCCGTCTGGCAGCCGGCCGAGCGATGGCGGGCGAGCTCGCCGGACGCCACCGACGGCCTGGTCACAGTCTGGACCGAGGCCGAGTCCCGCGGCGGCGTGGGCGAGCGCCTGGCGGGCGACGCGGCCGGCCACACGCCGGCCGGCGTCGCCCGAACTCCAGCGCCGGACCCCGGCCCCGCGCCCGCGGCCAGGGCCGCATCCGGGCTCGGGGCCGCATCCGGGCTCGGGGCCGCATCCGGGCTCGAGGCTGGATCCGGGGCAAGAGCCGGGGCCGGCGGTGGGGACGTCGCGGGCTGGCCAGCCGACGGTGCGTCCGGTGCGGGCGCCGAGGACGCGGCACCGGCGTCCGCGCGTGGGCGGCGTCGCTCGGGGCGGCCGTGGCTGATCGTGGCGGCGGTGGCGGTCATCGCCGTCGCCGCGGGCCTGATCGTGGTCCTCGTCGGCCGCGGCGGGAACGGGTCGGCCGCGTCGAACGTGCCCGACTCGGTCGCCACCCGCGCGATCACGCTCCAGGACGACGACAGTGGGCTTGCCCGCCGCCTGGCCCTCGCCGCCTACACCGCCGCGCCGAGTTCGCCGGCCACCCGCAGCGCGATGATCGCCCTGTTCGGCGCCGACGTCGCCCCCACCACCGTCGACGCCGGGCCCGGCGCCGTGCTGTCGGCGGCGGTCAGCCCGGACGGGAGCCGGATCGCCACCGGCGGGACGGACGGCGTCATCACCCTGTGGGAGGTCTCCGAGCGGACCAGACTCGTCCGGCTCGGCTCGGTGCGGAGCACCGGCTGGATCGGGGCGCTGGCCTTCAACGGCGGTGGAGACCTGCTCGCCTCCGGCGGCACCGACGGCGCGGTGCGGCTGTGGAACGTGCACGACCCGGCCCACATCCGCCGCTGGTCCGTCGCCAGCCTGCACACCGACACCGTGCGCACCGTCGCCTTCAGCCCGGACAGCAACACCCTCGCCTCCGCCGGGGCCGACGGCGTCCTCGCGCTGTGGGACGTCACCGACCCCGCCAACCCGACGCAGCGCTCCCGCGCCGACACGTCCACCGGCGGGGTCTACGCCGTCGCGTTCGCCCCCGCCGGCCGGACCTTGGCCCTCGCCGGGGAGGACGGCACGGTGCGCCTGTGGGACATCCGGGATGCGGCCCACCCCACGCCGGGCGCGGTCCTGCGCGGGCACAGCCGCGCGGTGCGCGCCGTGACCTTCAGCGGTGACGGTGGCCTGCTCGTCACCGGCGGCGTCGACGCGACCGTCCGCCTGTGGGACGTGCGCGACTCCGGGCATCCCGTCCCGCAGGCGACCGTCGCCGGGCAGCTCGGCGGGGTCTCAAGCGTGGCCCGTGGCGCCGCCCCCGCGCTCGTGGCGTCCGGTGGCGACGACGAGACGGTGCGCCTGTTCGACGTCACCGACCCCGCCGCACCGGTCACGCTGACCCAGTGGCACGGGCACACCCGCCCGATCAGCACGGTCACGTTCGTCGCCGGCACCGGCGTCGTGCTGTCCGCCGGGTACGACGGCACGCTGCGGCTGTGGGAGGCCGACCCGGGCCGGCTCGCCCGCGCCGCCTGCGCCGACCCGACGAACCGGATCACGCAGGGGGAGTGGGCCGACGCGTTCGCGTCGATGCCCTACCACCAGTCCTGCACCTGAGGCGGTCCTGCACCTGAGGCGGTCCTGCAGCGGACGCCGACCAGCCGGCCCGCGCGCTTTCGGCGCCCGGCCGGTGTTCAGACACGGGTCGGGTGCGAAAGACTGCGGGTGTGAGCGCTGAGATGGGGCCATCGGTGATGACGGTCGAGGACTTCGGGCCGGCCTGGCAACCGGGGCGGTTCGAGCTCGGCACGGATGGCCCGCGGGCGATCCTCGCCGGCGTGGACGGCTCTCGCACGGCGATGCGCGCGGCGGCGTTCGCCGCGGGTCTCGCCCGGCGGCAGACGTCCCGGCTCGTGGTCGTGTACGTGGCGTCGCCGTCGGTCTGGGCGGCGCTGTCTCCGGCCCCGGCCGGGGAGGCGGTCCAACAGGTCATCGACTCGATCGCCGACGAGGTGCGCTCGTCGATCCAGGAACGCTCCGAGGAGCTCGGCGTGCCCATCCGGTTCCTCGTGCGCGCCGGTGACCCCTTCGACGGGATCAAGCGGAGCGCCACCGAGGTGCAGGCTGACATGGTCGTCGTCGGCGCGTCCGAGAGCGCCGGGCACCGGCTCATCGGCTCCCTGGCGAGCCGACTGGTCCGCAGCGGCCTGTGGCCGGTGACGGTCGTCCCGTAGGCGGTCCTCCGGTAGCCCGTCGCCTCTCCGGTAGCCCGTCGCTGCCGGCCCGCTGCTCGCGCCGCGTCTGCCGTCGGCTCTCGCCCGGCCGTGCCCCGTCAGTTCCGGGCGACTCGTCGGCGCGGGCGCGGCCAGGCGCGGGTGTCGCGTGGTTCCACGTACGGTTCGACGCCCTCGTCGAGGCCCGCGGCGATCGCCCGCGCCCGGGCGATCTCGGCGTCGAACTCCAGGCCGAGCAGGATCGCCAGGTTCGACAGCCACAGCCACACCAGAAACACGATGACGCCGGCGAGCGTCCCGTAGGTCTTGTTGTACGACCNGAACGTGGCCACGTAGACGGCGAACGCCCCCGACGCGATCAGCCAGATCACGACGGCCAGCACGCTGCCCGGGGTCAGCCAGCGAAAGCCGTGCGGTCGCACGTTGGGCGTGCTCCAGTACAACAGCGCGATCATGGCCGTGACGATCAGCACGAGGACCGGCCACTTCGCGAACGACCAGGCGGTGATCGCCTCGTGGCCCAGGCCGATCGCGGTGCCGGCCTGTTCGGCGAGCGCCCCGCTGAACACGACGATCACCGAGCTGACCGCGAGCAGCACCACCAGGGTGATCGTGATGAGCAGGCGCAGCGGGGCGATCTTCCAGACGGGTCGGCCCTCCGGCATGTCGTAGACGGCGTTCGCGGCGCGGATGAACGCGGCGATGTATCCCGAGGCGGACCACAGCGCGCCGGCCAGGCCGAGGATCGCGACGACCCCGCCGGACCCGGCGCTGTCGCGTAGCCCGGTCACGGCGTTGCGCAGGATGTCGCGTGCGGCGCCGGGCGTGAGCTGCTCGATGTTGTCGAGCAGGCGGTCCGTCGTCGACCTGCCCAGTAGTCCGACCAACGACACCAGCACGAGCAGCGCGGGGAAGACGGCGAGCACCGCGTAGTAGGTCAGCGCGGCGGCCCGATCGGGGAGGTCGTCGTCCATGAACTCGCGGACCGTGCGGCGCAACACCCCGAACCAGGAGCGCCGGGGCAGCTCGGTGACCTGCCCCGACTCGTCGGCCGCCCGCACGGCCGCCACCGCCTGATCCCGCAGCACCGCCTGGTCCGGCACCAGCACCGTTCCCGGTGCCTGTCCGGTTCTGGCCTCCGAGCCGGTCCCGATCGCGGACGGACCGCCGACCTCGTCACCGGCACCGGGGTCCGGTGCGGCGGCGGCACGCTGGCCGGTGTCCCGGTCGTTCCCCTGGCGCCCTCTCATCGCGCGTCGGTCACCGGGCCGAGCGGTGCAGCAGCCTCTTGGCGGCCCTGCCGGCCGGCGGATCCGCGGTGACCGGTCGATCGTTCGAGCCGGTCACGCCGTTCGAGCCGGTCACGCCGTTCGAGCCGGTCACGCCGTTCGAGCCGGTCACGCCGGCCGAGCCGGCCCGCACGGCCGCCGTGCCGCGCCGGGCCACCTTGCGGAGCTGGATCATGCGGCCGACGCCGGGGATCGCGACGAGAAGCGCGCCGGCGACCGCCGAGAACAGCATCGCGACGGCGAGCGGGATCGACCCGTGCGCCCCGAGGAACGACAGCTTCACATCGTCCTGGTTCTGCAGGATGAAGATCAGTAGAAGGATGAGGACGAGCGCGAACAGCACCAGCGTCGTCCAGACGCGGCTGGTGCGGGTCACCGGGATGTGCGTCCGCTCGGCGCGCCCGCCCCGCCTCGGATCCGACCGCCGTCCCGCACCCGGCGAGGGGGTCGGCGGGGGCGATGATCCTGGCGCGGTCGCCGGCGAGGTCGGCGAGCCGGGCGCGGCGGGCGCGGCGGGCGCGGCGGTCGGCGGCGGGTACTGCCCGGGCGCCGCGCCGGGCGGGGGCGCCTGGCCGTACGGGGCGGCGCCGGGCTCGGGCGGCACCGGGAACGCGGCGGCCGGCGGCGGCGCGCCGGTCGGCGGCTGGGTGGCGGGAATCGGCTCGGTCGTCGACACCGGCGTGCCTGGAGGGCTCGGCACAGGTCGCTGGGCACCGCCCTCGGGCGATGCGGGGGTGGGCGGTGTGGTCATGGCCGGTCTCTACCCAACCGAACGGTCCATATCCCACTTTCGGGTGGCCATGCGTGGTCTTTCCATAGTCTGACGTCGTGCGACTACGGATGGGGTCGGGTTACGGCTGGGTGGTCGTGCCCGACGAGCCGAGGCCGAGAGTGGCGGTGGGTGCCGGCACGGTGGCGCCCGGCGTCGCCGTGGTGCCGTCCGATCGCAGGCCCGAGCCGGTGTCAGCGGTCGCGGTCGGGGAGAGGGGGGTCGACGGCGCGGTGGGGATCGCCGTGGCCGCCGGATCCCCGGTGGCGGTGGGTGTCGGGGTCGGCGTGGGCGTCACGGAGCCGGTCGGCGTCGCGGTGGCGCGATGCGGCTTGGGCGTCCTCGCCACGCCGCTGCCGTCCGACCCGCCGGTCACGGTCGACTGCGTGGTCTGCGCCGAGCGGCGGCTCTGCACGACGCGCTCGGGCGTCGGGCGGACCAGCAGGTACAGCGCGACGGTCAGCAGGAAGAACACCACCAGGGCGATGGTGGAGCGGCGCATGTGGATCGACTGCAGGAACTGGACCGGCCGCAGCGAGGACAGCGTTGTCAAGCTCGGCACCGCCTGATCGGATCGGGGCGCGCCGTGGGGCCGCCGCGGGTCATGAGGCTGGGGCGGGTCATGAGGCTGGGGCGGGTCACGAAGAGGTGGGGGCGGCGGTGTCGAGATCGGTGGGCACGATGATGCCCTCCCGCAGCAGGGCGGTGCCGATGCGCGCTCGCAGCGTCCGGCCCACCTCGAACTGCCGGCCCGGCTGGGTGCGGGCCACGACCCTGATCTTGAACTCGTCGAGGTCCATGCTCTCCACGCCCATCACGGTCGGGGCGTCGAGGAGCAGGGCGTGCAGGGTCTCGTCCGCGTAGGCCTCGGCGCCGACCCGGTTGAGCAGGTCGCTGACGGTGGTGAGGTCCGCGGTCGCCGGGATGGGCACGTCGACGATCGCACGGGCCCAGTCCCGGGACAGGTTGATCACCTGGACGATCTGCCCGTTGGACGTGGTGACCACCTCGCCGCTGGTCGTCCGGATCCGGGTGATGCGCAGCGTGACCTCCTCCACCGTGCCGGTCGACCCGGCCGGCGGACCGCCGGCGACGAGCAGGCGGACCAGGTCACCGAACCCGTACTGGCGTTCGGCGATGATGAAGAACCCGGCGAGGATGTCCTGCACGACCCGCTGCGCACCGAAGCCGAGGGCGACACCGACGATCGTCGCCGGCGCGACGAAGCCGGTCAGGGGCACGCCGAAGCGCTGCAGTACCAGCACCGCCGTCAGGCAGTAGACGATGACGAGCACGACCCAGGTGACGACCTGGGCGACGGCGTGCCGGTGCTTGGCCGCCTCCGTGCGCACCACTCGGTCCGTCCCGGTGGNGGGCACGTCGATCCGGCTGGTGACGCGGTCGCCGAGCCAGGTTGCCAACCGGGTGAGCAGCACCGCCCCCGTCACCAGCAGCACGACCTCCAGGCCGCTGCCGCGGGCCCAGTGCCCGATGTCGCTCAGTGGAGCGGAGGCCGTGATCACGGTCGTGGACGTGCCGGCGGCGCCGATCATGCGGCTCGACGAGGCGGGCGCGGGCCGTCCGGGTAGATCACCCACGCGGGCGACTGCCGGCCCGGATGAGGGGCGCGCGCCGCTGACCGTCCGCCCGGGCCACACCCTGGGGTGGGCGGCCGCACGCGGGTCGTCGCCGGCGGCGCCGGCCGGGGCTGTCGAACTCCGCTCACCTCCCCGAACCTACCCTCGGTCTACCCAACGGGTACACACCGGCTTGAGGTCACACGAGCGTTCCCCACATGCCGGTCCGCGTCGACACCGGCCGGGAGATCGGCGATCCTGGACGGGTTGCCAGGTGGAGAGGGCGGTCGGGATGTTCGGAAGGTTCGGCCGCAACCGGCTCGGCGCCGCCGCCGATGCCCGATCGGACTATCCCGCGGGCGTCCCCGCCGGCCACCGCGAGCCGACCCCCGGGCCCTACGACCTCGCCGACGCGCCGAACGACCGGGTTCGCCGGCTCGATCTGGGCTCGCTCATCGTCCCCGTGCCGGCCGGCGTCGCCGTCGACCTACGAGCGGATCCGGGCACCGGCCGTGGCGTCGCGGTCGAGGTGAGCGCCGGTCGGGCGGCGATGACGCTCGCCGCGTACGCCGCGCCGAAGAGCCAGGGTCTGTGGGAGGGGACACGCGCCGAGCTGCGCGCATCGCCCGCCGAGCTGCTCGCGGACCTCGTCCCCTGGATGGGGCCGAGGACCTGCGGGCCGGTCGTGGAAACCGTCGGCGACTGCGGGGCGGAGCTTCGACTCACGGCCGAGACGGCGCCCGGTGCGGAGACGGCCCCCAGCGCGGAGACTGCGNCCGATGCGGAGACGGCACCCGATGCGGAGACGGCACCTGGTGCGGAGACGGCATCTGGTGGGGCGGCGGCATCTGGTGGGGCGGCGGCGTCCGGCGCGGGGGCGGGAGCTCGCGGGGAGGCCTGGCTGGTGCGCGTGCTCGGCTTCGACGGGCCGCGCTGGCTTCTGCGGGCAGTGGTCACGGCGCCGGCCGCCGCGTCGGCCGATGCCGACGTCCTCGTCGACGAGGTGCTGCGTGGGGTGATCGTGCTGCGGGGCGGGCGGGCGGCCCCACGCGGCGCGGCCCTGCCGCTGCGCCGGCCCACCGACCGGGACGGCGATCCACCCATCGTCCCCGGCGCCGCCCGCCGCGGTGCCGATGGCGATGCCGGCGCCGAGGACGCCCCCGGCGGCGACCGCGCCNGCGCCCCCGGTGCTTCCGGCGGCGGCACCGACGGCGACCCAGACGGCGACCCGGACGGCGAGCTCGGTCGGATCCGACCCTCCGGCGCCATCGTCCTGGACACACGGGGGATCAGCCGGGAGGTGATCGGCGCGCCGGTCGGTGGCCTCAGCCGCAACCTCACCACCTGGGGCTGACCCGGGAAACGGCCCTCAGGGCGGGGCCCCTGCCGCGCTCCGCCTCCTGGGCGCCTCACCACCCGGGCTGGCGTCCGAGCGCCGCGGGCCGCCCGCCGTTTCGCGCGCGCTTGTGCTGATCGGCCCGTGGGTGTCGGGTTGTTCCGCCTGTACACAGGGGCCTTCGGGCGGCCGATCCGGAGCGTGGCAGCAGCGATGCTAACAGGGTCGGATCCGACCGTGTTGGGAGGCAGCGATGCTCCGTCACAGTTCGACGCCCGCGCAAGTCGTGGTGCGCGATCTGTCCGCCGACTTCGTCACGGAGGACGGTGNGCGCGCCTCCGTGGCGGGCACCCTGCGTTACGACCCGGCAGATCCGTTCGCGGTGGAGCTGATCCTGCGCCCCGGCCGGGAGTCCATCACCTGGATCTTCGCGCGCACGCTGCTGGCGGAGGGGACGCAGGGCCCCACCGGCACCGGTGACGTGCGGATCCGGCCGACCCGGTCGGANGGGCGAGCGGTCGTCACCGTCTCCCTGTCCAGCCCGTCCGGGCACGCCGACCTCGAACTGCCCCGCTCGATCGTCACCCGGTTCCTCGCGGAGATCGAGGAGAAGGTGCCGGCGGGCCGGGAGGGCGAGGGCATCGACTGGAACGCGGAGCTGCGCACCCTCCTGCGCACCCGCAACCCCTGACGGCCCGAGCCCCCGCTCTCCTGACGGCTCGAGCCCCGCGCCTGACGGCTCGAGCCCCCGACGGTCCGGGCTCTTGACGATCCAAGCTTCTGGCGGCCCGCCTGCTCAGGCGGGCGTCCCGGCCGGCTTCGCAAGGAACATCATCTCGATGCCGCCGTCGACGGCCCGCCCGGTCTCCCGGTACCCGCGGCGAGTGTAGAGGCGGATGTTGTCGACACTGCGGGCGCCCNTGAACAACTCGAAGCGGGCGGCGGTGGGATGGCGGAGTTCGATCTCGGCGAGCAGCCGGCTGGCGAGCCCCCGGCGGCGCAGCCGCGGATGGGTGACGAGCCGGCCGACCCGGCAGATGTCGCCGTCGAGCCGCCCGCGCACCGCCGCCACCACCTCCCAGCCGCGCCGCGCGACGAGGACGACCGTCGCGCCGTCGCTCCGCCCGTCCCCGCCTGCAGCGAGGATGCCGCGCAGCTCGGCGACAGTCTCCGTCAGCGGCGCGATGGAGTAGTCGCCGTACAGCTCGGCCTCGGACTGGTAGCAGAGATACTGCAGCTTGACGATCTGGTCCGCGTCCTCGTCCCGGGCAGTTGCGAGGGCGATCCCGTCCTCCGGCGGCGAAGCCGGAAGCGCGGCGGCGGCGGGGCGTGGATCGGGAACGGGGCGTGATCCGGTGTCGGGCACGACCGTCATCCTCCCAGCGCTGCCGGCAGGCGCGGGGAGGGTGCCGGGTGGCTCAGGGTGCTTCGGGGGCGCCCTCGGTCGGTTGCCAGAAGNGGATCTCGGGCGGGTCGACGACTCCGGCGTCCCGCATGAGGATGTCGAGCGCGGGCGGGTCGATGAAGAACTGGTGGAAGGCCTCGGTGGGCCGCCAGACGTCGAGCACGATGAGCTGACCGTCGCCGGCAACGAAACGATGGGGCACGACGCCTACCTTTTGCCGACTATGCGATGGGTTCCCGGCCGAGGTGACGAAACGTCCGGTCGGCCGGTGGCCCGTCCCGGCGCCGTCACGACTGCCGTCGCTCGATGATGCCCCGCAGAAACGCCGCCTGNCCGACATGCTGGAGGTCGTCTGAAACGACGCTGATCAGGCGGACCCCAAGGGTGACGGGTGGTTCCCACCGTTCGTCCACCACGCGGTCGAAGTCGCCGCCGGTGAGCGTGGCGAGGTAGCGGACGGTCTGGTCGTGGACGGCCTGGTGGTAGCCGACGAGCAGCGCCGGATCGGCAACCCGGACCGCGTCGACCTCCTCGGTCGTGTGCCCGTAGCCGATCGACGCGACGGGCAGCGCCAGCGCGAACCGGTCCGCGAAGCCGCCCGCGGTCCAGACCTGCTCGAGCCCGGCGACATCGGCGACGTGGTCGTCCTGAACCCGGGTCAGGTGCCACACCAGCCAGCCGATGGAGTTGGACGTCCCGTCGACGCGGTCGGCGAGTTGGTGCGCGTCGAGCCCGGCGACGGCGTCGCGCACCTCGTCCTGGATCCGCCCGAAGGCATCGGCGAGAAGATCGGAACCGTTCATCGCGCGGGCTCCCTCACGTGGTCGATGCGACGCCGACGGCGCCGGTCTCGATCTTAGTGAGGACGGGTCGGTCCCGGCGCGCCGCCGATGCTCGTCGGCCGGCCAGGGCGGGTCAGGAGTCCGCCTTCCTTGCCCTTCTGGAGGCTTCGGCGTCCGTTTGTCTCTCCAAAAGGGCAAGGAACGTGGGGTCGTTACAGCGGCGTGAGGTCAGCCGGCACGGCGGCGGGAGGCGGGGCGCAGCGAGGGGTTGCCGCTGTAGTGCTCGATGCCGGCGACGTCGGTGCCCGGCGGGACGACCTTGTCGATCGCGTCGAGCGTGGTCGCGTCGAGGGTGACGTCGGCGCCGGCGAGCACGTCGTCGAGCTGGGCCAACGTCTTCGGCCCGATGATCGTCGACGTCACCGCCGGATGGCTGTCCACGAACGCCAGCGCCAGGTGGGTCAGCGAGATCCCGGCCTGCTCGGCGATGGTGGCGAGCCCCTCCACCGCGTCGTAGCGGGCCGGCGTGCTCGGGTCCTCATCCAGCCCGGCACCGCCGCGGCGGCGGGCGAAGACCCCCTCCGACCCGAAACGCGAGCCCGACGGGATCTCGGCGTCGCGGCGGTACTTGCCGGTCAGCCAGCCGCCGGCCAGCGGGCTCCACGGGATGACGCCCACGTCGTGGCGCAGCGTCGCGGGCAGCACCGCCTCCTCGATCGACCGGGCGAAGATCGAGTACTGCGGCTGCTCGCAGACGAACCGCTCGCTGTTGCGGCGGCGCGCGGCCCACTGCGCCTCGACGATCCAGTCGGCGGGGTACGACGACGAGCCCAGGTAACGGACCTTGCCCTGGCGGACGAGGTCGGTCAGGGCGCCGAGGGTCTCCTCCAGATCGACGTCCCAGTCGTGCCGGTGCACCTGGTAGAGGTCGATGTAGTCGGTGTCGAGCCGGCGCAGGCTGTCCTCGACGGCGCGAATGATCCAGCGCCGGGAGCCGCCGCGGTGGTTGCGCTCGTCGCCCATCGGGGTGAAGCACTTGGTGGCCAGGACGATGTCGTCGCGGCGGCCCTTGATGGCCTTGCCGACGATCTGCTCGCTCTCGCCCTGCGAGTAGACGTCGGCGGTGTCGACGAAGTTGATGCCCGCGTCGAGCGCGTGGTTGATGATGCGTTCGCACTCGTCGTGGTCGGTGTTGCCGAAGGCGCCGAACATCATGGCGCCCAGGCACTGGGTGCTGACCTCGACGCCGGTCCGGGCGAGCTTGCGGTACCGCATGGATGAGCCTCCTGCACTGTCGTCGCTGACCCTGCATGTGTCGCGTGACCCTGCATGTGTCGTCGCCGATCCCGCGCGGCCGCGACCTCCCCGCACTGCCTGTCCGGATGGAGGCAACGGACATCNCGGGCTCCGGACAAGCAGGGATCGTCGCCCCGCAGCCGACCGTAACGATGAGAGCGCACTCGAAGTCAACCCGGTTGGCGAGGCCCGGTTCGGGGGTCGAGCCTGGCGCCGATGTGTCNAAGTCTGTGGACGTAACGTGACGGCGTCAATATTGTGATGGCTGTCACATTCGGATCCGCTCGAACGGCTACGCCGCATCGGCATCAGGGAGAGCGCATGTACCCGGGGGTGTTCGCCGAGCAGTCTCCCCACAAGCCGGCCGTGATCGTCGCCGGCACGGGTGCCGTGCTCACCTATGGCGAGCTGGAGGACGCCTCGAGCCGGCTCGCCCGCCGCCTGCACGAGGTTGGTCTGCGCCGCGAGGATCATCTCGCCCTGCTCACCGACAACGACCCGCGGGCCTTCGAGGTCTTCTGGGCAGCGCTTCGATCGGGCCTGTACATCACTGCCGTCAACCGGCACCTCGTCGCGGACGAGATCGCCTACATCATCGACGACTGCGGCGCGCGCGGCCTCGTCGTCTCGGCCGCCCTGCTCGACGTGGCCGAACAGATCGTCGAGGCGACCCCCCAGGTCGGGATCCGGCTGGTCTACGGCGCGGACGCGGGTGCATCGAGTACGTATGGTTCGTACGACGAGGCGCTGGCCTCGGTGCCTCCCGGCCCGCTGCCCCACCAGCCGTGCGGCACGGACATGCTGTACTCGTCCGGCACCACCGGCCGGCCCAAGGGGATCCGGGACGACCTGCCCGAGCGCGAGGTCCACGAACCCGGCGACCCGCTGGTCACCCTGTTCGGGTCGATGTACGACTTCGGCCCCGACACCGTCTACCTCTCGCCCGCACCGATCTACCACGCCGCACCGCTGCGGTTCGGCGGCTGGGTGCACCGACACGGCGGGACGGTCGTGCTGATGGACCGCTTCGACGCCGAGGGCGCACTCGCCGCGATCGAGCACCACCGCATCACCCACAGCCAGTGGGTGCCGACGATGTTCGTCCNCATGCTCAAACTCGCCCCGGCTGTCCGGGAGAAGTACGACCTGTCCAGCCACCGGGTCGCCGTCCACGCGGCGGCGCCCTGCCCGCCCGAGGTGAAACGCGCGATGATCGACTGGTGGGGGTCGATCATCTACGAGTACTACTCGTCGACGGAGAAGGCCGGCGCCACGTTCATCACGACCGAGGAATGGCTACGCAAGCCAGGCTCGGTCGGCCGCCCCGGGATGGGGATCGTCCGGATCTGCGGCGACGACGGCGCCGAGCTGCCCACGGGCCAGGTCGGCACGATCTTCTTCGAGCGGGACGTCCCCGCGTTCGAATACCACAACGATCCGGCGAAGACCGCCGCCGCCCGCCACCCCGATCACCCCACCTGGTCGACCACCGGCGACGTCGGCTACCTCGACGAGGACGGCTACCGGGTTGCGGGCCAGTGCTCCGGCCTTCAGGCCGGGGGTGAAGGCCCGCGCGGGAAGGCCGTCTCGCGGCCTGAGCGTGCTCTAAACCGGACGGGTCTGTTCCTCGATGTACCGGCGGAGCACGTCCAGCGGCGCGCCACCGACAGACCCGGCGAAGTAGGAGCCTGACCAGAGCCGGTTCGCCCGCCAGTAGTGCCGGGCCAGGTCGGGGAACTCCTGGCGCATCCGACGGGACGACACGCCTTTCAGGCTGTTGACGAGCTTCGACAGGGCGATTTTCGGCGGGAAGTGGA
>NZ_LJJX01000055.1:0-41688 GCF_001421075.1 Frankia sp. CpI1-P | reverse complement strand
TTCGACAGGCCCGCCAGCGCACCCGCCTCACGGGCCTTACGCCACTCCACGATATGCGCCGAGTACAGACTCTCCCGGCGCAGAATTGCACCCTTCTGCCCGTCCGGGGCCGCCTCGTACTCGTTCAGGATCCGCAGCTTGTACGCCGCTGAGAACGACCGCCGCCGCGCCTTCGGCTCGACCTCCGGGTCCGGCCGCCGGCCCGCGTCCTCACGTCCGTCCACACGGACATCATCGACCAGGCCACGCCCAGCCGGCACCGCCATCGTCACGATCTTCCTCTCNCTACCCGCCCAGGTCACAAGATGATAGCCGCCGCCTGGCTCATCTCATGCTGACAGATAGGGGGGGCAGCGACGCAGGATCCTGTTCCACGTCGACGTCGCCGGCGGTATATTCCTTCTCCTATGATCAGGCCGATCGGCTCACGAACACCGGCTACACCTATGACCTGTTCGGCCGCACCACCACCGACCCGTATCCACCCGCGGGCAGCTCGGCGACGCTGGGCTACTACGTGAACGACCTCGTCGCCTCGGAGACGGTCGGCTCGTCGACCCGGACCTACGCTCTTGATCCCGCGCGGCGGATCCGTTCCTGGACCGACGGCTCCACCACCAGCACCAACCACTACACGTCCGCCTCTGGGGACAGTCCGGCGTGGATCGGTGCCGGCACGGCTTGGACCCGGAACATCACCGGGATCGGTGGGGACCTCGCCGCCACCCAGACCGACACCGGCACCGTCACGTTGCAGTTGGCGAACCTCCACGGCGACGTGGTCGCCACCGTCGACGACAGCACGTCAGCGTCCTCGCCGGCCAGCTACGCGGAGTCCACCGAGTTCGGCAGCCCCTACTNCCCCTCCACCGCCTACCCCCGCTATGGCTGGCTCGGTGCCAAACAACGCTCCCGCGACACCGACTCCGGCCTCACCCTCATGGGTGTCCGCCTCTACGACCCCAGCCTCGGCCGCTTCCTCCAGACCGACCCCGAACCCGGCGGCTCCGACAACCCCTACGACTACGCCCACCAGGACCCCTACAACACCTTCGACCTCGACGGCAAATGCATCCAGGTCTGGCGCAAGCACTGCCGCGGTAAGAAGAGCGTGTGGGCACGGGGCGGGCGGCTCGTGAAGGCGGCATATGCTCACACCGAGATCGGTTTCAGCGGCTGCTTTGGAGTGTGTTGGGGCATGAGCGCTCAAGGGCTCGNTACCAAAGGCGGGGCTCTCAACCAGTGGTGGGGCTGGGGCTGCTGCTCGCTCGGCGTCAACTACGGGTATTCTCCTCGTCGATATTCGGCTCGGTCGTGTCAGTCCGCGACCGTCTCGCTTCCCGCCGGCTATCTGACGAAGGGCCGAAGCCGCTCGCTCCGCGATGTTTCGTTCGGTAGAGGTGTGGGTGTCGGCAGTGGGGCCGCCGTGGGGGTTCATGCCTTGGATGTGATTCCGCTCGGAAAGTACTGTGCGAGGTGAGCGGCGGTCGTTTCCGAGGTGCTTACGTCCATGTCTGGTTCCAGAGGACGTCGAGTTACTGGCGTCTNCTCACTGTGGCGCCCGACGTCTGTGTGCAGTACCGGGCATTCCGGCGAACCACGATGATTGGCCGCGATGATGTCTCACGGGTCCTGTACGAGAAAAGAGATCTGTATCTCGGGCTATTTGGGACGGTGAGTTTCCTTGACACGTATGGGAACCGGTTTGGCCTCTCGTTCGTCCCGCTGCGGCCCGGGCGGGTGCTCGACGCTCTCGTCCTGGCCGGCTGGCCTGTCTGGGCCGAGCGGGTGCATCTCCTCGGCGAGCGTACCGAGATAGTGATCCCAGGAGCGCACCATGGTGGGAATAACAGTGCGGAACAGCCGTGACAATGCATCCGCAGCCACCGGGTCTGGCGGGGGGCGGCGGTGAGCCACCGCTGCCAGGCCCCCTTCGGGAATGGCTATCCCGGTCGGGAAATGCCGTCCTGCAGGCGCACGAGTCCTTCGGTTGCCTGGGCCATCGCCTGTACACCCCTGATCGGTCTGGGTTTCGCAATCACCGCCGAGACGACCGGCAGCCTTGTGCTCGGACTACTCAGCGCTCCAGTGAGTGTTATGGGAGTCTGGCTGGCCTCGCTGCTATTGGTGGTTGTCGACGCTCGACGGTTGGTGGCCCTCGGGTGGTCGTCGCACTGGGCTTTCGGGTTGTTCGGCCCTTGGATCTACCTACTGATCCGCGTGCTATGCCGCCTGGGTGCCACACCGAGGGTCGGCTGGGTTCAGTTCGCCGTGGCCCTGCTACTGACGTTCACGATGGGTATCGCGACACAGCGTGCCTTCGAGAGTGCGATTCAAACCATTAATAATCATCATCACGTCCATGTCACCGGCGAACAGAAGAAATTGCCAGCATCCGAACACTGATCTGAACCGCCCCGGGCATCTTGGAGGTCCGGGGCGGTTCAGCCGAAGCCTGGATCCGCTTGTTGGGCGATCTAGCAGAGCCGGTCGAGGGTGTAGCGACCGCTGCTGATTGCGGCGTCGAGGTCGAGGAAGTCGCGTGCGGNGGCGCGGTTGCACAATGCGTCGGCCTTGCCGGCCATGACATCGTCCAGGTGCAGCACGGGACCGATGTCCATCTGGACTGGGGGCTCGATCCGCCAGTTCGCGACCAGTTCCACCCGGTGGACCTCGTCGGAGTTGTCTGGTTCGGTGATGTGGAGCCGCGCGATCAGCTCGGTCCGGAGTTCGGTCTCGACCTCGAGACCGTCCGCTCGGGATGCCGCGATGACCGCGTCGACGGCGGCGGGGAAGTCCGCGCGTTGGTCCNAGTCGGCGAAGAGGTCGACGTCCTCGCTCGGCCGCTGGAGGATCCCGTGGGCCGCGACCGCGTGGCCGCCGGCGAGAGCGAAACCGTAGGGACCGCCGACCTGGAGCCCGATCCGGGCGAGTCGCTGGTGGATCGGCGGGGGCTTGGCCGTCACCGGTCTACGCCGCAGACGGATGCCCGGCGGTCAGCTCGGTGAACCGGGCCTCCCACCTGCTCCGGACCTGCGGCGGCAGAACCAGATCACCCCACAGCCGGACCAGTGTGCGCCCCTCCAGCCAGCGGGACAGGTTGCCGTCGTGGACGCCTCTCGTAGCACCGTCTCGTGCATCCGTTCGAGGCGGCCGGGTTTCGCCAGGTCGTACCGGGCCGAACCCGACCAGTCCAACCACCGGTCCAGGACCACCACACCCGAGGTCGGACCATGCAGCTCGCCGAGGGTGTCCGCGATCGCGTAGGGACGCACGTCGGCGTACCGCGAGCCTGCGGGCGGNCCACCGGATGGCACATCGCTCATCGCCGACACCACCTCCCGGACTGGTCCTCGTGTCGAAGAATGCTCGTCCCACTCCACAGTAGACCAGGCCCAAGCCCGCTCCATCGGCGCCGCCAGGGAGATCACCTGTGCGACGAGAGGCGAGTTCGCGGCGGCCCTTCCAACCGGGAGATGAGGTTGCCTGTCGCCCCTGTGGCGCCCAGAAGATACGCAAGCCNTCTGGCGGGGTCGCTCTCGCTCGCCAGCGTGCCGAAGTCGCGAAACTCCTGGTCAGGCTTGGTAGGTCAGCTGGGCTTGACCTCGATCAGCANCATGAACGTGCCGAGGCAGACGGTCGTCAGTGGCAGCCATTTGCGCATGCCGACACCTGTTTCTCACGGGGGTGGACAACGTCGTGCGTCCCAGCCTGGCCATCGCCCAATCAGAAGTCCAACAGATGGTTCTACTGAAGACTAGAATCACTACTCATGGATCTGAGGCAGTTGGAGTACTTCGTCGCGGTCGCCGAGGAGCAGAACTTCACCCGGGCGGCCGAGCGGGTGCACATCAGCCAGTCCGGGGTCAGCGCCCAGATCCGCCAGTTGGAGCGGGAGCTCGGCGCCGAGCTGTTCGATCGGTCGGCGCGCACCGTCACGCTCACCGTCGCGGGCAAGGCCGCGCTCGAACACGCCCGCNCCGCGCTTACCGCCGCCGGGGCGGTGAGCCAGGCGGTCGGCGAGGTGACCGGCCTGATCCGCGGCCGGCTCGCCCTCGGCATGATCATCGGTTGCACCATCACGCCGCTGTTCGACGCCCTCGCCGCCTTCCACCGGGCGCATCCCGGCGTGGTGGTCTCGCTGCTGGAGGACTCCTCCGACCGCCTCGCCGACGGGGTGCGCGCCGGCGCCCTCGACCTCGCCCTCATCGGCACCGCGGAGGCCACCGTCGAGGGGTTGGAGTCGCTGACCATCGTCAGCGAGCGGCTCGTCGCGGCCGTGCCGCCCGGCCATCCCCTGACGCGGCGGCCCCGGCTCACCCTGCGCGACCTGGAGTCCTACCCGATCGTCTGCATGCCGCCCGGCACCGGCCTGCGCGCCGTGTTCGACGAGGCCTGCGCCGCGCAGCGCCGGCGGCCGCTGATCGCCCTGCAGGCCAGCGCCGCCGACGCCCTCGCCGACCTCGCCGCCCGCGGCCTCGGCGTCGCGATCCTCAGCGCCTCGATGGCCGCCGGCTACGCCGATCGGCTCACCGCCCGCACCGTCGACGACGTCGAGGCGCCCGCCCGGCTAGCCCTGATCTGGCGCGGCGGGCACGGTCCGGCGGTACGCGCGGCGCTCGCGCACCTGCACCGCGCGTTCGCGGTTCCGGCGGCCACCATGTGATAGGTCTTGGCGCCGCCGGCGCAGTCGCCGCCGAGACCGGCCAGGACGGAGCGCACGGTGCGCAGGGTGCACGAGACGCGCGAGACGACCGGCGCGGGCGGCGCGGGCGGCGCGCGGCTGCACCGCCAGCTCGGCCTGGCCGGCCTGACCTTCATCTCGCTCGGCTCGGTCATCGGGTCCGGCTGGCTGCTCGGCGCGCTCACCGCCGCTGAGGTGGCCGGACCCGCGTCGGTCGTCTCCTGGGCGATCGCCGGCGCGCTGGTCGCCCTGCTCGCCCTCGTCTACGCCGAACTCGGCGCGGCCTACCCGGTCGCCGGTGGCACGGCCCGTTATCCGCAGCTGGTCCTCGGGCCGCTCGGTGGGTTCGTCGCCGGCTGGGTGGCCTGGATTCCCGCCGTCGCTCTGGCTCCGCTCGAGGTCACCGCGGCGCTGTCGTATCTCGACCACCGGTTTCCCGGGCTGGTGGACGACGACGGCACCCTGACCCGCAGCGGGCTCGCCCTCGCCGCCGCGGCCCTGATCGTCTTCACCGCCGTCAACCTGCTCGGCGTGCGCTGGCTGGCCCGGACCAACACCGTCACCGTCGGGTGGAAGGTGCTCGTTCCCGCCGTCACCGTCGTCGCGCTGACGGCCACCGCCTTCCATCCGGCGAATTTCCAGGCGGGGGGCGGATTCGCCCCGTTCGGCGCCAAAGGCGTGTTCACCGCGCTGCCCGCGGGGGTGGNGTTCTCGCTGCAGGGTTTCGAGCAGGCCGTGCAGATGGGCGCCGAGGCGAAACGGCCGCACCGGGATCTGCCCCGGGCCATCATTGTGGCGACCCTGGCCGGCACGGCGCTGTATTTCCTGCTCCAGGTCGCCTTCATCGCCGCCGTCGAGCCGGCCCGGCTCGCCGCGGGCTGGAGCCGGCCGCTCGGCACGGGCGACTACGGGCCTTACGCGACGCTTGCCACCAACCTCGGTCTGGGTTGGCTGGCGATTCTGCTCTATATCGACGCGGTCGTCTCCCCGGGGGGTACCGCGCTGATCTATCTCGGCACCTCGGCCCGGCTGTCCTATTCCCTGGCCCGCACCCGGAGCCTGCCGGCCGTGCTGGCCCGGCTCGACCGGCGCGGGGTGCCGATCGTGTCGGTACTGCTCGCGGCCGCCGTCGGCATGGTGGTGCTCCTGCCCTTTCCGAGCTGGCAGAACCTGGTCCGGCTGGTCAGCTCGGCGACGTTCGTCATGTACGGTTTCGCGCCCGTCTGCCTGGCCGTGCTGCGCCGCGCCGACCCCGACCGGTTCCGCCCCTACCGCCTGCCCGCCGCGCGGATCCTCGCCCCGCTCGGCTTCGCCGCAGCCAACCTGGTCATCTACTGGGCCGGCTGGCGGACCAACCAGAAGCTGTTCGCCGCGATCGCCGTCGGGCTGGCGGTGTTCGGCGGTTATCAGGCGACCCGGCCCGCCGGCCGGCGGCCGGACCTGGAGTGGCGCGCCGCGTGGTGGATCGCCCCGTGGCTCGGTGGCCTGGCGGTCCTGTCCTGGCTGGGCCAGTTCGGGGGGCGCGGCGTGCTCCCGTTCTGGGTCGACCTCGCGGTCGTGGCCGGTTTCGCCCTCGTCGTCTTCGCGGCGGCTGTGCGCGCCGCGGTGTCCACCGGGGTCGGGCGGCGGCGGGTCGAGATCGCGCGGATCCAGACGTCGGACGCCGCCGGCGGCGAGACCGGGGGCGGCGAAATCGAGGGCGCCGAGAACGAGGCCATCCCCGGACACGGCCCGCCCGGCCGGTGAATGGCATCGACGTGATTACCACCAAGGTGCCCCCGGACGGGTCCGTCGGTCTTGACCGCCTCCTGGCGGTAAGCGCACTTCGTGGCCGGTTCGCGGCACCCGTCGCACCGAGGGAGATCGGCCTCGAAGATCCGTCCCAGCGAAGTGATAGCGACCTTTCACTTCAGTGGTAGCGTCGTCGGCGTCACGTTCAGCGCGATCGGCGAAGGGCGGAGAGGTGATGACCGAAGTATCGGAAATACCACTGCACATGCGGCGCGCGCAGTTCGATCCGATCTCCGAGCTCGGCGAGGTCCGCGACAGCGCGGGCGTCTGTCCGGTGGTGACGCCTTTCGGCGTGCCCGCCCATCTCGTGAGCCGTTACGACGACGTTCGGGAGGTGCTTTCCGATTCGGCGCGGTTCAGTACCGCGGATCGGCGTGCGCTCACACCCCCCGACGCCGCCGGGCCAACCGAGGAGGAATACGCCCGGGCCCGGGTGGGAAATCTTCTGTCCTACGACCCGCCGGAGCACACCCGGTTGCGCCGGATGCTCACGCCGGAATTCACCATGCGCCGGATGCGGGCACTCGAGCCGCGGATCGTCGACATCGTCAACGCGGCCCTCGACGACGTGGAGCGGGCCGGCAAGCCGGCCGATCTGGTCTCGACGTTCGCCCTGCCGGTGCCGTCCCTGGTCATCTGCGAGCTGCTCGGCGTTCCCTATGCCGACCGGGCCGACTTCCAGCGGCGCACCGCCGACCAGCTCGACGCCTCCCAGCCGCCGCAGCGCCGCCTCGCCCTGCAGCAGGCCAGCCGCGCGTACATGGCCACCCTCGTCGAGCGGGCGCGCCGCGATCCCGGGGAGGACATCCTCGGCATGCTCGTGCGCGAACACGGCGACGACGTCAGCGCCGAAGAGCTCGTCGGCATCGCCTCCCTGCTGCTTCTCGCCGGCCACGAGACGACCGCGAACATGCTGGGACTGGGCACCCTCGCGCTGCTGCGCCACCCCGACCAGCTCGCCCGGGTCCGCGACGATCCGGCCAGCGTCGAACCGGCCGTCGAGGAACTGCTGCGCTGGCTGTCCATCGTCCACGCCGGCATCCCGCGCACGGCGACGACGGAGGTGACCATCGCCGGGAGCACCATCGCGGCCGGGGAACACGTCGTCCTCGCGCTGCCCGGGGCGAACCGCGACCCGGCGCTCGTCGACGATCCGGACCACCTCGACATCACCCGCGAGCCCACCGGGCACGTCGCCTTCGGTCACGGTCTGCACCACTGCCTCGGCGCGCCGCTGGCCCGCCTGGAGCTGCGGATCGCCTACCCTTCCCTGCTGCGACGCTTCCCCGGCCTCGCGCTCGCCGTGCCGTACGAGCAGATCGCCTTCCGGCCCTACTCGGTGATCCACGGACTGCAGGCGCTGCCCGTCACGTGGTGACGGGCGCGGTCCGCCGGCGCCGGCGTGAGGGTCGCTGAGGATCATCGAGAGAGGAGTGCCGCCGTGCGGATCGTGGCCGAGCGGGACCGGTGCATCGGCGCCGGAAACTGTGTGATGACGGCGCCGGAGGTCTTCGACCAGGGCGAGGACGGCCTCGTGACGCCGCTGGTCGACGAGGCCGACCCGGTGGACCCGGCCAGCGTCGACGCCGCGCGCCGGGCGGTCGACCGCTGCCCGGCGACGGCGCTGCGCGCGGTGGAGGACTGACCGCCGCCGATCTATCCGTTGCCGCCGATGCGCTGTCCGCACAGCGGCTGC
The DNA here is from genome assembly GCF_001421075.1 of Frankia sp. CpI1-P. Classification (NCBI taxonomy): domain Bacteria; kingdom Bacillati; phylum Actinomycetota; class Actinomycetes; order Frankiales; family Frankiaceae; genus Frankia; species Frankia sp. CpI1-P. The sequence goes on along the minus strand of NZ_LJJX01000055.1, from coordinate 33,517 downwards.
GGGTTGACGACCTCGAAGCGGTCGCCGGTGGCGGCGATGCGCACGAAGTCCGAGCAGCGGTCGAGCTGCCCGTGGTCGGCGGTGAGGTTGATCTTCTGCACCATCATGCCGTCGGCGTCGTAGTCGGTGATCGATCGCATGCCGGTCATGAACGATGCCCGGGTCGGGCAGCCGTGCTGGGTCTTCAGTCCGCGGATGAACAGGTCCGCGTTGATGTAGCCGGCGATGGCGCTCTGCTGGCCGGCGGGCTGGATCTCGGGCGAGTAGGCGGCCATCGCCTGCAGGAACCGCTGCTGCGCGGGCAGGTTCCGCTCCAGGGCGGCGAAGGTGAGCTGGGAGTAGGTGCCGGCGAGCTTCTGGCCGTAGGGCGCGAGCAGGCGCGGGTCGTAGCTGACCGCCGAGACGGCGACCTTGATGGGATGGCCGGCGCTGATGGCCGCGTCGAGCGCGCCGGTGTACAGGTCCAGCGGCGAGGCGGCGATGACCGTGTCGGCGCCGGCATCGATGATCTTCCGAGCGACGTCTGTGGCGTTGGTGGAGTCGATGTCGTCCTGGACCACCGGGATGCCGGCGTTCTCCAGACTCTGCCGGACGCCCGCCGCGTACAGCTTGGACGCCTCGGTCAGGAAGGTGACGACCAGCGCCGCCTTGGTGCCGCCCTGCTGACGCACGAAGTCGGCGAGCGTCGTCGTGCTGCGACCGGCGTCGGTGACGAAGGTGTAGGTGAACATGTTGTCGTGGTCACCCCAGAACGGCTGATCGGCCACCCCGACGACGGGAATGTGCTGGTCGTCGAGGTACTGGCCCGATCCCTGGGAGAACGAGGTGTACTCCAGGACGGCGAAGGCCCCCTCGTTGACGAGGGTCCGCGCGCCCTGCAGATTGCCCCGGGGATCGGATTCGTCGTCCTCCCAGACGTAGTCGATCTTCCGTCCGTTGACACCNCCGGCGGCGTTCTGCGCCGAGATCCGGGCGTTGACACCGGCCCGGTAACCCGAGAACTGGGTCCCCATCACCCCGGTGTCGGGGTAGAGCAGCCCCACCTTGATGGAGTTGTCGGTCACCCCCGGCGCACAGGTCCCGCTCGCTTGCGAAGCATCCGAGGGTCCGCCGGAGCTGCACGCCGCCAGCATCGTCGCCGCCGCAATCATCGCCACGGCAAACCTCGTCCGCAACACCCGCATGAGCCACCTCTCGACTGTTGTTAAGACCCGACCGAACCCCCCCCGTGGCGACGCCCACTCGGCTGCAATTCCGCCGGGATGACGGCAGCACACATTGCGTCCACCGCAATGTGTGCTGCAACCTCCAGCGTCACCCGTCTTCCGGGCCGACGGAGATCGGAAGATGTCACTCACATACGACAGTTCGTATGCTGCCTATCTCCCGATCGGATCTTCATGTTTCGTCCGACGGAAGCCTAGCAGGGAAGCCGTGGCGATCGAGCGNCCAGGGGCGCGTCCCGGGTCCGCCCAGACGGGCTATATCAGACCGCGAGACACTTACACAAACACATTTGCGCGTTGACAGACACAGGTCGACCGGTGGATGTAAGAACTTTCCGCGTTGATGTGTAGCGCGAGATGTGGGAAGCCGGTTTCGCGAAGCGGCGCACATCGACGTGTCGCACCGCCGGGGACGGCACGAGGCAGGCCCATGCGCGCCAACCCGGCGATGCTCGGGGCAGCGGTCCGACAGCCACCCCGTCCACGTTACTTTGGTCACGCTGCTTTGGTCACGCTGCCTTGGTCACGTCGCGTGAGTCACACCGGGCACATGGGCGGCGGGCCGGCGTGGTCCCGTCGCCCTTCCGGCTGCCCCTGGCCGCGCAGATGCGTGCCGAGCCGGTCGATCTCGTACCCGTCGGGGTAGACGCTCGCGATCAGGTCGAGGACGACNTGCGGCGCCCGCTTGTCGGTGGCGTCCCGGGCCGCATGCTCGCGCGTGGCGCGGTGGACCCGCTCCCGGTAGGCGGCGTCGGGATAGTCGTAACCCAAAGCCGCGACGATGCGGGGATCGGTCAGGCTCATCATGACCTTCTCGACCCGCGGGGCGATGTGCACCGGCACGGCGGTCGCCAGCAGCCGAAGCGCGGCCTCGGCGAGCCGCCGATTCGACGGGGCGAACCGCACCTGCCGGGCGAAGTAGTCGTCGCGGAAGGCCACCATCTCCGCCTCGGTGGCGGGCACGTCCCGGATGTTCATGTGCAGGGCCTGCACGCGCTCGAACTCGACGACGCCGAGCACCTCGTGCTCGGTGAGCTCCCGCCACCCGTACTCCCGGGCTGCGGTGAGCTGGCCGAGGGTGGTCTCGACCGACACGGCCGTGAAATCCTCCGCGGTAATCGCGTACTGGCGGTGCATCTCGTTCATCCGCCGCAGCGCGTCGCGNCCCCGACCCGGCACGAATCCGTGGGTCAGCATTTCGTGGTGGATGAGCATCTGATCCACCAGTCGTTTGCGGTTACGGAACTCCAGTTCACCGGTGCGAATCAGGATGCGGGTCATCCGGGGCGGTGAGATCGTCGCGAAGAAGCCGGTCGCGATCTGCGGCAGCNGGNCCCGCTGGAAGTCGCGGTGAAAAAGATGGGCGATCTCCCGGGCATTCTCGACGGGATCGAGCGCCAGAATCCTGTCCCGTAACGCGTAGGGGTCCCTGTCGTGACTTGTTGTGCTCATCGCTCGCCGCCTCCGCTCCCGCGCCGGCCGAGCCTCGATCGGGCGATCGCCGGCCCCACCGGCCCCTGCCCATTTAGTACGACACAATCGAGCGGATGTCCATGCCCCCATGGGGCCCCGCGCCGCCCGCTAGGCCTTCCGGGCGACGCCGCCGTAGGCGCTGACCTGGGCATCGGTCAGGTCACCCGGGATGGCGCCGTCGGGGCGCCAGCGGTGCAGCAGCCGTACCCCGGGCTCGATCAGCTCCAGCCCGGTGAACAGGCTCTCGACCTCGGCCAGGCTGCGCAGCCGGGTGGGGATGCCGCGCCGCCGGTAGGCCTCGGCCGCGGCCGCCACCGCCGGGTCGACATCACCGGTGCCGTGGCTCAGGACGAGGTAGCTGCCCGACGGCAGCGCGTCGAGCAGCCGGCGCAGCAGGTCGTGCGGGTCGTCGGAGTCGGGGATGAAGTGGAAGATCGACATCAGGGACAGGGCGACCGGCCGGCGCAGATCGAGCGTGGCACGCACTTCGGGGGCGCCCAGGATGCGCTCGGGGTCGCGCAGGTCGGCGTCGAGGTAGGCGGTGGCGCCCTGGGGGCTGCTGGTCAGCAGGGCGCGGGCGTGCGCGAGCACGATCGGGTCGTTGTCGGCGTAGACGACCCGCGAGTCCGNGGCGATGCTCTGGACGGTCTCGTGCAGGTTCGGCGAGGTGGGAATGCCGGTGCCGATGTCGAGGAACTGGCGGATCCCGACCTCACCGGCGAGGAAGCGCATCACCCGGGTCATGAACGCCCGGCTCGTCCGGGCGGCGGTGGCGACGTTCGGGGACGCGAGCAGGGCCTGCTCGGCGGCTTCCCGGTCGGCGGGAAAGTGGTCCTTTCCGCCGAGGTAGTAGTCGTACATCCGGGCCGAATGCGGCTGGTCCGTCCTGAGATCCACCGGGCTGCGCTCCTCGACGAGACTCTGCCACCACCGCCCGCCCGCCGGATCCCGCTCGCCTGCGCCCGTCATCGCAGCCAGCCTCCTCACATCAGGACGAACACCTCTAATCACCCTAGCCGCAGCGGGTTCTCGTCGGCGGCGGAGGTCATCGCCGGCCTGTGCAAGGAGCTGGGACCGTGGCGGGAGTCAGGCCGTCCCCGGCTGGGTGGGTGGCCGGTCGGAGGGGCGCACGAGGCCCGTCTCGTAGGCGAAGACGACCGCCTGCACGCGGTCGCGCAGCTCCAGCTTCGCGAGGATCCGGCCGACATGGGTCTTCACGGTGGCCTCCGACAGCACGAGGTGCGCCGCGATCTCGGCGTTGGAGTGTCCGGCCGCGACCTCGCCCAGGACGACCAGCTCGCGGTCGGTGAGGCGGCCCAGGCGGGGATCGGCGGGTGCGCGCGGGCTGTCCGGGTCGGGCAGCCGGTGGGCGAAGGTGTCGAGCAGCCGGCGGGTGATGCTCGGCGCGACCACCGCGTCGCCGACCGCCACCGCCCGGATCGCGGACAGCAGGTCCGCCGGACGCACGTCCTTGAGCAGGAAGCCGCTGGCACCCGAACGCAGGGCCGCGTAGGCGTACTGGTCGAGATCGAAGGTGGTCAGGATGAGGATCCGGGCCGCCCCGCCGGCGCCGATGATCTGACGGGTCGCCTCGATCCCGTCCACGCCGGGCATCCGGACGTCCATGAGCACGACGTCGGGGGCGAGCTCGGCGGTCAGCCGGATCGCCTCCNCGCCGTCGCCCGCCTCCCCGGCGACGGTCAGGTCGGGCTGCGAGGACAGCACCATCCGGAAGCCGAGGCGCAGCAGCGGTTGGTCGTCCACGAGCAGGACCGAGATCGTCACCCGGCCACCCGCTGCGCCGCGACCCACCTGGGCACCGGGCCGCCCGGCACAGGGCCGCCCGGCGAGGCGGTGCCCGGCGCGGGGCCGTCGGCGGGCGCGACCGGATCGGGAGCGGCGGGCAGCCGTGCGTGGACGCGCCAGCCGCCCGTCGGCCGCGGTCCGGCCACCACGATGCCGCCGAAGGCCGCCACCCGTTCCCGCATCCCGACAAGTCCCTGCCCACCAGCACTGCCCTGCCCACCAGCACTGCCCTGCCCACCAGCACCGGCGGGCCCACCAGCACTGCCCTGCCCACCAGCACCGGCGAGCGGTCCGCCGTCGAGGATCTCGACCTCGAGCGCGCCGGCGCCGTACCGCAGCCGGACCTGGGCCGTCGCCGCGGGCCCGCCGTGCTTGAGGGTGTTGGTCAGGGCTTCCTGGACGAGCCGGTAGACGGTGAGGGCGGCGCCGGCGGACAGCGCGAGCGGCTCGCCGCCCACCTCCAGGGTGACGGGCAGGCCGGTCGCCCGGACCTGCTCGACCAGTCGGTCGAGATCACCGAGGCCGGGCTGCGGCGCACGGGTGTCCTGCTGCGCGTCGTCGCGCAGGATGCCGAGCAGCCGGCGCATCTCCCCGAGCGCCTCCCGGCCCGTGTCGGACACGGCCTGGACCGCCCGGCCGGCCTCGGCGGGGTCGGTGTCGAGGGTGAACGCCACGCCGTCGGCGAGGGCGATCATCACGGACAGGTTGTGGGCGACGACGTCGTGCATCTCGCGGGCGATGCGGGCCCGTTCCGCCGCGGCGCCCAGGCGGTTCTGCTGGTCGCGTTCGCGTTCGAGGCGGGCCGCGCGGTCCTCCAGGTAGGCCAGCCGGGCGCGGCGCCCGCCGATGTTCACCCCGGTCGCGCAGGCCGCGATCATCATGCCGGTGAGGAACACGAAGGCGCTGAACATCTCCCGCACCGGCGGCCCGCCCCAGCGCACCGCCGCCAGCACCACCCCGAGCTCGGTGACGCCGGCCGCGAGCAGCGTCCAGCGGCGGGGCCGGGACGCGGCGACCGAGTAGAGGGCGATGACCAGCGCCGCGTCGCCGGGCGAGGTCACGTCGAGCAGCCACTGGACGAAGGCGATCGCGGCGAGCAGGGCGAACACCGCCAGCGGCCGCGACCGCCGCCAGATCAGCGGAACCAGCAGCACGGCCGCGAACACCAGGCTCAGCGCCTGCCCCTCGGGGTGCAGCACCGCGGCGATCAGCGCCAGCGCCGCGCACGGCAGCACGACCGCCGCGTCGACCCCGGTCGGATGCGCCGCGAGCAGCCGCAGCAGCCGCCCGGGGCTGCGCAGGCCGGGCAGATCGTCGACAGCCACGTCGAGGGCCACGGGCTCCATTGTGCTCGCGGCCGTGCTCGCGACGACCCGTCCGAAGCCCCGACCGATGCCCCGCCGAAGGCCCCGACCGATGCCCCGCGCCGAGGAGGCCACGAGCCTAGGCGTCCCGTCGCCGCAGGACCACCGCCGCGGCGGCCAGCAGGACCGCCGCGTACCCGCAGAACAGCAGGAAGCCGGTCCAGGGCCCGAGCGAGGAGGAGTCCCGCACGACGGTGAAGATGTCCTGGCCGGCGCTGCTGGGCAGGTACGGGTCGATGTTGTTCGACCAGCTCGACGGCAGGAAGTTGACGATCAGCGGCAGGATCAGCAGCACCCCGAACAGGGTGGCGATCCCGCCGGCGGTGCTGCGGACCAGTGCGCCGAGAGCGACCCCCAGCAGGGCCACGACCGTCAGATAAAGGCCGCCGCCGAACACGGCGGTGAGGACGCCGGGATGACCGAGCGTGGTGTCGATGTGCTTCGACGACAGCATCGCCTGGCCGCCGACGAAGGCGACGAACGACGAGACCGTCATCAGCACGAGCGTGACGACCCCGAACACGATCGACTTCGCCCACAGCACCGGCAGGCGGTGGGGCACCGCGGTGATCGTCGCACGGATCATGCCCGTGCCGTACTCGCCGCTGAACATCAGCACGCCGAGCACGCCGATCGCGAGCTGGGCGAGGAACACGCCACTCAGGCTCGTGTTCGTCGGATCGAAGGTGAGCCGGTCGATCGGCGACTCCTGATCCCAGTGGCTGGCCTGCGCCCAGGAGATGAGGATGCCGAGGGCGACCACGAAGACGATGGCCGCGAGCAGGGAGAACAGGGTCGAGCGCAGGGACCGCAGCTTCGTCCACTCCGACAGCAGGACCCGCCGTTGGGTGACCCCGTAGCCGGCCTGCGCCGTCAGCTCGCCGCGTGCCGGTCCGACGTCCGTCAGCGTCGTCATGATCTCGCTCCCGCCCCGTGCGTCTCGAGGCGGGCGCCGCCCGCCGCCGGTGCCGACCCGTCCCCCGGCTGGTGCGGCAGCGCCGACGCGGAGCCGCCGTGGTACTCGACGGCGTCATGGGTCAGCGCCATGAACGCCTCCTCCAGCGACGCCTGCCGCGGCGTCAGCTCGGACAGTGCGATGCCGGCCGCGGCCGCGATCTCACCGATCCGACTGCTCGGCAGCCCCGACACCTCGAGCACGTCGGCTCCGTCCGCGCGGATCGTGACGTCCGCCGCCAGCAGCAGATCCCGCAGCTCCGGCGCGCGCGGCGAGCGGACGTGCACGACGTTCTCGGAGGCGCCGGCGACGAAGTCCGCGACGGACATGTCCGCGATCAGCCGGCCCTGGCCGATGACGACGAGATGCTCGGCGGTGAGCGCCATCTCGCTCATCAGGTGGGACGACACCAGCACCGTGCGTCCCTGCGCGGCCAGATCCTGCAGCAGGGTGCGGATCCAGCGGATGCCCTCCGGGTCGAGACCGTTGACCGGCTCGTCGAGGATCAGCGTCCCGGGATCCCCGAGCAGCGCCGCGGCGATGCCCAGCCGCTGCCCCATGCCCAGCGAGAAGCCCCCGGCCCGCTTGCGGGCCACGCCGCCCAGCCCGACCAGCTCGATGACGTCGCCGACCCGGCGGCGCGGGATGCCGTGGGTCTGGGCGAGGGCCAGCAGGTGGTTGTAGGCCGACCGACCGGTGTGCACCGACCGCGCCTCCAACAACGCACCGACCTCGCACAGCGGTGCCCGGAAATCCCGGTACCGCTGCCCGTTGATCAGGACGCTGCCCTCGCTCGGCTGGTCCAGACCCACGATCATTCGCATCGTCGTCGACTTTCCCGAGCCGTTCGGCCCGAGAAATCCGGTGACGATGCCGGGCCGGACCGTGAAACTCAGCTCCGATACGGCGACTTTTTCGCCGTATCGCTTGGTGAGACCTTGCACCTCGATCATCGCTGATCGCCCATCTCTAGGGATCCAAGTCCAGCAGTGCCGAACCTAATCCGATGGACACGGCGCGACGACGGCCCACAGAGCGATCTTTACGGGCGCCGATGTCCTCCTTGCGGCGTACCCGCCTACGCCACGGGAGGTACNCCGCCCCCACCCCGAGCCGGCGGCAGCACGCGCCAGCGGCAGCACGCGCGGCGACGAGCAACGGTAGGGCTAGCCCTCTGGCCGGATCGGGTCCTCCCCCGCAGGCGTAGGGAGCGCCTGGTATCGAGCGCGGCGCCGAACGGCGACGGTCGTAGCATGACGCAATCGCCTGCGAACACGGTGGAACCGCCTGCGAACACGGTGGAACCGCGGATGGCGGATGACCATTTCGACGAGCTCGTGCGCCTGCACCGGACGACCCTGCTCGCCTACGCGACCCGGCTCACCGGCGGCGACCGCGGGCGGGCGGAGGACGTCGTGCAGGAGACCTTCCTGCGCGCCTGGCACAACCTCGACCGGTTGACNCCCGAGCGCGGCTCGGTCAACGGCTGGCTGCGCCGGGTGGCGCACAACCTCGTCGTCGACGGCTACCGGGGACGTCGGGCCCGGCTGACCGAACTCGAGCTCGAGCCCGAGCACACCGAGGTCCAGGCCCAGCCGGACCACGCCGAGTCGGTGCTGGTCGCCGCCACCGTGCAGGCGGCGCTGGGCCGGATCTGGCCCGAGCACCGGGCCGCCCTCGTCGAGGTCTACCTGCGCGACCGCACCTGCGCGCAGGCGGCGACGGCCCTCGGCATCCCCGAGGGGACGGTGAAGAGCCGGGTGCACTACGCGCTGCGGACCCTGCGCCGGCAGGCGGAACTGACCGTCCTGTAGGGCGCGTCAGGTGCAGGACGCGGTGCGGCCCGCCGGGATCGCCATCGGACCCGGATCCGCAACGGTGCCGGGAACGCCGTCCTGCCGGGTCGCGACGTCACTCATCCGCAGCCGCGACGCCTGCGTCGCCAGCCGGACCGCCTCGCCGCCGGTGCCGCCGATCACGCCGCCGTCGATCGAGACCGTGCGGTCCGTCTCGACCAGAACCCCGGGCCCACGGTCGCCCACCAGCTCCGTGTCCGTGACCGTGGCCCGGGTACCGGGTCCGAGCACCAGCGCGGCGCCCGCCGTGCCGCGTACCCGGCTGCGGGAAAGACGCGGATGCGCCGATTCCCGCACCTGGATGCCGACGCCGACGTCGCCGATGTCGAGCCCGACCAGCCGCGGCGCGGCGGCGTCCTCGACCGACACCCCGATCGGGCTGCCGTGCACCCGGACGCCGTCCAACCAGGCGGTCGAGTCGCCGAGCAGGAGGACTCCCACGTCACCGCAGCCGACGATCTCCCCGCCGAGGAGGGTCGGGCTTGCGTCACCGTCGACGACGACCCCCGCCACAGCGCTGCCACGCACCGCACAGCGCTGGATCTCGGCCGCCGACCGACCCGAGGCGTGCAGCCCGTGGCCGGCGGGGCTGTCGACCACGCATTCGACCAGGCTCGGCGCGGCCAGGTCCACGGTGACCACCGCCGGACCGGCGGTGTCGCGAAACCGGCAGTTCTCGACGGTCGGCCGGGCCCGGTCGGCGACGTAGAGGCCGACCTGACCGCCGTCCACCAGCGAGCCGACCATCCGCAGGCGGCAGTCCTCCCGGGCGAGGACCGCGGCGCTGGACAGCGAGCTGATCCGGCAGCGGTCGAGCAGCGCCGCTCCCGTCCCGGCCGCCAGCACACCCACGCCTTCGACGTCCGTGAACGTGCAGCGTCGCAGGATCGGCATCGCCCCGCCCGACACGGTGAGACCGGGACCGCCGATGCCCGCCAGGGCGACGTCGACGAGTTCGGCGAGGCCGGCCTCGACCGCCACCCCGGCACCGGCGGGGTTTCCGATCCGGCCTCGGACCACTCGAGTCCGCCCGCCGTGCAGGTGCAGCGCCACCGCCGCGGTGGCCCGCAGATCGCAACCGTCCATCCGCAGCCGACCGCCCACGACCCGCATCAGCGGCGCTCGCTCGTCGCCGCCACGTAGCTCCAGCCCCCGCAGCCTGATCTCCCCGTCGGCGACGAGCAGGGTCCCCCCGGGCGGCACCTCGATCACGACGCTGCCCGGGCCCTCGCGCGCGACCAGGGTCACGTCCCGGGAGAAGACGAGTGACTCCCGGTACAAGCCCGGGCCCAGCGCCACCGTGCCGCCCGGATCGGCGACGGCCAGCGCCCGGGCGATCACCGCCGCGCCCTCGGCCGGCGCGACGAGGTCAGACCGGACGGCTGCGGTCATCGCGAGGCTCCCTGGGTCTCGGCGTGGCGGGGTGGCTGTGGGGCGGGGTGGCTGTGGGGCGGGGTGGCTGTGGGGCGGAGTGGCTGTGGGGCGGAGTGGCTGTGGGCGGAGTGGCGGAATGGCGGGGTGGCGGGTCACGTCGTCGCGGCCGGTCCCAGGGCGTCGGCCAGGCGCGCGCCGTCGGGTGCGAAGGGGCGGCCGCCGGCGCCGACGCCGAGGGCGAACCGCAGTCGCTCGGGCAGCGCACCGTCCGGGCCGTCGGGCGCAGCCGCCCCGCTCGTGGCGGGAGACCGCCCGGCGAGGACGTCGCGCAGCCGCCCGAGCGCGCGCTGCGCCAGCGCGTCGTCGACGCGGCCACCGACCACCTCGCGCAGCAGCACCCGCGTGGGGGTCTCGCCGACTCCGGCGTGGCCGTCCTCGGCGTCGGTCGGCCGGTCGACGCCGAGGACGACGAACCGGGTGCCGGCCACGAACAGGGCCTCGCGCGACGAACCGCCCGGTGTCGCGTCCGCACCGAGCCACGTCGTCCGGCGGGCCGTCGAGGACCAGATCACGTATTCCACGGTGCGTCCCGGCAGCTCCCAGGGGGCCGTCGACACCTCGAGGAAGGCGGGTTCGACGAGCATGTCCCCCGGCCNGTGACGCACGACCACGTCCGGGCTCGCAGCCGCCGGGCGGAACACCGGACCCACCACGGCCGGCAGCCGACCGAGGCCGGCCTGGACGCAGCGGGCCAGCAGGATCAGGCCGTCGTCGTCCTGCCGCCGTTCGGCGCTGCGCAGCGCCGCGTTCACCGACCGGTCGGCGGAGTCGAGCCGTCCCGCCGCCGAGAGATAGGCGCGGACCGCGACCAGCCCGGCCAGCAGGTCGTCCGCCCCGGCTCCCGCCCGCAGGCCCGGTTGCAGGGCAAGGGCGCCCATCACGGCGCGTGCGTGCGTCTCGTAGCGCCACCCGAGCAGCGTCCGCAGCCGGTCCCGGTCCTCCGCCGTCACCCGCGGCAGCACCGCGAGCCAGGGCAGGAGGTGCCCGGTGTCAGCCCGGTCCGCGCCGAAGCCGCCACCGGCGGCGTCCCGGCCGGAGCGGCCTCTCTCGAAGCGGCCGTCATCGAAGCGGCCATCGCCGGTGACCTGGCGGGGGACGCGGGCCGCTTCGTGGCTCCCCTCCGCGGCGCTGTCGGCGGGCATGGCCTCGGTCGGGTCGAGCGGAGGCGGTGCGGCACCGGGGACGCGGTGGGGGCCCGCCGCCAGGTCCCGGCCGTGGCCGAGAGCTTCCTCCAGCGCGGAATCCACCGCGGATCCGACCGGGGCCGCCCCGGGCCGGGCGGGAGTGCCATCGGGCGGCANCCGCTGGTACCAACGCGGGCCGGGCTGCGCCCCGCCACCCATGTCGGCCACCGGATCCGCGCCCCGCGAGAGCCCCTGCGCCGGCGACTGCCCGACCGGAGCGGAGAGCTCCGAGGAACCGGACACAGGGTGCGGTGACGCAGGAGGCGATGCAGGTGGTGGCGGGGATGCAGGAGGTGGCGGGGATGCAGGAGGTGGCGGGGATGCAGGAGGTGGCGGGGATGCAGGAGGTGGCGGGGATGCAGGAGGTGGCGGGGATGCGGGTGGCGGCGAGGCGGGGACCGGAGGTGACCAGGGGGTCGCCGTGGGAAGGGAGCGCCGGATGACACCGGGCATCGGACCGGGAGCTGACGATCCCCCCGCAGCCGGCGAGGCAAGCGACGCAGGTAGCGGCACCGGCGCGGGGAGCGGCCTGGTTTCAGGCGGTTCAGGCGGTTCAGGCGGTTCGGATAGTCCGGATGGTTCGGATGGTTCGGATGGTTCGGATGGTTCGGGCGGTTCGGATGGTTCGGATGGTTCGGGCGTCCGAACGAGTGGAGTGCCGCGCTCGCCCGCGCGCGCCGCTGCGGGCCACCCGTGCGGCAGCCATGGGCCGACGGACGAAGACGCTTCCGCTTCGCTCTGCCCCTCCGCCGGTACCGACCATCGATGGAACGACGTTCCGGTGATCGCCCCGCCCGGCAGCAGCAGGACACCGGCGTCCGCGGTGTACACCGGGACACCGACCCCGGCGAGCAGCGCACGGACCAGGGCGGCCAGTCGGTTCGGTGCCGGCTGCGGATGCGCCAGGACCAGCAGCGGCCGGCCGCGCCACTCGGGACAGGCACGGATCAGCCGGGCCAGCAGCGCGGGCGGGACGGGGCGACCGTTGACCTGGAAGCCTGCCGGGCCGGTGCCCAGGTGAACGGTGAACATCCCGGGTGGGGCCACCGGCAGCCGCCGCATTGCTCCGGCCAGAGCCGGCTCGAAGAACCGGCCGGCGGCGGTGGCGAGGGTGCCCTCGAGCAGCCGCGCCAGGATCGGTTCCGTCGGCTCCGGCGGGGGCGTTCCCTGCGCCCGTCCGGCGGGATCCCGCGGGGCCTGTGACGGCGAGGCCAGCAGCCGCGGCACCGGCCGGCCCGCGGCGCTCCATCCGACACTCGTCTCGGGGGGCAGCCAGCCGGCGACCGCGGCGAGGGGAACCGGACCCGACCCCGCCCCGGGGCCCGGGTGATGCTCGACGGCCTCGGTCTCGTCGTACCGGTCAGCCCAGTCGCGCCAGGCGTCGGTGGCAGGAGGTACCGCCTCGGTGGCACGCACAGCCTCGGTGGCAGGCTCGGCACCGACGAGATAGCCGGTGGCGAGGCTCATGACGTAGCCGGCTTCATAGTCAGGTCCTCACGAGGTCCGGACCCGCGCCGAGGCCCCGCGCGGTCACGGCGCGTCCGGGGCGGCGGACTGGCCCGCCGGCGGGACGACCCACGCGGCTTCGTCCTCCCGCCGCCGACTCAGCACGGTCGCCAGCACGCGGTGCAGGACGACCTCGTCGATCCGCTCGGCCGGTTCGCCGTGCTCCAGGTGCCACCGGAACCCCTGCTCCGGCGCGATGCCGTACGCACGCAGGTAGTAGCCGACGGCGTCGGTCCACACCCACCGGCCGTCCGTGCGAAACATGCCCGGCACGACGTCCCCCTGGGCCGGGTCGAGGACGTCCGGCATCGGCGCGGAGCCATCGAAGAGGGCGACGCCGTTGTCCAGGTAGCCGAGCAGGCGGGCCCGAACGGCCACGTTGGTGATCCGGGGCCGGTCCGGGGCGAAGCGCGGGCCGGTGACCGGGTCGGCCGCGTCGAACACTCGGGCGACCGACACGCCGAGCGCCGGTTCACGCGACCAGAGCAGGGCGCCACACATGCGGGCGAGGGTCTGGTACGAGGGCGTGTCGGTACCCACAACGCTCACCTCGACCTGCGGGTCGGGCTCCCCGGCGGCGACCAGCGCGGTCTGCAGCCGTGAGGTCACCTCGACCGGTGGTCGCGTACCCGCCTCGATCGTGACCGCGAAGACCCGCTTGGGCGGCGCCCAGGGCTCGCCCGCGGCCGAAACCCGCCAGGTCCGCCACAGGCCGGCGGCGTCCGGCTCGGCCAGGATGGCCGCGAGGATCGCCTGTTCGGTGTCGGCCAGCTCGGCTGGCCCCACGCCGGTGGTCAGGTCGATGGGCAGGGATGCCGCCGTCCCGTCGGCGTAGGGATCACCGGAGCGGAACTCCCAGGCGGTCGGGAGCCGTTCGGCGATGGGCAGGACATCCAGCGCTCCCAGCAGTCCGTCCTTCTCCTGCCCGGCGGCCCTGAACTCCTCGCGGGCCAGCCCGATCTCGGCGCCGCCCACGTCGAGCAGGCCGGTGGCCACGGCGAGCGTGACCGCCTGGGCGATGTCGAACCGCTGGCCCTGCGCCAGCCAGAACCGCGCCGTGCTGATCAGCTCGTCGGGCAGGAAGCCGGCGAGGCCGAGCAGTGCCCGATGCCAGGCGTCGGTCATCCATGCGTCACGAGCATCGGAAGCGACACCGTCGACGCCTCCCACCGACACGACGCTTGTCGGGGCCTCGGTCACCAGAACCTCCAGACTTGCCTGAACAGCGTGCCGTCGGGCCCACCGCCGCGGGCCCCTTGGCCGGAGCACGGTCCTGCCGGGCCGCCTGGTTCACGGGTGGGGCACCCACCGGGCACTCACGGACCGGATTCGCAGGGCTTCGAGGGGTGGAGAAATGCGGGCTCCGCACCCCACCACGGCGTGGCTCCTACACCGGGCTGGTCGTCACACCGGGCTGGTCGTCTACACCGGGCTGGTCGTCTACACCGGGCTGGTCGTCGTTCCCGCGGGCGTCGGCGTCCCCGACGCCTCGATGTTCTGGCCCTGGCTGTCACCCGGCCCGGGCAGGGGCTGGCCCTGGCTCACCTGGAGCGTCCCGTCCGGCCCGCCGTTCACGATGCCCGACAGTGCCCCCACCGGCTGCTGACCCTGCGGCGTCAGCGGCTCGACCCCCTCCATCCGCTCGCCCGGTACCTGCGTCTTCGGGTCCATCGGATCCAATGCCTCCGTTCGCACCCGCATCTCGCCGGACACGGGCGTCGTCGTTCCCGCGGGCGTCGGCGTCCCCGACGCCTCGATGTTCTGGCCCTGGCTGTCACCCGGCCCGGGCAGCGGCTGCCCCTTGCTCACCTGGAGCGTCCCGTCCGGCCCGCCGTTCACGATGCCCGCCAGTGCCCCCGGCGACCTCATGGACTCGACCTGCCCGAGCATCCTCGTGCGCGACGGCTGCACCATCGTCGACAGACTGTCCCGGCCCCGCGTCAACGGATCCGAGAGCCGGTTGACCGTGCCCTCGATCGGCTTCCCGGCCTGGGGCTTCTCCGACCGTCGGAACCGCTTCTGCGCGCGCTTCCCCGACACGCCGTCCAGCCTCTCCGTCGCGGTCTGGTAGGCGTCGCTGAGCGTGCCGGCGAGGTCCTTGGCCCGTGCGTCGAGCGTGTCCAGTTCGCCGAGGATNCGATTGGTCACGGCGGCGCTGGCGGCACTCCACACGGNGGCCTGGGCCAGATCGCCGCTGAAGTCGGCCATCCCGCTCGGAAGCCCCCCCACGGCCGACGAGGAGTAGCCGGCGAGAACCTGCGCCACCGTCTGCGTCGTCACCGGCTGGCCGAACAGGTACTTCTGCATGTTGGCCGCGATGCCGTTGATCCCGTCGGCGGCCGAGTTGTGCAGGGCCGATTCCCAGTAGGCGCCGGCCATCCCCCGACCGAACGCGGCCAGNGCCTCGCCCACGTCGTGCAGCGCGGAGGCGATCGGTGGCGGACCGGACAGCTTGTCGTAATAGCCGGACAGGCCCGAGGCCAGCCCCCCCACCACGGTGGAGATCTCCTGCGCGGCGCTCCCCGAGGTCAGTGCATCGCCGTCACCGAACAGCAGGGCAGCGTTTCTCGTGTCGCCGTTGGCGGCGCTCAGGTGGTCGGTGTGCAGCCGCACCGTCTGCTCGGCGTCCCGCAGCCGCCGGACGTCCATGAGGCCCAGGGTCCCGGCGGACAGCTCGTCGGCGACGTCGTCCAGGCTCGACACCGCGGACCCCCAGTCCGCCAACGCCTGGAGGTTGAGGCCGACGGTGAAAAGCGGGCTGCCGAAGGGGGCGTAGGTCCACCATCCCGGGCTGCCGAAGGTGATCCAGCCGTCCGCCGGAGACGCGGCGCCCCGCAGATCCACCCGAACACCCGTCACAGCCGCCAGTGCGGAGGCGAAGTCGGTCAGCGTCTCCGAAGCGCTCACAACGCGCCAGCGCCCTCGTTCCGGGCGTGGACGGCGCCCAGTGGATGCCCTACCACCTGGTCGAACTGCCCGGCGGTGGCCGCAGCCAGGTCCTCCACGTCGTTGAAGATCGACCGCCCCTGCGCGAGGGCGGTGCTCAGGTCGCCCAGCCCCGTCTTCAGGGAATCGTTGTTCTCGCTGATCAGACCGAACAGCGCGGTACCCGCGCCGACCAGATCGACGGCCGGCTGCCAGGTCTGACCGCTCGGTTGCAGTTGCACGTCAGCCGTCAGCGCCAGCGGACCGGCGGCGCCGTCCCCAAGCTCCTTCAGGGCCGCACCAAGCTGGGTGATCAACTGATCGTACTTGCCCGAATCGAATCTAATGGTGCCGCTCATCACAGTCCTCGTCCCATGCTCGCAACACGGTGCAGCGAGCGTCCCCGGTTCACGGCATGCCCGCGGACGACCTTGGAGGCACCACCTTGGTGGGTGCGTTTCCGCGGCGGCGACCATGGCCACCCGCTCACGCTCCCCTTTACCGGAAAGGGACCCGGACAGAAGGTAGCTGATAGATGAAATGTAAGCGACGGTAGCGTCGACGACAGAACGGAGACCGCCGACTCCCACCGGTCGGAACACTCTCGACCTGCCCGGTCTGCCCAGCTCGGAAGCCCTTTCCTGGAAACGGTGCCGCCAGCCGGCGATCAATGGTCCCGGGGCGCACTANACCCTGGCCTTTTCCCCGGAGTAGCTTGCTGGAGGTAGACATTTCGGGAGGTTCCATGCGATCGGTCGTCACGCCTGTGCGGAGTCCGGCACGGTGACGTACGGCCTCGGAATCGATCTCGGGACCACCTTCACGGCGGTGGCGATCGGGTGGTCCGACCGAACAGAGATGGTCAGCCTCGGCAATCGCAGCATCGTCGCCCCCACGGTCGTCTACGCCGGCCGCAACGGGCCGCTGCTGACCGGCGACGCCGCCGAACGCCGCGCCNTGCAGGAACCCGACCGGGCGGCGCGGGAGTTCAAGCGACGGCTGGGCGATCCCACTCCGGTGCTCCTGGGCGAGGCCCCGTTCTCGCCGGCGGCGCTGCTGGCGGCGATGCTGCGCGACGCGGTCGACAGCGCGGTCCGCCTGCAGGGATCGCCCCCGGAACGGATCGTCCTCACCCGGCCGGCCGTGTGGGGCCCCTACCGGTTGGAGCAGTTCGACGAGGTGCCCCGGCTGGCCGGGCTCACCGACGTTCCACTCGTGACGGAGCCGGTCGCCGCGGTGACCTACTATGCCGCCAGTCGGCAGTTGTCGGACGGCGACGTCGTCGCCGTGTACGACCTCGGCGGCGGCACGTTCGACGCCGCGGTGCTGCGGATGGAGGCGGGCCAGCCGCGGATCCTCGGCAACCCGGAGGGCATCGAGTGGTTGGGCGGCGCCGACTTCGACGAGGCGATCGTCCACCACGTCGACCGCGCGCTGAACGGCGCCGTCTCCGCGGCCGATCCCGGTGATCACGACACCGCCGTCGCGCTGTGGCGGCTGCGGCAGGAATGCGTCCTGGCCAAGGAGGCCCTCTCCGCCGATGAGGACACCGTCATCCCGGTGTTTCTGCCCGGCGCAAAGCACGAGGTGACGCTTGGCCGGGCGCAGTTCGAGGAGATGATCAGGCCTGCAATCGATTCCACCGTGGAGGCATTGCACCGTGCACTGAGTTCCGCCGAGGTCAAGCCCGGCGACCTGTCGGCGGTGCTGCTCGCCGGCGGTTCCTCGCGCATCCCCATGGTGGCCCGGACGATCGAGGCGGCGCTGCAGCGCCCCACGGTCGTCGACGCGCATCCCAAGCACGTCGTGGCACTCGGCGCGGCCCGGCTCGCCGCCGCGCAGCTCGCCCCCACCGCCCTCCCCCCGGCGACGATGGGACCGATCAACGGCACCGACACCCACGACGACTCCGACACCCACAACGGCTCCGACACCCACGACGGCTCCGACACCCACGACGACACTGGGGCCGACGACGGCTCCAGGGCCGACGACACCGGGGCCGACGACGAGGCCCAGGGCCGCCCCGCGGATGGCGGCGAGGGCGGGGGCAGGAGTGCTGCCGGGACGATCGACCCGACGGCGCGCGCGCGGGCGCGGCGCCGATGGCTGACTCTCGTCGGCGCCGTGGGCATGCTGGTGGTTCTCGCGGCGGGGACCACCGCGGTGGCGCTGAGTGTCGGCGACTCGGACCCGCCCGGCCTGGCCACCTCCATCGACGCCCAGGTGACCCCACCCCGCACTCCCCCGTCCCCGACCCGGCCGGCGGCATCGATGAGCGTCTCGCTGACCAGCGCCCCGGCGGCCACCTCCGACCCGCCGAGCCCGGCGGCCACCTCCGACCCGGCAAGCGACCCGGCAAGCGCCCCGCCGGTCGGGGCCACCCCGGCGGATCGGGCCGGCCGGCTCCCGACCAACCCGGCCAAGCCACTGCCGGCCCCTTCGGTGGCCGCTCCGAAGGCGGCCCCGGCACCGGCGCCCGCACCGGCACCGGCACCGGCACCGGCACCGCGGGTGACGGCTGCCCCCGCGGCCCCACCGCAGACCTCCTGGACCTACGTCAACGTCTCGACCAGCCTGTGCCTGGACAGCAACGCCTCCGGGTCGGCCTACACGATGGGCTGCAACGGCGGCGACTACCAGCGATGGAAACTGGTACAGGTGAGCGGCGGGTACCACCTCACGGACGTCGCGACCAACCTGTGCGCGGGGGCCCGCGCCAACCCCGCGACGGATGGCACCAAGTATCAGGGCTCGGTGTTCACCACGACCTGCACCGGCCAGAACAGCCTGACCTGGGTTGCCGCCACCAACTCGTTCGGCTATCAGTTCACGAACGTGGCCACGGGTGAATGCCTCGACAGCAACGGCCAGGGCCGCCTCTACACCCAGGACTGCAACGGGGGAAACTTCCAGCACTGGTCCCGGACTTAGGTTGTGGTTGTGACCTTGGGGGGTCGGGTGCCTCGATCCTGACCGTCGAGGCGTGCAGGGCACGATCGTGGAAGTCGAGGTCGCGCCCGGCAGCGTGGTGCGGTTCCGCGGGACCGCGCCACCCCGCTCGGTTCGACCCCGGCCGCAAAGGTCACGGCGTGTCCCCACCTTCGACCCTCTTCTGGCCCATCCCCGTGAGCCCACCCGGGGGGGACACCTCGGCACGGTCGTGCAAGGGCGATGACGGTATCGGCGCACGTGGGCCGAGGGTGCCGAGGTATCGGCCGAGCGGAACGGGTTGCCTGGGTTCCCCGGGGCGCACGAGGGGGAGATCGACTGCCGGTGCGGAGCGCGGGCGACCATCCTCGGGCAGGATGGCGGTGAGCAGTGGACGGGCCAGCATGTCGGCGGTGAGCTGGCCCCCGACGTGGTCGCCGATGGCCCGCAGAGCGGCGATGACCTTCGACTGGTCGGGATGGGCGGCCCGGTGGCGTTCGACGGCACCCCAGAAGGGATGGGCGCCGACGGCACGCTGGGTGTCGGGAACCCCGAGCTCGAAGCTCTCGCGGGGTTGCCCGTCGACCCAGTACCGGAGCACGTGCAGCGCCTTGGCGGAATCGTTGACGGCCACTGTCTGCGTGCCGCGGGACAGCGCGGCGAGGGTGCCGGACATGATGCCTTCGACCCCCATGGTCTCGAAGCCGAACGCCCAGTCCCCGAGGGATCCACTGGCGAGAATGGAGCGGTCGGCGCCGGGCTGGCCGACGGCGTAGGTCTCGCCGATGGCAAGGAGGCGGGCTGCCGTCGGATCGGCCCCGTAACGCTCGACCAGGTTCCAGGGGGTCACGCCGAGGGTGAAGGTGAGGCAGAACGGCCGGTAGCGGACGACGGCCTCCCACCCGTGTTCCAGGGGCGACTGGGTCATTCCACACTCCGGATCTGACCACTATGGCCGGTGAGCATCCAATGGCCGGTGAGCATCCAGGCGACGTCCCCGGGATTCCTCAGCGGGCCAGGGCCGCCGTCACGTCGCCCGGGAGAAGGTTCTGCAGGTCGTCCACGGTCGGATCGGGCATCTTCCGCAACCGGCTCGCCTGCCGGGTGACGGCCTTGTCCAGAAGCTGGCGGGCGTAACGGCCGTTGCCGAACGTCTCGTCCCGGCGCAGCGTGTCGAAATGCTTCCGGAGGACCTGCAGGGTGCCGCCGTGGGGCTCGTAGCCGCCGGCGCGGGCGAGATTCTCGAAGATCGCCACAAGCTCGTCCGCCGAGTAGGAGGCGAACCGGATCTGATGGCTGAACCGGGACGCGAGACCCGCGTTGCTCGCCAGGAACTGCTTCATGTCACCGGTGTAGCCGGCGGCGATGACGACGATCTCGTCCCGGTGATCCTCCATCAGCTTCACCAGCGTGTCGATCGCCTCCCGGCCGAAGTCGTCGCCCTGGCCGCGGGAGGGGGACAGGGCGTAGGCCTCGTCGATGAACAGGATGCCGCCGCGGGCGGAGTTGAAAACCTCCGTCGTCTTCACCGCGGTGTGGCCGACGTACTGCCCGACCAGGTCGGCACGGGACACCTCGACCATCTGCCCGGTACGCAGGACGCCCATCGCGGCCAGCAGCTCGCCGTAGAGGCGGGCCACCGTGGTCTTCCCCGTCCCGGGTGGCCCGGCGAAGACCAGGTGGCGGGACATGGACGGGGCCGGCAGCCCGGCCTCCGCCCGGGCCTTGGCCGAGGCGATGAGATCCACCAGGTCGGCGACCTCGCGCTTGACCTCGTCCAGTCCGATCATCGCGTCGAGCCGCTGCATCAGGGCGTCGACCACCTGACGCTGACCCGCCGCCGCGTCCCGCCCGCGGGCGGCGGTCTCCGCCAGGTCCTCCGGCAGCAGCCTGGCGAGCTCCAGCTCCGGCGCGTCCGGGGTGGTGGCCAACCGGTACGCCTGGCGGCCCAGCATCTCCTCGAACACCTGCCGCGCGGCCCGCGCGTTGCCGAAGGTCTCCGTCCTCGGCAGGGTGTCGAAATGCCGGCGCAGGGCTTCCTGGGTCTCGTACTCCAGCGCGTAGTGGTGCTTGCGGCACAGCCGCTCGACGATCGTGACCAGCTCGGCGCTGGAGTAGCTCTCGAACTCGATGGTCTTGGAGAAGCGGGAGGCCAGGCCGGGGTTGGCGGCGAGGAAGGTGCGCATCTGCGGCGAGTACCCGGCGACCACCACGACGAGCTCGTCGCGCCGGTCCTCCATCAGCTTCACCAGCGTGTCGATCGCCTCCNGGCCGANGTCGTGCCCGCCGCCATCCGTCGGCGACAGGGTGTACGCCTNGTCGATGAACAGCACTCCGCCGAGCGCCGACTCGAACTTGGCGGTGGTCTTCACCGCCGTCCCGCCGACATGCTCCGCGACGAGATCCGCGCGGGCGACCTCCACCATCTGCCCGCCGGGTAGCACCCCGAGTGCGGCCAGGATCTTGCCGAAAAGCCGGGCGATGGTCGTCTTGCCGGTTCCCGGCGGCCCGGCGAAGACGAGATGCCGCGACATCGGCGGCGCGTGCAGCCTGGCCTCCTGGCGTCGCTTCGCCACCTGGTGCAGCCCGACGAGCGTGGCCACCTCCCGTTTGACGCCCTCCAGGCCGACCAGCGCGTCCAGCTCCGCCAGCAGCGCGGTCACCGGATTCGACCCGTCCGGCGGGTCGGTGGACGGTCCGCCGCCGACGGAACCCGGGTCGGGGCGGGAATGCTCCCGCTGGACGGCGATCGGACCGCCCGGATCCTCCTCCGGTGCGGCGGATGGCGGTGCGGCGGGAGGCGGTGAGCCCGCGGGGTTTCCCGACCGGGACGGCGGGGAGGGGTCCGGCATCCAGGTCGGGTCACCCCCCGCGGGGGACTGTGGTCCGTCGGCCGACTGCGGTGCCCAGCGCGAGGCGGCGTCGGCATCCCGATCGTCGGCGCGGGGGCCTGCGGGCGCGGGGAGCTCGACGTTGTTGTGACCGGTCTCGACGCCGTCGATGCGCAGCTGCGTGGTGGGCGTCGCGGTCCGCACCGCTTCCCCGCCGTTGCCGCGCATCACGCCACCCTGGATGACGACCGGCCTGTTCGTCTCCACCAGTACCCCGGGCCCGGCGTTGCCGACGAGTTCGGCGTCACAGACCGTCGCCTGGGTGCCGGGTTCGAGCACGAGCCCCGGGCCGGCCGTGCCGTGCACGCGGATGCGGGACAGGTTCGGGTGGGCGGCGTCGCGGACCAGGATGCCGGCGTCGCGCGCGCCGTCGACCTCGACGCCGGCGACCGAGGGCCGCGCCGCCGCGGTGATCTCGATGCCGATCCGGCACTGCGTCAGCGTGGAGTTGTGCAGCTCGGTCGTGGCCGCCCCCGCCAGCCGCACCCCGGCCCGGCTGGCACCACGCACGCGGCCGTCCTCGAACCGGCCGGCACCGCCGGCGGCGTGCAGCCCGTAGGCGACGTCGTCGAGGTCGAGTCCGCCGAGCAGCGGCGCGGCCGAGCCCTCGATCGACACCCCGATCGGGCTGCCGTGGACGCGGACACCGCGCAGCTGCGCCGTCGACTCGCCGAGCAGCAGGACGCCCACGTCGCCGCAGTCGGCGACCTCCCCGCCGACGAGGACCGGCCGGGCCGCCTCGTCGGCGACCACCCCGGCCGCGCCGCTGGCCCGCACGATGCAGTGGCGCAGTTCGGCGGCCGAGCGGCCGGTGGCGTGCAGCCCGTGGCCGGCCGAGTTCTCGATCAGGCACTCGACGAGGGACGGCGCGGCCTGCTCCACGGTGATCGCGCCGTGCGCGGTCGCCTCCCGCAGTCGGCACCGCTCCAGAACGGGCTGGGCCCGGTCGGCGACGTAGAGGCCGACCTGGCCGCCGTCGATCTGGGTGTCGACCAGCCGCAGCCGGCTGGCCTGCTGCACGAGGACGGCGACGCTGCTCGCCGAGCTGATCCGGGAGCCTTCGATCCGCGGTGTCCCGGTTCCGGTCGCCACGACCCCGAACCCGTCGAGGCCCGCGAAGGTGCAGTGCCGGAACGTCGGCTCCGCGCCGCCCGCCACCACGAGGGCGGGTCCGCCGGTCGCCTCCACGGCGACCTCGGTGAACTCGGCGACGCCGGCGTCGACCACCACCCCGGGACCGTTCGCGTTCCCGATCCGGCCGGCGCGCACCCCGACCCGTCCCCCGCGCACATGGATGGCCGCGGACGCGGTGGCCTCGAGCTGGCAGTTGTCCAGCCCCAGCCGCCCGCCCCCCGCCTGCACCAGCGGCAGCTCCTCGTCGCCCCCGCGCACGGTCAGGTCCCGCAGCCGGATATCACCACCCGCGCACAGCAGGGCCGATCCGAGCGGCACCTCGATCACGACGCTGCCCGGGCCCTCCTCCGCGACCAGGACCACGTCACGGGTGAAGACGAGCGACTCCCGATACACCCCCGGCCGGACGGCCACGGTGTCCCCGGGACCGGCCGCGACGAGCGCGCGCCCGATCGCGGTCACACACTCGGCGTCCGTGGCGGAGACGGACAGGACGGCTGCGGTCATCGCTGGCTCCTTGAGCTCGAGCAGGTCATGACGCGTCGACGGCGGCGAGGGGCTCCTCGTCCAGGAGCGCCACCCCCATCTGCGGCACGACCCACACCGCGTTCTCCTCCTGCCGCGGGTTCAACAGGTGCGCGAGCACCCGGTGCAGGGCCACCTCGTCGACCGGCAGCGACCCGTCAGCCGCCAGCAACCCGTCCACCGGCGGCGACCCGTCCACCGGCGGCGACGGGTCCACCCGCGGGGCCCCGTCCACCGGCGGCGACGGGTCGAGCGCCGGGCCTCGCGCCTCGGCCACGTGCCGCATCAGGTCCGGGTCCGGGGCGAGGCCATGCTCGTCCAGGTAGTAGCTGGTCGCGTCGGTCCACACCCAGCGGCCGTCCGTGCGAAACGTCATGGGCACCACCTCGCCGCGGGCCGGGTCGACCACGTCGGACATCAACGAGGAGGTGTCGAGAATCGGCACGCCGGCGTCCAGGTAGCCGAGCAGGTCATCGCGAAGCCCCAGGTCGTCGATGCGCGGCCGGTCCGGGTCGAACCGGGGGCCGTCGACCGGGTCGACCTCGTCGAACGTCCGGGCCACCGACACCTCGACGGCCGGCTCACGCGCCCACAGCAGGGCGCCCGACATCTGCGCGAGGCGCTGGTAAGGGGGCGGTTGTTCGCCCGCCGTGCACACCTCCACCTGCGGTGCCGGCTCGCCGACGGCCAGCAGCGCGGTCTGTAGCCGCGCCGCCAGGGCCGCCGCCGGGCCCGACCGCGGCTCGGCCGTGACGACGAACACCCGCTTCGGCGGCGGCCAGGACGACCCCGCGGCCGGAGCCCGCCAGGAGCGCCACAGGCCGACGGCGTCCGGCTCCGCCCCGACCGCCTCGACGACGACCGCCTCGACGTCCCCCAGCGCGACCGCCGCGTCCGGGGCGGTCAGGTCGAGCGGCAGCACCGCCGCCGGCCCACGCGCGTCCGCGTCGGCGGCGGAGCGGAACTGCCAGGCGCTCGGCACCCGCTCGCCGGGCGGCAGCGCGTCGAGCACTCCCACCACGTCGCCATCGCCGTCGCCATCGCCGTCGCCCGCGCCGTCCTGTCCGCCGGCGGTCAGCTCCTCCCGGGCCAGCAGGATCTCCTCGCCCCCGAGGCTGAGCTGGCCGACGGCCACGGCGAACGCGACCGCCCGCGCGAGGTCGAGCCGCCGGCCCGCGGCGAGCCAGGTGCGCGCCTCGGTGATCAGCTCGTCCGGCAGGTAGCCGGCGAGCCCCAGCAGCGCCCGATGCCAGGCGTCGACCATGGCGGCATCGTCCCCGACGCTGATCACGGTCATCCCGAGCGCCACTGTCACCTCACCGGCCTCGGGGACGTCCTCGCCCCCCAGGTCGGCACTGGCCGACGCCGACGCCAACGCCGATGGCGCCGTCGATGGCGCCACCGAGAGCGACAGCGGATGTGGCGGGAGTGGGCCTGCCGGGGTCTCGGTCATCTCCGCCTCCGTGAACCGTTCTCGCTGGGCCGCCCGGCTCCCGCGACCGCGGTGGCGGACCCTCTGCCGAGAACACGACGTCAGGAGGTCGGACGGTTCACGGCGTCCGGCTACTCGTCCGCGGGCCTGGTCCCGACGAGGCGCTGCAGGATCTCCTCGCCCCGACCTTCCAGGATGAGCTGCATGAAATTGATGCCCCGACGGGACTCGGCGAACTCCCTGACATCGTGCCCCGGACCGGACCGGTGGAATTCCCGGCCGAACGCGGCGGCCAGGCGGTCCGCGTCGCGAACGAAAGCCTGGTAGTGGGCGTCGACCGTCGGCGCCGCCGTCCACAGCATCACGATCTCGATCGGCGTGTCCCGGCCCGCCTCGGCCTGGGCGACGATCTCGTCCACCCCGATCTCCTCGACAGAGCGCACGCTGCCGTCCCCGAGCGCCACGCCGAGACGACCGTCCGGCAGCAGGGGAAAATCAAGCATGAAAGCGTTGGCCGGAAGACCCTCAGCGCGAAGCTCGTACTGGTAGCGGTGGTCTCTCATCATGTCGGCGGTGGGCGCCGTCAGCCCGTTGCTGGTCATCCGCAGCCACGCGGGGGCGTCCGCCGCCCACAGCCGCCCCGCGGAGTCGGTCACCAACGGGTCCGGCCGACCGGCGGGCCTGTGCAGGACTTCCCAGGAGCCGCCGCCGTCCGCGAGGGCGGTGTGGTTCCCGATTGAGGTGACGTCGACCCCGCTGGGCGGCGCGAACACGAAGACATCCGCCGCCGCGCCGACCTGCGCCCACGCCCGCCGGCCCACCGGCGGGGCTTCGCCGTTCCCGTCGGATTCGACGCCCGGCAGGTTCTCGGCGACGACAAGGGGTTGACCGCGGCGCCACCCGTGGCCCTCCAGGTAGGCGGGCATCTGCGTCGGCGACATGACGTGCGACGTTCCGTCCAACCGCTCGATCACGAACTCGGNCTCGCCGGCCTGATTGCTCCGGACGTCGAATCCCCGCACCTCGAAGACATCATCGCGAGCCGCGAGATCCGCACGGTGGTTCATCGCGGACAGGTACGCCGCGGGCTGGGCCGCGGTCAGGCCCGTTCTCGTGCGCACCACGGCGTCGTCCTGACGCCGCCGCGCCACTCCGTTCTCCGAGACCCACTTGCTCGCGTCCTGCGCCGCCAGCGCCCCCAGCACCCGCCACTGCGTCGGCCGCCCCTGATCGTCCACCGCCCGCAGCCCGGCGGTCGCATCGTCGAGGGCGCCGTGACTGTTCTCGTCGAGGACGAGGACCTCCACCTCCCGGATACGGGCGAAACGCTGGAGGTTCCGCTCCGACCGACCGGGGCCGCCCGGGGTCCACACCCGCAGATCCCTCCGGTGCAGACCATCGTTCGTCCATCCCCCGCTCGTCAGGAGGTCCGACAAGGAGGGCAGCCGGGGTCCGATCCTGTACTCGTCGTCGACGTCCTCCACGAGAGGCGACCGACTGCCGTCGGCCATCGTCATCCCCAGTCCACCCTCGTGCGAGGGGAGAACCAGGTCGAAGACGCCAGCGACCCGACCGGCCTCGTCGGCCCGCGCCAACTGCTGTAGGCGAGGGAGCGAATCCAGATATTCCGGCAAGGTCAACGACGCCATCCCCGTGCTCCAGACCACCGGGCGCAACGGAGCCGGTGCCAGGGAACCGCTGTCCTCGGGCGCCAGCCACACCGGAGGCGTCACCACACCGCGGTGCGCGACCGTCTCCGGCCGCACGAGGTTCCAGCCACCTTCCAGTCCGTACCGCGCGGTCAGCCGGCCGCCCACCACCTCCTGCGCGACGCCTTCCTCGGGCAGCCAGAACTCCGCCCGCAGGTCGGCGGCGAAACCCTGCGCCTGCCTGCGCAGCGCCGCCGTCCGCGGCGGCGCCAGCACCAGCTGAGCCCACCACTGCGGTGACCCCACCGGCGGTCCGTCCGACGCCCACACCTGAACCGGCCCGCCCCGCCAGCCCGCCGCCGTCAGCATGTCCCGCAGCACCTCCGACGACAGCCGCACCGGCGCGCCACCCGCCCGCGGCCGCGCCGCCAGCGCGCCGTCGCCCGTCCGCGGCAGGAGCACCGTGGTCACGTACGGCTGACCCACCAGGCCTTCCGCCACCGCCTCCATCCCCCTGGCCACCACCAGGCCCCGCCCCGGATCGGCTCGAACGGCGAAATCCGCCATCTCCACCATCGGCCTCGGGCGCACGCGGTCACCGTCGCGCGCACCGTCCGAACCGGCGGGCTCCGTCTGGCCGCCGACGGTTTCCGCGGTCGGGACGTGTGCCATGGCCTGATAGTGATCGACGCCGTTGTACTGCACATACACGCTGGCCCGGGACTCATCGGACGACGGCGGATGGAGATGGTTGNTTCCCGTCAGGCCGGCGGACCCGGTCGTCGCGATCACCACGTCCAGATCGATCGCCTGAGCCACAATTTCCGGAACCCGGTCGAAGAACGGCGTCTGCCACCAGGCGGCGTCACGAATCGCCAGGGCCACCAGATCACTCACCGTCATCCCGACGAACTGTCCCCGGGGCCCCAGGCTCGCCAGCAACGGTGAAACCAACAGCAGGCGATTCCAGACATCATCGGTCGGCTCCCGGGTGACCGACCTCTCCAGATCGTTGAGGAGACGGGCCGCCTCGCCCCGGTCCCGGCGGGACCGGGGCGTCTTGCCCCAGTCCCGCAGCGCCTCCAATCCCCCGAGAACGAAGTGCAGGCCCGGCAGGCCCAGACCCCGGGCCAGTTCGCGGACCACCCGAGCAGGACCNCCCCCCAGTTCCGGCAGGTCGAGCGCGATCCGCAGTTCCTCCCCCGCCGGCCCCGTGAACCAGGCATGCGTATGCTCCCGCAGCCGCTGCACCGTCATCCTCGCCACCGGCGAACCGGGCGCCTGATCCCGGGCGCCCACGATGACCGACGTGAAATAGCACAGGCCGTCACCGGTAACCCGAAGAATCCGGAAGTCCCGACCATCGGCTGACACCGTGCCCACCGCCGGACCCGCCACCGAGGTCGGCTGGCCGACCTCGGGCTCCGGACGTGCAGCGAGATCCGATGGCTGAGCCGCGTCGGTCTGCTGGGGGGAGGCTGGCTGAACGGGGCCGGACGGCTGCACAGGACCGGGCGGATCTAGGGACGGGGTAGGGGGCGGTGTGGACCGCAGCCGGGTCAGACGGTCCCGCACGATGCGCCGGGCCGCCTCCACCGCATCCCGGACGGCCGCCGCCGAGGCCGGCGGGTTCGGCTCCTCCCCGGTCGGACTCGCCAGGGAAGGAACCTCCTGCCCCTGCCCCAGGGGCTCCACCCCGTGATAGCGGCTCAGCGACGTGTCCCAGTCCGGATGCTCGTACACCCGCACCACCTCCGCCGGGCCGGCCTCCACCGTGTCCCCGGAAACCCAGGCCACCGGAACGCCCAGCAGCCCCGGAACCACATCCCGACCGAACACCGCAACCAGCCCGCCGCCGTACGGCGAGTCCCCCCGCATCGCCGCGCCGAGCACCTGCGCCACTGACGGCACATGCCCCAGCACCCGGGCCTGTTCCCGCACCGCCGTCACCACCTCGGCCCGGCGCCGCCCCCGCGGCGACTGCGCCGACAGGTCCGCCACGCGCTCCCACATAGGATGATCCGGACGTTCGGCCAATGCCTCGGTGACCACCTCCCGCGCGCCCCGAGGGTCCCACTCCTCCTCGGGAACCAGCCCAGCCACCTCGGCGTCAGACAGAAGCTCGACGATCGTGGTGGCCACCGAACGATCATTGGACCGCTCGCCGCCGGCGGCGGGCGCGTCGGGCACAGCCTCACCGGGCACAGCCTCACCGGGCACAGCCTCACCGAGCGCAGCCTTACCGAGCGCAGCCTTACCGAGCTCGGCCTCACCGAGCACAACCTCATCGAGCACAGCCTCATCGAGCACAGCCTTACCGAGCTCGGCCTGGATCGCCCCGGCCACCGGGCCGGGAGCGGTGCGCAGCAGTGCGTACAGTTCCGCCAGGTCATGCTCCGGATGCTGGCGCGCCGCGCTGTGCAGAACCGCCGTGAGCAGCCCCTCCTCGTCGTTCGGAGTACCACGTGGCACCGGCACCACCCGGCTGTGTCCCCCCGGTCCCGACCGCATGACGGTCCCCGGCCCCCGATAGGACGGCGGCTCCTGCGCCAGCTCGGCAGGCCGGATGGCCGGCGCAGCCAGCAGGTGGGTGGCCGCTTCGGTGATGAACCGCTCCGCCCGGGCCTCCCAACCCGCCCCCTGCGTCGGTTGAACCGGCACCGCGATGAAGGTGACACGCTGATCGGCGGCGACGCCCATGCGGTCCATCTCGGCCCGCAGCAGTCGAGCCAGCGGTCGCGGGGCGGCCGGTTCGAGGCCACGACGACTGGTCAACACCAGACGGCCGTCGAACTCGCTGCCGATGACCACCGGGAACGCACCGGCTTCGCGCGCCATGTCGATCAACTGACGCGTTTCCACCGCGAGATCCGTCGTGGACCAGGCGAGATCCGCCGACAGGAGATTCATGCCGCTCGCGGTGAACTCTCCGATCAGAGGTGACCACCTCAGCCGGGGCGCCTCCTGCCAGATGCCGTCGGTGTCGAAATCCGGTTCGTCGCGGTGCGTGGCATACACCGGCAGACCGAGCTCACCGCGCAGCAACGCGGCGTACCCGGTGCTCACCGGTCTGGGCCGCCGGAGGCCAGGCGGCTCGTCCAGGCCCCCGACACCCAGGTAGACCGCCCCGGTGAAGCCCGGCGGGGCCTGGGCCAAGATGATCGCGGCCAGTTGCTCGGGCGGGATCCGCAGCGTCCCGATCGACGGATGATGGCCGACCACGACGTCCCGGTGACCGTCGGCCAGCACCAGGAACCGACCCGGACGCCGCCTCGGCGTCGGCCCTCTCTCCCCGTCGTCAACCGACCGCAGATCGACCCCGTAGACACCGTGACCATCGATCAGCGGCACCGCCAGAAGATCTGCGGCCGACGCATCGGCCAGATACCACTCCGACGCGTCGGACTCCGGCCTCTCAAAACTGTGGTCGACGGGGACCAGCACATTCGTCATGCTGTCCTGGATCCAATCCACGACCGGCGGATGTCCTCCACCCGCGGCCTCGGATCCCGCCTCCGCGATGATGGGAACCCACGACTCCGCGCTGAAGTCCTGCAGGTCCTCGACAAACGTGGCGTTGTGGCCGACATAGACGGGTTGGCCGTCGTGCGCCGCGGAGATCTCCNCGGCAAACCGTTCGAGAAGCGCCCGATTCCCCCCGACTCGGGTCGTGATCAACCGTATCGGCGAGGCCGGCAGGGCTTCCTGCCCAGGCTGAAGGAAGGCATTGCGCAGAAATGCGTTCACCGTCTCGGCGTCGAGCGGATCCAGCCGCTCCGGTCGCCACGACGGCTCGTCCGACGGGCTCGTGTGCACCACCACGAGCGGCAAGCCGCCGGCGACCGGGGGCATGGCGTGCAGATTCTTGTACCAAGAGGCGATCTCGGCCCGTGCGGCGGGATCGGAGCTGCTCGCGCCGAACAGCAGCGCCCCGCTCTCGAACGACTGCACCCCGTGGTTATCCGTGATGCTCTCGACGAGTTGGGACCTGCCGTCGATCGTCAGATAGCTCGGGATCCCCCTTCCCGTAGGCGGGCGGACGATATTCAGTTCAAGCGGCCGCGCACCGGTCTCGCCCACCCCGCGCGCCCTGTTCTCCGGACGCACGGCTGGGCCGCCTGGAACGTCACGGCTCACGAACGGGTCCATCCCGAACTGAATCCGGACGACCGATCGGCCGAAGGCGGNGGCAAGACTCTCGGTGTCACGCGCGAAGTTCTGATCGGCGNCGGCGGAGTCGGGCGGTGGCGTCCAGAGCACCACCGTCCCGAACGGCTCGCGCCGCGCCGCCTCCGCGGCGGCCACGACCGTCTCCGTCCCGATCTCTGCGAGCGGGCGCACACTCCCATCTCCGAGGGTCACCCCGAGACCACCGTCCGGCAGCAGTGGAAGATCAAGCGCGAACACACCCGGCGGGTATCCCAGACTCGGTCTCAGATACTGCATCAGGTTTCGCTGGGCGGTGACCTCGGTGGGGGCCGCCAGCCCGTTGCCGGTCATCTGTAGCCACGCCGGTGCGTCCGGCGCCCACAACCGGCCCAGCGGATCGGTCACCAGGGGAACCGGCCGATCGGCAGGCGCGTGCAGGACGTCCCAGACCCCCCGGGCCCCCCGGGCCCGCCCGCGACGTTGGGCGACCCTCGCATGCAGGCCCGCGGCGATCAGAACGTCGTTGTCGAGAGCCGGCGCGAACACGAACGCACCGGCGGCGGCACCGACCTGCCGCCACGCCTCCTGGCGCAGGGTGATCAGCCAGTCCGGGTCGCTGCCGTAGGTGTCGAGCGGCTCGGCGACGACGAGCGGCTGGCGACCCGGATTCCAACCGTGACGCTCGAAAAACTCCACCATCTCGACGGGTGATCGAGCGTAGAACGTCCCGTCCCGGCGGCCAATCATGAATTCGGGCTCGCCGGCAGCGTTGCGCCGGACACGGAAGTTCCGCACATCGTAAAGGTCATCCCTGTTGGGAGACTCGCGGACGTTTTCCGGCGACGAGTCGGAACCCTGCTGGATCAGCCCGGTGCTGGTGCGGACGACCGCGTCATCCCGGCGCGGCCGTGCCACCCCGTCGACCGACTCCCACCTGCTGGCACCCTGATCCGCCAACGGCCCGATCACCCGCCACGGCGTCGGCCGCCCCTGCCCATCCACCGATCGCGGCCCCGCACCGTCGAAGGCCCCATGGCTGGACGCGTCCAGCACCAGCACCTCCAGGCCGGTACTGGCCGCGAAACGCTCCAACATCCGCTCCGACCGGCCGGGCCCACCCGCGGTCCACAACCGCAAAGCCCTGAAATGCCGGACGTCCCCGAGCTCCCGCTGCAGGAACTCCGCAAACGTGGGACCCGCGACCCCGTCCCCGGGATCATCCTCGAAATCATCACGGAAACGCACCCGGGTACCATCGGGCCGGGTCATCCCGACGCCTCCCTCATGCGAGGGAAGAACCACATCGAGGACCNCGGTGTTCGCCCGGTTCAACGCCTGCAGCAAAGGAAGCTGATCGAGATAATCCGCCAACGTCACCGACGCAAGGACACCATTCCATTCCATCGGGCTTTCAATCTCGGCCAGCGCCAGAGAGCCATCCTCCGCCACAGACAGCCATGAGGGAACTCTCAGCGATTCCCCCGGAATGTGGCGCGCCCGCACCTCCCGCCAGGCACGCCCCGAGCGACCAGGTTGCGCTGTCAGACGTCCCTCCACCACCCGCTGCGAAGCACCCTGCTCAGGCAGCCAGAACTCCGTCGGCAGCAGGAACCACCTCGCCGGATTCCGGGAGAAAGCCCGCAGCTGGTTGACCAGCCGACTAAACTCCGGATCCTCGTCAAAGTCGGAGTCGGAATCCGTGTCATTCTGATCGGCCGCCGTGGCCGCCGGCCCACTCGGCGCCCACACCTGAACCGGCCCACCCCGCCAACCCGCCGCCGCCAGCATCGCCCGCAACACCTCCAACGTCACCGGCACCACCTCACCACCCGCCCGCGACGCCACTCCCAGCTCACCGTCCTCCGTCCGCGGCAGGAACACCGACGTCACATGCGGCTGGCCCACCAACCCCTCCGCCAGCCCCGCCATCCCCTCCCCCACCACCAGCCCACGCCCCGAATCAACCCGAACAGCGAGATCCTCAACATTCACCGGCGCCAGCGAACCAGCATCCGAGTCAGCAGAATCGGATTCCCCGGCATCGGACTCGTACACGGACAAATCGGCAACCGGAGACACCGGCCCAGGCACCCCGTCACCATCCACAGGCGGGCTTTCCTCACCATGTGTGGAATCGGCGGCCGAATCGTCGAACAGACGCGGCGGCTCCAGCGGCGGAGAAGCCAACAGCCCCGGCAGATCACTCTCGTCGAACGGAAGCGCCGGATCGGACGACGACGTTTCTGGCGACTCCGGGGCGGGCGACTCCGGGGAGGAGAAGCCGAAGGCCCGCGGTGCTGCCGGCGTTGCCACCGCCGGTGGGACAGCGTCGACCACGGGCAGCACGGCCTCCGGCTGAGCGGACTCCACCGGCTCCGGAGCGGACTCCACCGACGACGAGGTGGACCCCACCTGCAACACCGCAGGCTCTGGGAGCAGCGCCGCAGGCTCCAGAGGCGTCGCCGCAGGCTCCAGAGGCGTCATCTCCACTGGTGGCGAGACCGGCTCGACCGGCCGCGGGACAGGCGCCACCATCGGCGGAGCGGACTGCTGGCCGAGACGCAGCGTGGAGGCGTACGTGATCGCATCGGCCGATTCCGGCCCCTCCGGCGCCGGCGCCGGGATGGCCGGTGGGCGGAGGGCCGGCGGGCGGACCGTCGGGTCCTCGGCCAGCCAGATCGACACCCGACGACGCTCCCACGCCTCCCATGAAGCAGCCGACCCGTCGACCTGCATCGGCCCGGACGTCGGACCGGCACCTCGCGTATGCGTCTCGTGCCCAACCGCGCCGGGCGGCAGACCGACCGCTGCCAGCCGCCGGGCCAGCACCGGCGCCAGCACCTGCCAGGCCGACNGCGCACGATACTGCCCGGAGCGCGCCGCACGGCCAAAAGCAAGCGGCCGACCACTGCCCCCACCCTCCACATGCACCACCAGGCCCGGCCCCCCCACCCGAGCCCGCCGCACCGCCTCCCCCACAATCTGCTCGGCAAGCTGATCAAGGTCGGCGTGCTGCTCCACCGACAGATCCGCAGGCCCAAAGACCCGCAACCCGTCGGGAGGGTCCAGCTCCAACT
>NZ_LJJX01000054.1:35020-45426 GCF_001421075.1 Frankia sp. CpI1-P | reverse complement strand
ATGCTGGTCGTCCCCGCACGCGCGGGGATCTTCCCGTCACGGAGGCTGGGTATCGCCACCCGGCTCGGTCGTCCTCGCACGCGCGGGGATCTTCCGGAACGGCCCACGGAGTGACCCGGTCCCGACCCGTCGTCCCCGCCGCGCGGGGATCTTCCGGGCGGGGACATATCCCAGTGGTCGACCTCGGTGTCGTCCCCGCCTGCGCGGGGATCTTCCATGGGTCGTGCTTCACGCCCTCCACCCCGCGTCGTCGTCTCCGCATGCGCGGGGATCTTCCCGTCATCTCCGTGCTCGACACCATCGGCCGGTAATTGTTCCCGCAAGTGCGGGAGTTCTGTATGTCGCAGGTTTCGTGCCTTGTCATTTTTGACTACACGGAAATATATCCTGTGGATGATGGGTCTTGGGGCGTTTTCTGCTTGTCTCTGGAATGCGATTGAGTGGAATCTTTGAGAGGGGTGTGTGTGGAGAGTTTGGCGCTGGGAGTGGTGTGGGGGAAGTCGGCGGAGAAGGGGGGTGGTTCGATGCATCTTCTGCTCGGGCATCTGCTGGATACGGCCGCAGTGGGGGAGCTGGTCTGGGATCGGTATCTGGCGCCGGTGATCCGGGAACGGCTCGACGCGGTCAGCGACGGGCAGGGGCGGGCATTGTTCGCGTTGGTGTGCGGGCTGCATGACGTCGGGAAGGCGACGCCGGCCTTTCAGATGAAGGACGACGGCCTGGCGGCACGGGTCCGAGCGGCGGGTTTCGACTGGAAGAGCGTGAGCCCGCAGCAGGGGCGGCGTTGGCATCATGCGCGCGCCGGTGCGGTCATCCTGCGTGGGTACCTGCCGCAGGTCGGGTGGAGCCGGCAGGCGTGCAACTGGGTGTGGCCGCTGGTTGCGGGTCATCATGGCCGGATTCCTGGCCGGGACAGGCTGGTCAACCCTGGTGTGGCGCATGGCGTCGGCCTCTGGCCGCAGGCCCAGCAGGCGTTCGTCGATCGGGTCGCCGCCGACCTCGGTGTCGATCTGCCAGGTCTGGGGGAGGCGAGGACACCGAGCCGCGGGGACCAGCTCACCCTGTCTGGCCTGATCATCATGGCCGACTGGATCGCGANCGATCACACGCATTTCGGCGGGCTGTCTGATCCGACGAAAGTGTCGATGGCTGCCGCCAGGGACCGCGCCCGGAAAGCCTGGGAAGAACTGGGACTACGTGGCGGCTGGCGGCGTCCGAACCTCGTGCCCGTAGACCAGCACGATCTCGTCCGGCACCGGTTCGGTAAAGCGGCTCGCGCCGCGCAGTCTGCGGCGGTGGAACTGGCCCGGGACATGCCGGGCGCGGGGTTGCTGATTCTTGAGGCGCCGATGGGTGAGGGCAAGACGGAGGCCGCGTTCGCCGCCGCGGAGGTACTGGCCGCGAAGGTCGGCGCGGACGGCGTCTATGTCGGAATGCCGACGCAGGCGACCAGCGACCCGATGTTCAGTCGAGTGCGTGCCTGGCTCGCCGCGGTCGACGTCGAGGTGCCGATCGGTCTGCTGCACGGCCGGGCGCGTTTCAATCCAGAATGGGCGGCCCTGCGCAGTCAGATCAGCTTCGCCGGGGTGCACGACGACCTCGACGACTTCGGCATGACCGATGACTACGGCATGGGCGACGCATTCGGTCTGGGCGACGAGTTCGGCGTGGACGGCGAGGGCCGGGCGGGCGCCGCGGCGCGATCCGAGGCGCCGCCGGCCGGTCCGGCGGCGGCCGCTGACTGGTTCCTCGGTGCCAAGCGGGGTCTGCTCGCCCCGGTCACGGTCGGCACGGTCGACCAGCTCCTGCACGCCGCGACCCGCACGAAGCACGTCATGCTGCGCCACGCCGGCCTCGCCGGGCGGGTCGTCATCCTCGACGAGGTGCACGCCTACGACGTGTACATGGCGCAGTTCCTGTTCGAGGCGCTGCGCTNGCTGGCCGACTCCGGCGTGCCGGTGATCGTCTTGTCGGCGACGCTGCCCCCGGCGTTGCGCGAGCAGCTCGCCCGCGCCTACCTGCAGGGTGCTCTGCAGTGCCGCGACGTCGACCTCGCCGCGCTGCCCACGCCCGACGGCTACCCGAGCACAACCGCGGTCTTCACCCGCGGCGGCGAGCCGGATTTCGCCGGCGTGTCCGCTCAGCCGTGGCGCCCGTCGACGCCGGTCAACGTGCGGATCCTCGACGAGGACGACGCGTTCGACCCGCGGACGGTCGCCGCGGCGGTGACCCGCGCCGTCGGTGACGGCGGCTGCGCCCTCGTCGTCTGCAACACCGTCCGGCGCGCCCAGGACGTCTATGCCGAGCTCGCGGCCGCGTTCGGCGCGGACGTCGTCCTGCTGCACTCCCGGTTCACCGCCGCCGAACGGGCCCACCGCACCGCCGAGGTCGTCGACCGGCTCGGCCCGCCCGGCCGGACGGGCGCCGCCGCCCGGCCCCGGCGGCTGGTCGTGGTGGCCACCCAGGTGGCCGAGCAGTCGTTCGACGTCGACGTGGACGTCCTGATCACCGATCTCGCGCCCGTCGACCTGCTGCTGCAACGCGTCGGCCGGCTGCACCGGCACGAACGCCCATCGTCCGATCGGCCGGCGAACCTGCGCGGGCCGGAGGTGATCGTCAGCGGGCTGCGGCTCACCGGCGAGGACGTCCCGCGCTATCCCGGGGGGAGCCGGGCCGTCTACGGGGATCACCTGCTCCTGCGGGCCGCGGCCCTCGTCGCCGACGCGGCCAAGGGCCCCGGTTGGTCGATCCCGGAACACGTTCCCGGACTCGTCGCCACCGGCTACGGCGATGCGCCCCTCGGACCGCCTGGCTGGGCGGACGCGCTCGCCGCGGCGCGGACGGCGTGGGAGGGCGACGAGGCCCGCCGCCGGGTGAACGCCTCGGCGTTCCTGCTCGCCGGAGAGGACCGGCTGGGCCTGCCCACGCTCGCGGGTCTGCACGACAACGGGACCGCCGCGCTCGAGACCGAGGAGCGGGTCGCCGCGGTCGTGCGGGACGGCGAGGAGTCGATCGAGGTCGTTCTCGTCCGCCGCGCACCAGCCGGCGGCTACCTGACTCTGTCCGGCCGACGGCTCGGCCCGAGCGGCGAGGTCGCCGTCTCCGACGACGCGGTGCTGGAGGAGGTCGTCGGCTCGGTGATCCGGCTGCCCGCCGTCCCGGAGCTCACGGCCGCGGCTCGCGCCACGCTTACCCCGCTGCCGGGCTGGGGCGGCGACCCCTGGCTGCGCCGCACCCGCGCCCTCATCCTCGACGACCAGCACGCCGCCACCCTCGGCGGCCGCGATCTACGCTACGACAACAACCTCGGCCTCGTAGTCTCGGCTGGCAACCGGTGATTGGTGTTCGGGATCCGTCGCTGGGCAGGTGGCTCGGACTGCAAGTTGAGTCACCCGCCCAGACGACGTCAGCAGTTGACGGGAACCCCGCGGGTGCGGGGACGACGCCAGGTCGGCGGACGCCCAAGGGCAACCCCAGCGTGGCTGGGCGTCTCCACTGTAGCGGCCTCCCCAGCTTGCAGAGTCCGCTGATGCCCAGTTAGGTCAATCTGCTAGGTTGTTGCTGGCGATCGATGATGTTCCGCAACGTGACCCTTTGCGTCAGGTGCGACTTCAGGCGCGGACCCTACCCCCGACGCTGTGGCTCGCGGGCCCTCCGCTTCTTGGACTCGACGGCGCCGCCTGGTGGGTGGCGTTGGCGGCGACGGCGGTGCTCGGAATACTCGCTGCTATCGTCCCTCAGCGATCCGAGGATCGTACTGAGCTCTGGAAGGAGTTTTACCGCTATCGGGCGCGTCGCCATGCTCGCGGTCGAAGGCGCTCGGCCGCGGGTGGATCCCGCCACTGAGGTTCCTGGATCGGGCACACATACTCGGGTCCGAAAACTGTCGGTGGGCCCTGATACATCTCTGGTGGCGATGCGGTTCGAGGGGCCTGGGACGGACGGGGGAAACAGGTGGATGATTTCAGTCTGATCGATGCTGGGTGGATTCCGGTCGACCNGCGAGGGGTCCGGGTCGAGGTCGGGATCCGGGATGCGCTTGTCCACGCGCAGGAGATTGACGGGCTTGCTCTGGACGATCCGCTGGAGGCCGTGGCGATCCTGCGTCAGGTGCTGCTGCCCGTACTCCTCGAAGCATGTGGTGTGCTGCGTACCGACGACGACTGGGCACAGCGGTGGGACGTCGGCGTGTTTGACGGCGAGCGCATTACCGAATACCTGACGGCGCGTGCCGACCAGTTCAGCCTCTTCTCCACCGAAAGGCCGTTTGCGCAGGTCGCGGGACTGCACACGGCGAAGAACGAGACCCGGCCGGTGTCCTTGCTGGTTCCGCGGCTCGCCGCCGGCAACAGCGTCCCGTTGTTCAGTTCCCGGACCGAGAGCGATCCGCCTCGGCTCTCGCCGGCCGCGGCCGCGCGGGCGCTGCTCGCGGCGCACTGCTGGGACACCGCGGCGATCAAGACGGGCGTGGTGGGCGACCCGCAGGTCAAGGGCGGGAAGACGACCGGCAACCACACCGGGCCGCTCGGTCAGCTCGGCGTCGTCGTCCCCCTGGGCGAGACGCTGTTCCACACGCTGATGCTCAACCTCCCGATCCTGCCCGCCGGCCGACGCCCCGACGACCGGCCGCAGTGGGCCAGCGAGGCACCAGCCGGGCCACGCTGGATGATCCGGCCGCCCCGCGGCCTGCTAGACCTGCTGACCTGGCAGTCCCGGCGGATCCGCCTCATCCCGCAGGAGGACCCGACCGTCCCCGGCGGCATCTCGGTGCGGCAGGTGGTGCTCGCCGCGGGCGATCGNCTCCTGGGTTCGGTGCACCACCTCGAACCGCACACCGCCTGGCGGCAGGTCGACAAGCCCAAGGCCGGCCAGCCGCCGGTGCGCCCGGTGCGCCACCAGTCGGGGCGCGCGGCCTGGCGCGGATTCGAAGCCCTGCTGGCCACCGTGCCCACCCCCGGGGAGAAGGTCTCCGCACCGAAGCTGCTGTCCCAGGCCGCGGGCCTGCGCGAGGACGGCATCCTGCCCGCCGACCTGGCACTGCGGGTGCTCACGGTCGGCGTGCAGTACGGCACCCAGTCGGCGGTGATCGACGAGGTGACCGTCGACGAGATCCCGCTGCCGGTCACCGCGCTGCTGCGCGACTCGGAGGTCCGCCGAGTCGTGCTGGCCGTCGCCGACCAGGCCGAGAGCCTGCGGGTCGCCGCCAACCGGCTCGGCGACACCCTGCGGGAAGCCGCCGGGGCGGGGGAGAAGCTGCCGTGGGACAAGGGGCAGCGGCTCGGCGACATGCTCGTGCACAACTTCACCCCGACCGTGCGCCGGCTGCTGGCCGGGCTCGCGCGACACCCGCAGGACGCCGCGAAGGCCGAGCTGGCGTGGAAGGTCATCGCCCGCCAGGTGATCTGGGAGACGGTCGACCCGTTGCTGTCCACCGCCGGCCCGCGCGCGTTCCTCGGCCCNCACCCCGACGAACTGTTCGGCGCCCGGCTCGCCGTCGCCGAGACCTCTCTGCGCCGCACCCTCAACGACGTCCTCGGCCGGGATGCGGACAACCGGCGCGACCTTGCCGCCGCCTGACGCCACAACCACAAGGAGATCGGATGTCCGAGGCAGCCGGGACATCGCCCGGGACAGCGCCATCCCCCTCCACCGGGACGGCCCCCCGTCGGCACTTCTGGGAACGCGACCACACCGGCGGCCGACCCGATGGCGCCGACCTGGCAGCGCTGCGCCGCGGCGTCGGCCGCGCCCCCGGCGAGGCCCCCCAGATGTGGCGCTGTTACACCACTCTCACCGCCGACGGCAAGATCAGCCCCCGCCTGCAGGCGGAGCACGTCGCGCTCACTCTCTACGCCATCCACCAGCAGTCACTGTCCGTCCCGGCGCACCAGGTCGGCATCGGACTTGGAACGGCGGCCCTGCGCCTGCACGACAGCGGCTCCTTCAGCCCCGACGCGGTCGACCGCCGGTTCAACACCGCCGCCACTGCCACCGGCCTGGATGAGGCCGCCTATCACCTGCGCGGACTCGTTCGGCAGTTCCGCCAGCTCACCATCGGCCTCGACTACACCGCCCTGTGGCACGACCTGATCGATTGGCAGAACCCCAGCAGCATCGGCGAGGTCCGGCGCCGCTGGGGAAGCCAGTACTTCTTCCGCCCGCGCCGCGGCGAGACCGCTGGTGCCGCCGCCGCTGACGCCGGCGCGCCCGGCACGTCCTGACCCGTACGCATCACTGCCCGGTGTCGCGCCCGCGCGCCGGACGCCAACCATCCTGACCCAGCCGAAGGAAACACCAGCCGATGCGCTGCTACATCGATGTCCACATCCTGCAGACCGTCCCGCCGTCCAACCTCAACCGGGACGACGCCGGTACCCCGAAGCAGGCGGTCTACGGCGGGGTCAAGCGTGCCCGGGTCAGCTCACAGGCGTGGAAGCGCGCCACCCGGACAGCGTTCGCCGAACACGTCGATCCCGACCGCCTCGGCACCCGCACCAAGCGGATCTCCGCGCTGCTCGCCGACCGGCTCGCCGCTCGCAGCGGGCTCGACGCCGAGTCCGCCACCCGGATCGCCACCAGCCTGCTCAGCGGTCTGAAGATCAGCGCCGGCAAGAAGGCGGCGGAGACGGCCTACTTGCTGTTCTTCGGCCGTCCCCAGCTTGAGCGGCTCGTCGACCTCGTCGCCGACGACATCCCGCGCCTGGTCGAGCTCGATGACAAGGAGCTGGCCGACGCGGTGAAGGACCTCCCGGTCCTGACGACCCTCGGCAGCGGCCATCCCATCGACGTCGCGCTGTTCGGCCGGATGGTCGCCGACCTCGCGACCCTCAACGTCGACGCCGCCACCCAGGTCGCGCACGCTCTGTCCACCCACGCTGTCGACGTCGAGTTCGACTACTACACCGCCGTCGACGACGAGAACGCCCGCGGCGAGACCGGCGCCGGGATGATCGGCACGGTCGAGTTCCAGTCCGCGACGCTCTACCGGTTCGCCACTGTCGGCCTGCACCAGCTCGCCGAGAACCTGGCCGGCGACGTCGAGGCCACCCTGGAGGCGCTGCGAGTGTTCCTCACGGCGTTCACCACCTCCATGCCGACCGGCCACCAGAACTCCTTCGCCCACCGCACCGTGCCGAACCTGCTCACCGTCGCGGTCCGCGCCGACCAGCCGGTCAACCTCGTCTCCGCCTTCGAGCAGCCTGTGTCGGCCGGTCGGCAGGGCATCCTGGCCNGGTCCGTCGCCCGATTCGGCGCCGAGATGCGCACCGCCACCTCGCTGTGGGGCCTGCGTCCCGAACTCGTCGCCTCCACCTACCGCACGCCCGACAACGTGGCGACCGCTCAGACGCTGACCGAGGTGCTCGGCGCGGCAAGGCCCTTCGACGAGGTGATCAGCACCGTCGTGGACGCTGCCCGCCAGCGGTTGGCGGGCGTCACCCGATGACCGAGTCCCGGGCCGGCCACTGCCTGGCCCTGCGCCTCGCCGCCCCGATGCAGTCCTGGGGCACGCGCAGCATGTTCAATCGCCGCGACACCCAGGCCGAACCGACGAAGAGCGGCATCGTCGGACTGCTCGCGGCCGCGCAGGGCCGCCGCCGCACCGACCCGATCGAGGACCTCCTCGACCTCACTCTCGGGGTCCGCACCGACCAGCCCGGCACCCTGCTGCGCGACTACCACACCGTCAGCGACTACCGCGGCCGCCCGCTGCCCTCGACCGCCGTCAGCGCGAAGGGCGCCCAGAAGCCGACGTCGCCGGCCAAGCACACCCACCTCACCGAGCGGTTCTACCTACAGGACGCGGTGTTCGTCGCTGCCG
This sequence comes from Frankia sp. CpI1-P, assembly GCF_001421075.1. Classification (NCBI taxonomy): domain Bacteria; kingdom Bacillati; phylum Actinomycetota; class Actinomycetes; order Frankiales; family Frankiaceae; genus Frankia; species Frankia sp. CpI1-P. The sequence goes on along the minus strand of NZ_LJJX01000054.1, from coordinate 37,607 downwards.
TCGCCGCGCCCGAACCCGTCCTCGCGACCCTCGCCGACGCGCTACGCAACCCCGCCTACCCGCTCGCCCTCGGCCGCCGCGCCTGCCCACCGACCCAGCCGCTGCTCCTCGCCGCCGACAGCGGTGACGACCTGTGGCCCGGCGACGTTGTCGACGTGCTCGGCCGGGTGCCCTGGCAGGCCGGGCCGCAGCACCGCGACGCCCTCATCCGCAGCCGGCGTCCCCGCCCGGCCGCGGTCGACCTGCCCGTCACCGTCGACGACCCCGCCGGCCCCGATGTCCGCCACGACCTGCCCACCGGCTTCGACCCGCACGAGCGCGGATTCACCAGCCGCCGGATCCGCCAGACCTGGGTCCACCTCCCGCCCCCCTACGACCTGGACGACGCCGACCTCGCCGCCGACGCCGCTGCCCCGCCGCATGATCCCTTCGCGCTCCTCGGATGGTGACCGGGCATGACCTATCTGTCTCGCATCTGGCTGAACCCGCTGCGCACCGGCGCCCAGGCGCTGCTGAACAACCCGCAGCGCCTGCACGCCGCCGTCCTCGGCGGCCTGTCCCGCCAACCCGTCACCGAACGGGTCCTGTGGAGGGTCGAGAACGCTGACGCGACCCGGGGTGGCAGCCGGTCCCACCGCGCCGAGGTCCTCGTCCTCACCGAGTCCACCCCGTCATGGGAGCACCTCGTCGAACAGGCCGGCTGGATTCACGCCGACGAGCCGCAGATCGCCGTGCGCGACTACCAGCCGCTGCTCGACCGCCTCCAGGCCGGCCGCGAGTTCCGCTTCCGGCTGCGTNCCAACACCGTCAGCGCCACCCGAACCCCCGACAAACCCTCCCCGGCCCAACGAGAACACCTTGCCGGCCCCNGCCCCCGCGGCGTCCGCGTCGGCCACCGCACCGCCGCGCACCAGACCGCCTGGCTCACCGATCGGGTCGACCGCTGGGGCTTCACCCTGCTCACCACCGCCGAACTCGACGGCGAACCCCTCGGCCAGCCAGCCGACGCCGATCCTGGCCCGGACCGCGGCGCACCGGCGCTGCGGCTCACCGCCCGCGAACGGCTTTCCTTCACCAAGCGGGCGGCCGACGGGACGCGGACCGGCCGGCGGGTCGTGCTCAACACCGCGACGTTCGAGGGCGCTCTCCGCGTCAGCGACCCCGCCCGGGCGCGCGAGACCCTGCTTCACGNCGTCGGNCCGGCCAAGGCCTACGGCTGCGGCCTGATCACCCTCGCGCCCCTGCTCGCCGCGCCGGTCGGGGGCTGACATGTGGTGGCTGTCCGACCCGCAGGACCTGCACCGCGTCGAGGACCGGATCTCGACCCTCTACGTGGAGAAAAGCCACGTCGACCGGGCCGACAACGCGATCGTCCTGGTCAATAAGGAACGCACGGTGCGCGTCCCCGCGGCCCTCATCGCGACCGTCCTGCTCGGTCCCGGAACCCGTATCACCAGTGGCGCGGTCCGCCTGCTCGCGGACTCCGGAACCGCCGTGTGCTGGGTCGGTGAACGAGGCGTGCGGATGTACGCCGCCGGCCTGGGCGCCAGTCGCGGCGCCGGCCTGCTGATGCGGCAGGCATATCTCGTCACCCGGACGAAGGAACGCCTCGACGTCGCCCGGCGCATGTACGGCAAGCGGTTCCCCGACGACGACGTCAGCACCGCCACCATGCAGCAGCTACGAGGCCGGGAAGGCGCCCGAATCAAGAAGATCTACCGCGCGCACGCGGCCCGCGCCGGCGTCACCTGGAACCGGCGGGTTTACACGCACGGTGACCCGTTCGCCGACGGCGACGACGTCAACCGACTGCTGTCCGCAGGGCATAGCTGCCTGTACGGGATCTGCCATGCGGCCATCGTCGGCATCGGAGCGAGTCCGGCCCTCGGCTTCGTCCACACCGGGGCGGCCACGTCGTTCGTTCTCGACATCGCCGACCTGTACAAGGCCGAATACACGATTCCCTTGGCGTTCGATCTCGCCGCTGCGGGATTGGTCGAGGAACGCGACATCCGCACCGCCTTCCGGGACCGGGTCGCCGACGGTCATCTCATGGCCCGCATCATCCACGACATCAAGGACCTTCTCCTCGACGACGCGGACGCGGACATCGACGACGCCGACGCCCTGCACCTGTGGGACGACGTCGATGGCCATGTCCCCGGCGGGGTCAACTGGGCGATCGACCTCGCCGACGGGACCGACGACACCACGATCGTCGGTGTCACCGGCCCCGACACCGACCAGCCACCCCCGCCCTGGTGACCGTCGTCGTCCTCATCGCCGTCGCTGAGGGCCTCCGCGGCCACCTCACCCGATGGATGATCGAGATCGCTCCCGGCGTCTTCGTCGGCAACCCCAGCGCCCGCGTCCGCGACCGCCTCTGGACCGTCCTCGCTGACCGCGTCGGTGACGGCCACGCAATCATGATCGAGCCAGCCGCCAACGAGCAGGGCTGGTCCGCCCGCACCNCCGGCCGCGACCGCACCCACCCCGTCGACTACGACGGACTGATGCTTTTCGCCCGCCAACGCCGCTAAACCCCCAGGTCAGCAAGCGTCGTCCCCGCACGCGCGGGGATCTTCCC
>NZ_LJJX01000054.1:0-32485 GCF_001421075.1 Frankia sp. CpI1-P | reverse complement strand
GTCGGGGTCGTCCCCGCACGCGCGGGGATCTTCCCGGCGTCGACGACCTCCGCCCACGTGGCGTCGTGTCGTCCCCGCATGCGCGGGGATCTTCCCACGGGCGCCGCGACCTGGTCGCGCCAGAGCGAGTCGTCCCCGTACGCGCGGGGATCTTCCGGGCCTGCACTCCGGCAAGCGGGTCACCCTTCAGTCGTCCCCGTACGCGTGGGGATCTTCTCTGGACATCACCACCCTCCCCGGCGACGATCTGGTCGTCCCGCACGCGCGGGGATCTTCTCCGCTCCACAGAGTCATCGCGGTGCACCGGGCCGTCGTATCCGCAGGCGCAGGGATCTTCCCTCGTCCAGGAATGCGGGAAGATTGCCGAGCGTGTCGTCCCCGCATGCGCGGGAATCTTCCGGCGAACACTCGGCGGCCGGATCCGTCAGAGCGACGGGATACTCAGTGGTCCCGACGTCGGTGAGGTCCCGGTGCGTGGTGATGGCGGTGGTGCGCCTTGCCGGCGATCATCCCGACGATGATGAGGGGCCAGGGGAACCACATCGCGCCGTGCGTCAGGACCGGCAGAACGAGGAAAAGGGCGAGGATCGCGACCGGGATCACGGCATGCGGCGGACCGGCCAGGTCGAGCCCGTGCAGTCGATCGCGCAGGCCGGGACGCTGTGCCGGCGGCGCGGCGGGTTGCGGCCTGGGCTGCAGGTCCGCCGTGAGCGAGGCGAGCTCGTCGAGGGTGCGGGCCGCGTAGGCGTGGGCCAGCCGCTCATCCGCCTCGTCCAGGGTGAGCTGCCCGGTTCCCGCAGCCCAGGCAAGCCAGTCGGCGGTGCGCGTCCGGTCCGCGTCGCTGGCCCGTACAGCGCCGTCCGGTCCGTTCTTCGAGGTGCCGAGATCCCGTGCGTCGTCCGTCATCNCCGCTCCTCCGCTGGAGGTTGCACCACCCATATCCACGGTATGTCGGATGTCCCTGCTTCGCTGCAGGTGCAGCCGAGCAGGCTGCCGGTGGTCTGCTTCTCAGCCCGCCGGGCGGGGCGGGGTGCTCGGCGGCCAACCGGGGCGGGAGAAGTGCTCGCCCTGCACATACAGGCGGACGATCTCTCTGGTGTAGGGCAGTGTCCGCTCCGGCAGCTCGGCGGGCGCGGACCACTGCAGCTCCGAACACAGCTCGGGCTCCCGGATGGTCGGTTCACCCGCCCACCGGGCGACGAGGAAGCCGAAGCCGATCCGGGCGNCGCTGTCCGGGGGCAGGGCATGGGTGACGCCGACGAAGACGACGTCGTCCTCCTCGACCCGGAGTCCCAGCTCCTCGTCCAGCTCGCGGACGGCCGCGGTCACCACGTCCTCGTCCGGCTCGAGACGTCCGCTGGGCAGCGCCCACCACCCGCTGCCGTAGATGTCGCCTGCCCGCCGAGTCAGCAGCAGCCGGCCCTCGCGCAGCNCCAACAGCAGCACATCCACGGGCGTCCGATACTCATCGCGGACCGCGTACCGCTCGCTTCCGACCACCCGCTCGACGCTATCCGCCGTCCACGGCGGCGCGGCGACCAGGCCGGACGGCTCTGGCTGTAACGGTGATCACGTGTTGTCGGAAAGTCGGGACAGCCGAAGCAATGGATGGTTGAATTGCAGGCCGCCGCTGCTTGGAGGGGCGGCCGGAGAACGACCCGGTGGCCGGCGGATGAATGGCGGGGAACGGGAATTCGACGTTTCTGGCGTATCTTCTCCCTGATTGGTGAGTGTGCGCCCGCCGTGTGCAGGCGGCGGCATCATGATGACGGTGACTTGGTATGGTTCGCTCCGGTCTCTGTCTTTCTGATCGACCCGCGGATTGTCACCTCGTGATTGGTGTGGCAAGCCAGGCCCTCCACCGCGTTTTCGGGTCGCCTCCTCTTCTGTCACGACGGCCGTTCAGGGGTTCTCGTGTTCTCGCGCCACCGGACATCCACCCGCCGCTGCCCGCGCGCCTGGGCGGTCGTCACCGCGCTTGCCGTTGCGGGGGTCACGCTCGTGGGATGCGGACCGGGTGACACGTCGTCGGTCGCGGCCTGCGCCAGCCCGGGGGTGAGCGACGACCGGATCGATCTCGGCGTGCTGTACCCGGACTCGGGGCCGGTCTCGCCGATCTTCGAGGCGGCTCGGGCGGGGATCGACGCGCGGCTCGGGGCGGTGAACGCCGCCGGCGGGGTCAACGGGCGCCGCGTCGTCTACCAGTGGCGCGACGACCAGGGCTCGCCGCTGACGAACGGCATCGCCGCGCGCGACCTCGTCGACCAGCGGCGGGTCTTCGGCGTCGTCGAACTGTCCGTCGCGGCGTCGGGCAGCGCCGGCTACCTCGCCCAGCAGGGCGTCCCGGTGACGGGCCTGGCCTCGGAGCAGGTCTGGTCGCAGGACCGGAACATGTTCGCCGCCACCACGGCCACCGACTCGGCCGTCGACACCCAGGGCCGGTTCGTCCGGGACCAGGGAGGCAGCCGCGCGGTGATCCTGCAGACCGCGCTGTCTGCGGGCATCTCCACCACCGCCTCGACATACGCGCGCAGCCTGGCGGCGGCCGGCGTCCAGGTCCTGGGCGCGGTCACCTTCACCACGGGCGTCGACGATCCGGTGGCGGTCGCCCGGCGGATCGTCGCCGCCCGCGCGGACACCATCGTCGGCATCATCGAACCGAAGGACCTCGTCGCAGTCCTGACCGTGCTGCGCAACGCAGGCCACAACCCGAAGGTCGTCCTGTCCGCCAACGGGTACGACCACGCATTGCTGCGTGCCGTCGGTCCGCAGGCGGCGGGAATCTCCGTGCCGGTGTTCTACAAGCCTTTCGAGATCGGCGGACCGGGGATCAACGCCTATCTCNCGGCGATGCGCCAGTTCGCTCCGCAGGTCGCCCAGCCCGAGCAGGACATCGCGGTGATCTCCTACATCAGCGCCGACATCTTCCTGCGCGGTCTGCAACTCGCCGGGAGCTGCCCGACCCGGCANGGATTCATCGACGGACTGCGCGCGGTGAACAGTTACGACGCCGACGGGCTGATCAGNACGATCAGTTTCCGAGCCGGCGCCGCCCGCCCCACCACGTGCTATTCCTTCGTCCAGGCCAACCCGGCCGGCAACGGGTACGTCGTGGTGGAGCCGAACCTCTGCGGCCACGAGCTCAGCCCCTGACAGCACGATCAGCCCCATCCGGCTCAGGTGCCGGCGCCGGCGCGGTCGGCGCGGTCGGCTCGATCGGCGCGGTCGCCGGTCGGGTGGCGGCCATCAGCCGCCAGGTCGCGTTCGCCGCGTCGGCGGCCGAGCCGGGCAGGTCCGCGCCGATCCACTGCGCGACGACGCCGAGCAGCGCGCCGGCGAGGTAGGCGGCGTGCAGCTCGGGCGGCACGCCGGCCGAGACCGCGGGCCGGGCGCCGACGGTGAAGCGGGCGAGCAGTGCTGCGGCCAGCTCCTCGCGTAGACGGACCGCGAGCGACGCATTGCCCTCGGCGCCGAGCGCCCGCGCATACAGCGGTGCGTGCTCGGCGATATGGGTGAACAGGTCGACCAGTGGGGCCGGGGCCGACTCGGGCGGGGCGTCGAGTGGGCAGAGCCCGGCGAGGCGGGTGACGGTGGCGACGGCGTCGCCCATCGCGTCGGCGGCGAGCGCGTCCAGATCGGGGNAGTGCAGGNAGATGGTGGCCCGGTTGATCTCCGCGCGCCGGGCGACCTCGGAGATCGTGATGGCTGCCAGGCTGCGTTCCGCGGCGAGTTCCAGGAAGGCCGACCGCAGGTAGGCCCGGGTGCGGCGGGCCCGCGGGTCGTTGACGTTCACGCGCATCACCGTACGACAGCCGTCGCTTGTACGACACCTGTCGACTAATCGATGGCTGTCGCTTAGCATGCCATCCATGCGAGTCGAGATCTGGGCCGACGTGGTGTGCGCCTGGGCCTACATCGGCAAGCGCCGCCTCGAGCGGACGCTGGCCGACTGGTCGGGCGAGGACGTGGACGTGGTGTGGCGGCCGTTTCGGATCGACCCCACGGCGCCGGCTGCGGCCGAGCCGTTGGCGCAGGCGCTGCGTGATCCGGTCGTGGCCGGCGCGCTGAGCTGGTACGTCCCCGACGCGTCGCCCGTGGGGGGCGGAGAGCGGGCGGCACGGGTCGCCGCCGAGGTCGGGCTGGGGCCGCCGTGGGGCGCCGCCTGGCGGGTCGACCCGACCGACGCCCATCGCCTCGTCTCCCTCGCCTACGACCACGGCGGTTCGTCGTTGCAGGACGCCGTCGTCGAGGCGGTGCTGCGGGCGCACTTCGTCGAGGCCGCCGACATCAGCGACCGCGCGGTCCTGGGGGCTCTTGCGGCCGCCAGCGGCTTTCCGGCCGGTGCCGGCCTGCTCGCCGGCGACGCGGGCCGGGACGCCGTCCGGGATCTGCTGCTGGAGGGCAGGGCGCGGGGCGTGACGACATCTCCGACGATCCTCGTGGGGGAGCGGGCGATGGCCGGGGCGCAGCTTCCCCAGGTGATCGCGGAGTTCCTGCGGCGCGCCGGTCGGGCGGCGGAGCCGGCACGGGAAACGCCGGCGGAGGTCCGCCGCTACCGCCACGCCGAGTCGTTGCTGGAGCTGCGTGATCCGCTCGGCGCGCTCACGCTGCTCGGCCCGCTGCTGGCCGAGCACGGCGACGACCGTGGGGTACGTCTGCTCGCCGCCCGCGCCTGCTATGCCTCCGCGCAGCTCGGCCGGGCCCGACACCTGCTGGAGGCGCTGGTCGACGAAACTCCCGACGATCCCTACGTCCACCAGCTGCTGGGCCGCACACTGCAGCGCCAGAGCGCCGGCGGACCGGAGGGCGCCGCGCACCTGCGCCTGGCCGCCGCGCTGGCACCATCGTCAACGACGATGGGTTGACGGTCGCCTTCGCGACACGTGCCTGATGCGGCCGGCTGCGGCATGGGCCGTGGACCGCCAGCGAGTCCAGTTCGCCTGCGCGGCGCGTCCCGTGGTCGCCGATGCGGCACAGCGGCGGGTGGGTTTCTTTCGCGGTCGGCCGGTCATCGGACGTCTGTCCGCGTCGCACCTCATCGACAAGGGCGAGCGCTACGTCGACTGCCCGGGCTGGACCCTCGGCTGAGCTCGGAGGACAGGGTTCAGAGGGTCGAGTAGAGCCGTTCGGCCTGGTCGCGCTTGGTGTACAGCTCCCAGTAGATCTCGGCGATCGTGTCCGGCTGGGTCTCGGGGCCGCCGCGGCCGATGAAGGTCGCGAGCGGCACGTGGGCGGCGTACACGCCCTTGTCGGCGAGGGAGGCGTTCAGCGCCAACACCCAGTTGCGCAGCCCGGCGGTCGCGATGCCGATGTTGCCCATCCGGGGAAAGACCAGCGCGGACGACGCCCCGGTGGTGACCAGCAGCGTTCCGGTGCCGCGTTCGAGCATGCCGGGCAGCACGTGCTGGATCGCGGTGACCGCCCCGTACACGTAGTACTCGATCTCCGGCTGGATGCTTTCCACCGTCACGTCGAGTGCCTCGACGATCGGGTTCAGGGCGTTCTGCCGCCCGGCCGGCGCGGGGGAGTACTCCAGCACGTCGATCGGGCCGAGCTGCGCCTCGACGCGGGTGAGCGCGTCGACGAGGGACGGCCGGTCGAGGACATCGGCGGCGAACCCGGCCGCCGTGATGCCGTCCCGGGTGAGCTGGCCGGCGAGGTCGTCGAGCGTCGCCTGGTTGCGGGACAGCAGCGCGACGGCGAAGCCCTCCCGGCCGAAGCGGCGCGCGATGGACAGCCCGAGCCCGGGCCCGGCCCCGACGATGGCGATGGTCGGCATGAGGCTTCTCCTTGCGTCGTGGAAAGCGGTGCGGCGTGGGGAGCCGCGGCCACTGTAGCGGATGCTCCGAGCTCGGAACGTCTGAGATGGGAACGTCTTGCCGTGGACGGTATCCGTTAGGATCACATCCGTGCCCACGCCGTCGCCTCCCTCCGCGAAACTGCCGGTGGAACCGTCGGTGGAGCCTGCTGTGGGCCGGGCTGCCGAGTCGCAGCCCGCGGATCTCACCTGGCTGTTGAACCGGGCGGCCGCGCGCATGCGGGGGGAGCTCGACATGGTCGCCCGCGGGCACGGCCTGGCCGGCGTGCGCGACTGGATCGTGCTGACCGCGCTCGGCGTCGAGGGCGGCCGCACCCAGCTCCAGCTCGGCCGGGAGCTCGGCGTCGACAAGACCACGCTGACGTCGCTGCTGGACCGGCTCGAAGGCGACGAGCTCGTCATCCGCCGCCTCGACCCGCGCGATCGGCGCGCCCGCATTCCCGAGGTCACCGTGGCGGGCCGGCGGCTGCAGGCGCGCATCGCCGCGGCCCGCGACGAGGCCGAGACCCGGCTGCTCGCCGCGTTCAGCCCGGACGAGCAGAGCCTGCTGCGCGCGTTGCTCACCCGGCTCGCGGACTCCACGGCCGCGTCCGGCCCCTGCCTGTGAGGGCCCGAACTCCGGCCGGCCAGCCGGAGTTCGGGCGGTGGCAGAAGTGCCGCGCCTGCCGCGCCTACTGCGTACGGTGGTCCTGACCGTCTGTGCCCGCCGGCTCGGATGCCGGCATCCCATCCGGTGAGCAGGAGAACCTATGACCGTCAGCAATCCACCGCTCTCGTCACCTGCCGCACCTGCCGCACCTGCCGCACCTGCCGCACCTGCCGCCGCCACCGTCGGCCCGCCGCCGCCGTTCGACCCGGAGCTGGCCGCGGCCCTCGAGCCGCTCGCGAAGTTCCTCACCCCGTCGATCACCCCCGAAATGCTGCCGCGGTTACGGGCCGCCTCGGTGGCGCCGTCCGTTCCCGACGAGCAGCTCCACCGCGACGGCGCGTTCACGGTGCAGGAGCTCTCGGTGCCCGGCCCGCCCGGAGCGCCCGAGGTCGGGCTGCTGGTCTGCCGGCCGACGGCGTCCGGCACGCCGGCGGCAGTCGTCTACCACGTCCACGGCGGCGGCATGATTATGGGCGACAACCGGGCCGGGGTGACGGAGATCCTCGACTGGGCCGAGGCCCTGCACCTGGTCGTCGTCTCGGTCGAGTACCGGCTGGCTCCGGAGCACCCGCACCCGGCGCCGGTCGAGGACTGCTACGCGGGCCTGCTGTGGACGGCCGCGCATGCCGGCGAGCTGGGCGTGGACTCCGGGCGGGTCGTTGTCGCGGGCACCAGCGCCGGTGGCGGACTCGCGGCGGCGATCGCGCTGCTCGCCCGTGACCGCGGCGGCCCGGCGCTGGCCGGCCAGCTCCTGATGTGCCCGATGCTCGACGACCGCGGCGGCACGGCGTCCACCGCGCAGATGGCCGGGCTCGGGGTCTGGGACGGCACGTCGAACCGGACGGGCTGGACGGCCCTGCTCGGCGACGGCGCCGGCGGACCGGACGTCTCCCCCTACGCGGCGCCNGCGCGGGCCGGCGACCTGACCGGCCTGCCGCCGGCGTTCGTCGACGTCGGCTCCGCCGAGACGTTCCGCGACGAGGACATCGACTACGCCACCCGCCTGCTGCGGGCCGGGGTGCAGACGGAGCTGCACGTCTGGCCCGGCGGCTTCCACGGCTTCACCCTGTTCGCGCCGCAGGCACGGATCTCCCAGGAGTGCGCCGCCGCCCGCCTGAACTGGCTTCGGCGCCTGCTGACCGCCGCCTGACGCCCGTAGCACGCTCGCAGTACGCCCGTAGCACGCCCGTAGCACGACGTCGATGGAACAGTTCGCCGGTGGACAAGGTTGTGAAGGTGGCGCCGACGTCCCATCCCGACCCGACGAGATCGAGGAGATCAACGTGACCGAATACGGACTGCGGGTCGGCCGGGCGGAGCTCGGCTCGGCGGGCCCGATCACCTTCGGCCCGGCGGGGATCCTGTTCCTCGCCGACAACGCGGCGGCGACCGTTTACGCGGTCGACGTCGCCGACCCGGGCGGCCGCACGGCCGGGTCGGGACCGTTCGACCTGACCGACGTCGACGCGCGGGTCGGCTCTCTGCTGGGCGGCGACGCGGCCGACATCTCCATCCGCGACCTCGCCGTCCACCCCGACTCGGGCAACATCTATCTGTCGGTCCAGCGCGGGCACGGCGAGCAGGCTCAGGCGGTGCTGGTGCGCATCGACCGGGCGGACGCCTCGATCAGCGACGTGCCGCTCACCGACGTCCCGGTCGCGTCGGTGACGATCGCCGACGCCCCGGCCCCCGACGACGAGCGCGTCGACGTCATCCTGCCCCTCGGCGACGAGGGCGAACAGATCACGGTCGGCTCCCGCACGATCCGCATCCTGCGCCGCCCGATCCGCACCGCGACGGTCACCGACATCGCGTATGTGGACGGGGCGCTGCTGGTCGCCGGGCTGTCCAACGAGGAGTTCTCCTCCAAGCTGCGGCGGATCCCGTTCCCGTTCACGGACGGCGCCGATGCGGCGGGCAACAATCTGGAGATCTTCCACGTCTCGCACGGCAAGTGGGAGACGGCGGCGCCGATCCGCACGTTCGTGCCCTTCGACGGCGGCCGCGCCATCCTCGCCAGCTACACCTGCACGCCGGTCGTGCACTTCCCGCTGGCCGAGCTGGCCCCGGGTACCAAAGTGGTCGGGCGCACCGTGGCCGAGCTCGGCGCGATGAACCAGCCGCTGGACATGGTCTCCTTCGTCCAGGGCGGCGAGGAGTACCTGCTCGTCGCGAACACCTCACATGGCCTGATCAAGATCGCTCGTCGCGACATCGACGCCCAGGCCCCGCTGACCGAGCCCACCGAGCCGGTCGGGGTGCCGCGGGAGACCGCGGATCTGCAGGGCATCACCAGGCTCGCGAACCTCGACGGCGAGCACGTGCTGGCCCTGCAGACCGACCCCGACGGGCGCCGGCACCTGCGCTCGCTGAAGTCCGCCTCTCTGTAGACCGGGGTGGCCGACCGTGGCGGGGTCGCCGTGTCGTGGTCGCGGCACGGCGGGGCGGACTGCATCCGGCTGGCCGGACTGGCCGGACTGGCCGGACTGGCCGGGCTGGCGGGGCCGGCTGTGCAGGTGCGGATCCACCCGGCCACCGCCGTGGCGCTCGGCACCGCCCCGCCGACGGCCGGGCGGCTGCTGCGCGACGGCCCCGACACCTGCTTCCTGCCGCGGTTCCCCTTCCTCGACGGCACCGCGTACGTCGTCACCGTCGACGGTGCCGTCGTGGCCGAGCTGACCCGCGCCGGCGCCGACGACGCGGCCACCACCGAGGTGCTCGCGATCCACCCGAGCGCGGCGACGGTGCCACGTAACCTGCTGCGCGGCTACCTCTGGTTCAGCGCGCCGATGAGCGAGGGCCAGGCGGCGGGCCACGTGCGGCTCGTCGACGATGACGGCGACGTCCTGGCCGGGGCGCTGTTGGCAACCGAGCAGGAGCTGTGGGACGCCGGCCGGCGCCGGCTCACCGTCCTGCTCGACCCGGCGCGGATCAAGCGGGGTCTCGCCCCGCACCGCGAGGCTGGCTACCCGCTGCGGTCCGGCGCACCGTTCCGGCTGGTGGTCGACGACGGGTTCCGCGACGCCCGCGGCCGCCGGCTGCGGGCCGGGGCCGAGCGGCGCTACCAGGTCGGCGACGACGAACGCCGCCACGTCGACCCGCACGCCTGGACCCTGCGCGTTCCGCCCATCGGCACCACCGCACCGCTTCAGGTCGGGTTCGGCCGCTCGCTCGACCACGGCCTGGTCGCCCGCTGCCTGCGCGTCGTCGGGCCCGAGGGCCGGCCCGTCGACGGCGTCGCGGACGTCGGCGCCGAGGAGCGGTCGTGGCGGCTGGCCCCGCGGCACGGCTGGGCGCCCGGCCCGCACCGCCTCGTCGTCGACCCGGTCCTGGAGGATCTGGCCGGCAACTCCGTCGGGCGGGTCTTCGACCGTGACCTCGCCCGCCGCACGGACGACCCCCGCGGCGCCCGCCCCGTCGCGGTGACCTTCCACCCGGCCTGAGCGCCATCGCAGGATGGCCGCCGGTCGGCCGGTCGGCCTACAGGCGGGAGGCGGTCAGCGGCAGGGGGCCGGACTGCACGACCTCGCCGAGGATGCCGGTGTCGAGGCCGAGCGCGGCGGTGACCTCCTCCACCGCGGCCACGTCCTTGCGCAGGTACGGGCCGGCCATGGCGAGGAACTCCTCGACGCCCCCGATGGCCTGCAGGTGACGGAACACCGCGCTGTCGGCACTGCAGGCGGTGATGGCGGTGAGCAGGTCGCCGCTGCGGATGCCGAGCTTCTCGCCGAGCTGGACGGCGGCGGCCGCGGTCTGGGCGTGCGCCGCGAAGGTCAGGTTGTTGATGAGCTTGACGGTGGTGGCGGAGCCGACCTCGCCGGTCCGCACGATCGTCGAGGCGTAGGCGGCCAGCAGCGGCTCGACGCGGTCGGCCGCCGCGGCGGTCCCGCCGATCAGCACGGTGAGCCGGCCGGCGAGGATGGTCGCGGACGTTCCGCTGATCGGGGCGTCGAGCACGGTGACGTCGCGCGTGGCCGCGTCCGCGGCGAGCTGTCGGATGGCCGCAGTCGGCACGGTGGCGTGCTGTACGACGACGGAGCCGGGCGTGGCGTGGGCGAGCAGACCGTCCGGCCCGCCGACGATCTCGGCGAGCTGGATCGCGGAGAAGGGGCACACGATCAGCACCTCGGCCGCGGCGGCCACCGCGGCCAGCGAGGGCTCGACGACCGCGCCCAGCCCGGCGAACCTGGCCCGGACCTCGGCCCGGCGGGCATACAGGTGCACAGGCACGTCGGCCGCGAGCAGGCGTTCGATCATCGGTGCCCCCATGGAACCGGCCCCGACGAACCCGACGGGGGATAAGGCCCCCGACCCCGCTGCGTCCGCTGGCGACATCTGTTCGACCATGTTCTTCTGCACCTCTCGTCGTCGACGGGCCCGCCTGCCCCCTGTCGGCATGCCCGGCTCGCACCGACGGGGCGTCGACGCCATCATCCGCTATCCCGACGTCCGGAGGCCCCGCCCTGGCGGGTACACCGGGAGGGTGGATCCGGTGCCGGTGCTGCTCTCCGTCGGCCATGGCACGCTGGCCGCGGACCGGCTGGCCGGGCTTCTGCGCGAGGCGGGCGTCGCGCTGCTGGTGGATGTGCGGTCGGCGCCGGGGAGCCGGCACAACCCGCAGGTGGCGCGGGGCAACATCGAGCGGTGGCTGCCCGCGGCCGGGGTGCGGTACCGCTGGGAGCCACGCCTGGGCGGCCGGCGCCGGGCCCCGGCGGACTCCCCGGATGTCGCGCTGGTGAACCGGTCGTTCGCCGGCTACGCGGCCTGGATGCGCTCGGCCGCATTCGGCGGGGCGGTCGATGAGCTGCTCGCCGAGGCGGCGACGATCCGCACGGCGGTGATGTGCGCGGAGACGCTATGGTGGCGTTGCCACCGCCGGATGATCGCCGACTTCGTCACGCTCGCCCGCTGCGGCCAGGTGTCCCACCTGCACCACGACGGCCGCCTCGACCCGCACCGCCCGACCGCCGGCGTGCGCCGGCGCGACGACGGTCTCCTCGTCTACGACGCCGGCACCCTGTTCGCCCAGTGACGGGGTTCCCTGCAGTAACCAGCGGGGGAAGCGTGTCCCGACGAACCGGCGGAAGGAGCCGGGCGACCCGTTTCGGCCTGCCGTCCTTCTTCGCCGCGTGACCATCCGGCCCTGGGGTCGAGGGATTCTCCTGGGGTTCAGTGAACCCGTCGGATAGTAAGCGGCGCAGCCATGCGGCAAATCGTGGTCACCGATCTCGGATCGGGCCACTCCTGCGAAAGGGAGATCTCTGATGAGTATCTACCAGGATATTGGTGGCGCGAAGGCCGTGAAGGCCGCGGTTGACGAGTTCTACGTCCGGGTGCTGGCCGACCCGGACCTCGTCCGGTTCTTCGAGGGCCGGGACCTGGCCAGCCTCAAGGCGAGCCAGCGGGAGTTCATCGGCGCGGCGCTCGGCGGTCCCGAGATCTACCAGGGCGACGCGATGTCCCAGGTCCACGCCTCCCTCGGGGTCGCCGACGCCCAGTTCGACGGTGTGGTGGCCCACCTGCTCGCGGCCTTCGCCAGCGCCGGCGTCCCGGCCGAGGCCGCAGGCAAGATCGCCGCGGTTCTCGGCCCGCTGCGTGGCGACATCGTGACCGCCTCGTAGCGGCCGGTCCAGGGCGGAACAGGGGTGCCGCGGGCAGACCGGGCGGAGAAACCACCGCCGGTCAGTCCCGGCCGGGGTGCTCGGTGCCCGCGGTTTCCCTACCAGCCGCAGCCTCTGTGTCGGCCGCGGGCGGCGCCGGGCGCCAGGCTCCGTCGATCTGGTCCCAGCCGTGCCCCCGGTCGTAGGCGGCCTTGAGCTCGCTGGACAGCCGCGGCCCCCGTTCCGGCACGGTCAGCCCGTGCTCGTCGGCGTGGTCTCGCAGCCATGCGCGGACCTCGCTGACGGTTGTGCTCTGGTGGGGGCGACGGGCCTTCGTGCGGACGGGCGTTGGACGGCGGCCCTCGCCCGTGGCCTCCGTGGCGGTGATGGCGTCGTTCTGCTCCACCGCCGTCCACGCCGTGTCGATCTTGGTGTTACGGGCGACGTCGACCGTCTCACCGTATTCCGCGTATTCGCCGAGCACGGACGCCACCTCGTCGCGGCATTCGTCGCACAGGTCCAGCCGGACGAGCCTTCCGTCATACGCCAGAGCCGCCGTCTGTGTCGCGGCGACCCTGTCCTGGGCGTGGCGGCCGACGTTGTCGCACCACACATTTATGAGTGAAATTACCTCGCGCGCCATCAAGGTCGCCTCATTCCTTGTCCGGGTGCCCGCTATTGGGGCTTTGATGGCAGCTTAGTGGGGTCGCAGGTGCCTGGCAAACCGTGCATCTCCGCGGCCTCGCGCGCGGTGCCGACCGGATTCGACCGAGTTCGCCGGCCGCCCGGGTCATTCACTATGGGTGCATACGGCAGACCTATGCCCGATAAATATTGTGTGGAGCGCGCCTGAATGTGGCATCGTCCCGCCCGGCGGTCGCGTGCCGGCCGGATGGCCGCCGATCGGCCGGCGGCGCGTCGCCGGGAACGTCGGGGAGGGAAGCCCCGCGCGAGGGCTGCGCCGGATCTGGGGAGCGGAGTCCCGAGGAACCCGCCGAGGGACCCCGCTGGCCGGGACCCGCCGTCCGACGTGGTGGGCCGAGCGGGTAGGCATACAGGGGTGAGCACACCCGAGACGGCCGAGTTTCCGGCCTCCCACCGCGACCTGCTCGACTCTCCCCTGACCGCCGTCTTCGTCACGATCGGCGCCGACGGCCGGCCGCAGGCGACCGCGGTCTGGTATCTGCCCGACGGACCCACGGTCAAGGTATCGATGATCAGTACCCGGCGGAAGCTGGTGAACCTGCGCCGGAACCCGGTGGCCACCCTGTTCCTGGTCGACCCCGCCAACTCGGGACGCACCCTGGAGATCCNCGCCGACGTCGAGCTCGTGCCCGACCCGGACAAGACCGTCCTGCACCGCATCACCGACCGGTACAGCGTCGACTTCGCCCGGTTCAGCGTCCTGGACTCCGAGCGGACCACCGCCGTGCTGCATCCGCGGCGCGTCGTCGTCCTCGGCTGAGCGAGCAGCCCGCAGACCTCCGCCCGGNGGCCGATCCTGCGATCCTCCGCTCGTCCGGCTGCCGCGCGGGGTCACTTCCGGCGGNGCGCCACCCGCAACTCCGTGAGATAGCGCTTGGTGATGCTGCCCCGATAGTCACGCTCGATCAGGTCGGCGATACAGCGCAGCAGCCCGCGTCGGGCGGCGGGTTCCAGGGCGCGATGTCCCGAATAGGTGCGCAGGACGTCGAGGTACTCCGCGCCCGTGCAGGACAGCTCCCACTCGTAACGAAGGAAGACGGCCTCGTCGAAACGGCCGGACCGAATGATCTCCTCGTCGTCCTCGTCGTCCTCGGCGATCTCGTCGGCGGTCCGCAGCCGGAGATTCGACGGGGTCGTCGGATCGAAGCGCTCGTAGCAGTTCTGCACCTCGACGAAGAACCGCTCGGTGCCACCGGCTATGTGGTTGGTCGCGACGGTGGCCAGCGCGCCGCCGGGACACAGCGCCGCCGCCGCCTTCTCGACCCGCACGGCCGGGTCGATCCAGTGAAACGCGGTCGCGGCGAGTACCACGTCGAACGGCTCCCGCGGCAGCGGCCAGTCCTCGAACCACCCGGCGAGCCGCGGCAGGCTCCCGGTCTTGCCGACGATGGTCAGCCGGCCGTGGCGGGGGNGGCCGGGGNCCAGCCGAGGTGGGGGGCGACGGTTTCGGCGAGATCCTCGAGCAGCCGCAGGTTCTCCCGCAGCCCGAACGCGGGCGGCAGGAACGCGATGAGCTCGTCGGCGAGCGGGACGCTCGGATCCGCGAGCAGCTCGTCGACGACGGCGGCGGGGTCGCCGTGGTGCACCGGGCTCATCGTGAACCGGGAGGTGGGGGCCGCGACGGGGGCCAATGCCCCCGCCGGCCGGGAGGCGGCGGGCCCCTGGGTGCGCCGCTCGGCGTCGTAGGCCGCGTAGACGCGGGCGAGCTCGGGGGTGGTGGCGGGCAGCACCGAGCGCGCGACGGCGACGCGCGACGGCGACGTCCCGGGGTGGGCGCCGCGGTAGGCCTCGATGGCCCGAGCGAGCTCCGCGCCGTAGTCGTCGATCTGCCCGCTGAGGATGGTGCTCAGCAGCAGCCGCAGCCCCTGGCGGCCGACCCGCTCGGCGGAGGCGACCGAACCGCCGCCGTACCAGATGCGCTCGGGCAGGGTCGGGCTCGTCGGGCGGACGAACAGCTCGGTGCCCACGGGGAGCAGCCCCTCGGGGTCGGTGATCTCGCCGACCCGCTCGCCGCGCACGGCGCGCAGGAACGCCGCGAGCCGGTCCTGGGACTGCGCGCGACCGTCGTTCGGCGCCTGGCCGAAGACGGCGTCGAAGCCGCCCTGGCCGGTCCCGAGGCCGAGCTGTAGCCGTCCCGCGCTGAGCAGGTCGGCCGTGCCGGCGGCCTCGGCCAGCAGCACGGGATCCTCGTAGCGGACGCCGATGATGGCCGTGCCGAGGCCGATGCGCTCGGTGTGCTGCGCGACGGCGGCGTGGAACACCATCGGAGCGGCGAGGTAGTTGTCGAAGTGGCGCTGGTAGACCCAGCCGGCGTCGTAGCCGAGCTGCTCGGCGACGCGGAACAGCTCGATGCCGTCGCGCAGGGCGGCGCCGGCCTGCCCGGTCGGGAAGGCGATCCGCGCGTTGAAGCCGAGCNGGAGCCGGCGTGGCCGGGGTGGCGTGGGCGTGCCTGCCGTGTCGACGGCGGCGGTGACGGTCGCGGGGGCTGTCACGGGGTGCTCTCCTTCTGCCAGGAAACGGTCTCGTGGGGTTCGGCGCCGGCGGCGGTGTGCTCGACGTGCCCGACCCAGGCGGCGTGCAGCTCGGCGTAGCGGCCGGGGACGGCGACGAGGTCGGCGTGGCGTCCGCTCTGGACCAGGCGCCCGCGGTCGAGGACGAGGACGCGGTCGGCGTGTTCGGCCGTCACCATCCGGTGGGCGATCGAGACGGTGGTGCGCCCGACCGTGAGCACGGCGAGCGCGCGCTGGATCCGGACGTCGGTGGCGGGGTCCACGCCGCTGGTCGCCTCGTCGAGCACGAGCAGGTCGGGGTCGACCAGCGCGGTGCGGGCGAGGGCGACGAGCTGGCGCTCACCGGCCGACAGGCGCTCCCCCCGGACCCCGACGCGGGTGTCGAGGCCGTCCGGCAGCGTGTCGAGCCACGGGCGCAGGCCGAGCGAGGAGACGATCTCGTCGAGCACGCCGGAGTCGCCGCGCAGGCCGGAGTCGCCGCGCAGGCCGGAGTCGCCGCGCAGGCCGGAGTCGCCGCGCACCCCGACGCCGATGTTCTCGGCGATGGTGGCGTCGAACAGGAACGGGTCCTGCGGGACGATGGCGACGCGACGCTGGAACGACGCCTCCGACACCCGGCCGACGGGGACGCCGCCGAGCAGGACGAGGCCGCGGCTCGCCGAGATCTGGCGGGTCAGCAGCTTGGCGAGGGTGCTCTTGCCGGAGCCGGTCTCGCCGACCACGGCGACGTGCTCGCCGGGGGAGATGGCGACCGTCAGGTGCTCCACGACCGGCGGGCCCGTCCCGTAGGCGGCGGCGACGTCGGCCAGCTCGACCCCGATCGGCCCGGCGGGCAGCTCGCGGGCGTCGGCGCCGTCGACCACGCCCGACGGCGTCGCGAGGATCTCCAGCGCGCGCCGCCAGCCCACGACCGCGTTCTGGATCTCCCCCAGGTTCTGCACGAGGGCCTGCAGGGGGCGGACGAAGAAGGTGACGAGCAGGAGCATGGCGACCAGCTCGCCCGCGGACAGGTGCAGCNCCGGTTCCCACCGGGTGTGCGCGGTCGACCAGCGGGTCCCGGCGACGACGACGAACACGGTCATGACCGAGATGGCGACCTCGCCGAGGGCGGTGTTGATGTGCAGCGGCACGAGGGTGCGGCGCTGGGCCGCCGCGGTGGCCTCGACGGCCCGGTCGAGGCNGAGCCGGGTCCGCTCCTCGGTGCCTGTCGAGCGGATGACCCCGATGCCGCTGACGGCCTCGCCGACGGTGGACTGCAGGGCCGAGACGCTCGTGCGCACGGCGGCGTAGCGACGGGCGACGAGCATCTGCAGGCGACGCATGCCGACGAACAGCAATGCCGCCAGGCCCAGCACGGGCAGTGCGAGCTGCCAGGAGTAGAGCGCCACGAGGGCCCCAGCGATGATCATCTGGGTGACGTTGACGAGCAGCAGGACGCCGCCGTTCTGGACGAAGGTCGTGACCGCCTCGGAGTCGCTGGTCAGGCGGGTGACGAGATCGGCACCGGAGAGTCCCGCGAACGTCTCCGGGGCGATCTCGTGGATGCGGGCGATGCCGCCCGTGCGCAGCTCGGCGAGGGCGGCCTCCGTGCGCCGGTAGAGCCGCTGGTTGAGCCACCAGGAGGCGAGGATCGCCGCGACGGTGGCCGCCGCGCCGACGAGCACGGCGTGCGCGACGACGTCGGTCGCGCCGCGGTCCGGGCTGAGCAGGCCGTGGTCGAGGGCGTACTGGACGGTCAACGCGGTCACGATGCGCCCGGCGCCGGCGACGACCGCCAGCAGCAGGGTCAGCGGCAGGCCGGCCGTCACCACGGGGGTGGTCGACCGGACCAGGCGGGCGAGCTCGCGCGCCCCGACCGAGCCCAGGTCGGCGAGCCCAGGCTCGGCGGGCTCAGGCTCGGCGGGTTCAGGCTCGGTGGGCTGCCGGCCGTCGCGGCCGCGGTCAGCCATGGATCGCCTCCGCCGTTCCGTAGGCCTGCAGGATCCGCCGGTAGTCGGGCTCGGCGTCGAGCAGCTCGGCGTGGGTCCCCACGGCGACGAGCCGGCCCGCGCGCAGGAAGGCGACCCGGTCGGCGACCAGCACCGAGCTGGGGCGTCCGCCGACGATGAGCACGGTGGTGTGCCCGCGCAGGCCCGCCACGGCGGCGAGCACCTCGCGTTCCACGGCCGGGTCGAGGGCGGAGGNGGCGTCGTCGAGCAGGATGGCGCGCGGCGCGCGCAGCAGGGCGCGGGCCAGGCACAGGCGCTGACGCTGGCCGCCGGACAGTCGGGTGCCGCGCTCGCCGACCCGGGTGTCCAACCCGTTGGGCAGGTCGCGCACCAGCGTGTCGGCCCCGGCGGCGCCGAGTGCCCGCCAGAGCTCGGCATCGGAGTAGGGGCGACGCTCGCGGGGGTGGCCGTCGAGGTGCAGGTTCGCGCGGATGCTGTCGCCGGCCATCCACGGGGTCTGCGACACCACGGCGAGGTGCGCGCGGATCTGCCCGTGGGCGAGCTCGGGAGCGCGGATCCCGCCGATCTCGACAACCCCCTCGGCCGGGTCGACGAGCCGACCGAGCAGGTCCAGCAGGGTCGACTTGCCCGCGCCGGTCGCACCCACCAGCGCGACGATCTCGCCGGGGGAGATCTCCAGATCGATGTCCGCAAGCAGGTGCCGCCCGCCTTGGACGTGCCCGACACCCCGCGCGGCCAGCCCCAGCGGGCCCGCACTGGGCAGGGCACGGGTCCCGTAGTCGGTGGTCTCGGTGGAGCCGAGGACAGCGGCGATCCGGGACCGTCCGGCCGCCGACAGGGGCAGCATGCCCAGGAAGCGGCTGATGACGGCGAGCGGGATGGAGATGGTGAGCAGCAGGTAGACGATCTCGACGAGCACGCCGACGCTGAGGTCGCCGCTTGCGACCCGCCGGGATCCGACGACGAGGACGGCGAGGATCGCGCCGGTCGGCAGCAGCTCCAGGATCGGGTCGAACAGTGAGCTGACGGCGCCCATCGAGGTGGTGGCGCGGCGCAGCCGATCCGCGGCGGCGCCGACGCGGGCGCGTTCGCGGTCGGCGAGGCCCAGCGTCCGCACGACCTGGGCGCCCTCGATGCTCTCCAGGGCGAGGGTGGCGAACTCGCCGCGGCTGTCCTGCACGGCCCGGGCGCGGGCGGCGAGCAGGCGCTGGTACAGCAGGTTCAGACCGAGGACGGACCCGACGAGGGCGACGCCGACAAGCCCGAGCGCCAGGTCGTGACGGAACATCTGGCCGATCGCGACGACCAGCATGACGACCATGCCGAGCGCGAAATACCAGACGACCATCGGTGACCACAGGGCGTCCACGTCGGACACGGCGGTCGACAGCAGGCGGCCGGGCGCGTGCCGGCGGTGCCACGACAGATCCAGCTCGAGGTAGCGGCGGACGACGGCGCGGCGGATGCGGGCCTGCGAGCCGTACTGGACGTGGCCGGTGGCGATGCCCCGCACGAGGATCGTCGTCCAGCGCACGGTGGACACGCCGAGGATCGCGCCCGCGGCCATCCACCAGGTGGCGCGGCCGACGTGGCCGCCNGCAAAGGCGGGGACGATCAGATGGTCCGTCGCCCAGCCGATCGCCGCCGCGGAGAAGATCATGGTGACCCCGTTGACGACGCCGGTGACGGCGCCGACCACGGCCGCCCTCGGATGCGCGACGGAGCCGTCCAGCATCGTGCGCAGCCCCACCCAGAACGTCCCGGCCCCGCCTCGGACCCGCTCCCGCCCGTCGCGTCCCCGCGTCACCCGTGCTCCCGGGCCGGGCCGCGGTGGCGGTCGACCCGTCCGCGGACGACCGCCACCGCCGCCGTCATCGTCGAACCACTTTCCTCACCGTCATCGCCTGCCGGTCGGTCATCGCCTGCCCGTCCGTCGCTGCCTGCTCGTCGCCTGCTCGTCGCGTGCCCGTCGCCTCAGTGGGCGCCGGCGAGGGCGGCAGCGTCGAAGCCGGGGGCGAGGGCGCCGGGGTGGGCGTCCTGGAGGGCGCCGCGCTGCCCGGTGGCCGCCCGGTGCGCGATCTCCTGGCGGACCAGCGGCAGGACGTGGCGGCCGTAGTCGACGGCGTCCGCGAGGGTGTCGTAGCCGCGGATCGACACCAGGCTCGCGCCCTGGTCGACGTAGTCGAGGATCGCGGCGGCGACGGTCTCCGGGCTGCCCACCAGCGCGGTCGACGCGCCCAGCCCGCCGGTCGCGGCCGCGGTGCGGGTCCACAGCGCGCGGTCGTAGACCTCGGACTTCGCGGCGAACGCGAGGGCGCGCTGCGAGCCGACGTTCTGCGGGGCGCCCTTGAGGAAGGCGCGGGCCGGCCCGGCGTTGAAGGTCTGTTCGATCCGGGCGGCGTAGTCGAACGCCTTGCGCCAGGCCAGCTCGTCGGTCCGGGCGATGATCGGGCGGAAGGTCACCCAGATGCGCGGACGGTCGGTGCGGCCGGCCGCGGCGGCGATGCCGTTGACCCGGTCGATCTCCTTGCGCAGGTCGGCCAGCGGCTCACCCCAGAAGCTGAAGATGTCCGCCTTGGCGCCGCCGACGCCGAACGCGGCGTCGGACTGCCCGCCGATCGAGATCGGGATGGTGGTGCCGTACGGCGCGAAGCCGGGGCCGAACTCGTCGAACTTGTAGAACTCGCCCTCGTGGCTGAATGGGCTGGTCTCGGTCCAGGCACGGCGCAGCAGGTCGATGAACTCCGACGTGCGCGCGTAGCGGCGGTCCTTGGGCAGGTAGTCGCCCTGGCGGGCCTGCTCGGCGTCGTTGCCCCCGGAGATGAGGTGGACGACGGCGCGACCCTCGGTGAGCTGGTCGAGGGTGGCGAGCTTCTGCGCCGCCACCAGCGGGAACGTCGTGTTCGGCCGCAGCGCGACGATGGGCCGCAGGCGTTCGGTGAGCTGGCCGACGGCCGAGGCGAGGACGAACGAGTCGGCGCTGTTCGAGCCGTAGGGCAGCAGGGTGTAGTCGTAGCCGGACTCCTCGAGGGCCCGCACGTACTTCTTGAAGTACGGCAGGTCGATGCCGCGGCTCGGCAGCGGGTTCAGCTCGGTCGACGGGTTGAGGTGCGACAGGCTGATGAACTCGACCTGCGGGGACGCGGTCTCGGGGATCGCGGCGGGGTTGGTCATTGCGCCAGTCCTTTCGAAGCTGTCGTACGAGGTCGGGCCGGAGCCGGGGCGTGGTCGTCCCCGCGGGTCGTCGTCGTCGTGGTTCGTCCGTCTGATCGCTTCCGGGCACGCGGAAGGCCGTCGCGTGCGGGATCGAGGCGCTGTCGCGCGCAGGGAGCGTTGGAACAGGTCCGACCAGGGGATCGGGTCGCAGTGGCCCGGGGCGCCGGCCCGGTCAGGGCGGAGGTGCTTCGCGGGACCGGCCGGCCCGGGCCTGCGCCCCGGCGCCGAGCGCACGGTCGGACATCGCCCGGGTGAGGGCGGTGGAGGTCGGTGACGTGGCTGACGTGCGGGCCAGGACCGGGCAGGGTACGCCGGGGCCGGCGGGCGGACCGGGATGGCCGGACGGGCAGGGATGGCCGGACGGGCAGGGGCGGAAGGGGGCCCGATCAGCAGGGGCGACAGCAGGCGGACGCGAGGATCCCGTAATCGACGAACCGCCGGCGGGTGAGCACCCGCGCCGGGGCGGCCATGCGCGCCGGGCGGCGTGCGCGCACTGCAACCAGCCCGCCCGCGTTCCCACCCAGATTCCCTGACATGTTTGTCAGGATGATGGGAACTTGTTGGGCTGTCCAACGCCTATCCGCGATCGCACCGATCGGGATTCGTCATCGATCGAATCGGCCGGCGCTGGCGGGAGCAGGCATACACCCCGGACGGGCGGCCGGATCGGCTGCCGACCACCGGCGTCGCCACCGGCGATCAGGCTGTTCCGCGGAACCGCATCACGTGCCCTGATCCTGTCTCGCCGTCGGCGATCATGGTGCGCCGCGGAACCGGGGCCCGCGTACCGGCCTTCCGGATATGATCGTGGAAACCCGATCGTCGCCGATGACATCGCGACTCTGCCCGCCGGCCAGTAGGCCGCTGAGGCGCTCTGCCGGTTGACCGGTACCGCCCGCGGACAGCGCGGCGCCGTGGTCGCGTCCAGCATTCTCACCGCTTGGCCGATGCCCCGCGTGGCAACGGCGTCATCGCGCTGACCCAGCCAGGTACATCCCCTGGTGCGGCGGTTTCCCAGGCATCACACCAGGGGATCCGCCGCCTTCGCATGCACCCGCCCAAGGAGATCCAAGCACCGTGAGTACATCCGACGACTTCGTCGTCATCACCGGCGGCCCCGGAGCCGGTAAGACCACCCTCGTCGACGAGCTCCAGCGGCGAGGGTTCCCCTGCATCCCCGAAGCCGGCAGGCGTATTCTCCAGGATCAGATCACCGTTGGTGGTCAGGCCCGCCACGAGGCGGATTCTTTGCTGTTCGCCGAGCTCATGCTGTCGTGGGATATGTGCTCCCACCGCGAGGCCACCCGGCAGGCAGGGACGGTTTTCTTCGACCGGGGCATCCCCGACGTGGTCGGCTACTATCTGCTGCTCGGCCAGCCGATTCCGGCACATGTGACCGCCGCCGCGCAGAAGTTCCGCTACCACCGCCGGGTCTTTCTCGCGCCGCCCTGGCCCGAGATCTACACGCGTGACCGCGAACGCACCCAGGATTTCGACGAGGCCGTCCGTACCCACGACGCAATGGCCGAGGCTTACACCCGCCACGGCTACCGCCTGATCAGTCTGCCCAGAACCGACCCTGACTCCCGCGTCGCGTTCATCCTCCAGCGACTGCCCCCCCAGCCGGAGAACTGAAGCGGGTGGCGCTGGCGATGGCCGTGGTCACGACCTTGCGGACGGCGTCAGGGTCCGGGGGAGTGCCGTCCCGGCCGGCGAAGAACAGGTGGCCGCCGCCGATCAGCATGAGCGCGAGCGTGTCGGTGTCGGCGTCCGCGGTGAGGCGGCCGAGGTCGCGCTCGGCGGCGAGGTAGGCGGCGACCATCGCGGTGGCCTCCGTCAGGACGGGGACGCCGGCCGTTCCGGTCCGGCGCAGGGCGGCGCGCAGCTCGTCGCGGGCGGTGACGAGGCCGACGACTGCCAGCGCGAGCGAGCCGAACAGGTCCGTCAGCGCGGCCGTGAGGTTGCTGGCGACGGTGCCGGTCCCGGCGCGTTCGCGCAGGTCGGCGCCCTGCCGGATGATTCGGGCGACGCGGTCGCGTACGAGTTCGGCGAGGAAGGCGTCGAAGTCGGCGAAGTGCCGGTGCAGGACGCCCTTGGCGCAGCCCGCCTCGGTGGTGACCGCTCGACTCGTCAGCGCGTTCGGCCCGTCGCGCAGCAGGACGCGTTCGGCCGCGTCGAAGAGCTGCTCGCGCACGTCGCGCAGGGCCACTCCGGTCGGCATCGTCTCATCCTCCTGCTTGCGGCGGGCTGCGTGCGGCGGGCTGCATGCGCCGGGCCGTTTGGGGTGGACCGCTCGTGACGGGGCTCGGCGCGATTGTCGAGTGGGCATGCGCCCATTAGAGTGGGCGCATGCCCACTCTACCTTCTGGGTCGGCGCGTCCTTCCGACCAGGAGCCACACCGCCACCGACCGATGGCGGAGTCGTTCGGCGCCGACCCCGATCGTTACGACCGGACCCGCCCCCGCTACCCCGAGGCCCTGGTGCGCCGGATCGTGGCGGCCGGTACCGGGCCCGATCTCCTCGACGTCGGCTGCGGGACCGGCATCGCCGCCCGGCAGTTCCGCGCGGCCGGCTGCCGGGTGCTCGGGGTCGACGTGGATGCGCGGATGGCGCAGTGGGCGCGGCGCAGCGGGATCGAGGCCGAGGTGGCGGCGTTCGAAGCCTGGGATCCCGCCGGCCGCACCTTCGACACGGTCATCGCGGGACAGACCTGGCACTGGGTGGNTCCGGTCGCGGGAGCGAGCAGGGCGGCGCAGGTGCTGCGGCCCGGCGGTCGGCTGGCGGTGTTCTGGAACGCGGGCCAGCCGCCGGCCGGCCTGGCGGCGGCCTTCTCCGCCGTCTACCGCCGGGTGCTGCCCGACGCGTTGCTCTACCACCGGGCGATGCCCGGCCCGGACGGCTACTCGACGTTGCTCGCCAGGGCCGCCGACGGGATCCGCCGGTCGGGCGCGTTCGGCGAGCCGGAGCAGTGGCGGTTCGACCGGGAGCAGTCCTACACCCGGGACGAGTGGCTGGACCAGGTGCCCACCTTCGGCGGCCACAGCACGTTCCCGCCGGCCACCCTTGCACGGCTGCTGGCAGGCCTCGGCGCCGCCGTCGACGCGGTCGGCGGCGTCTTCCCGATGCGCTACGCCGCCGTGGTGATCACCGCGGCGCGCACCGACACGGCGAAGGCGTACAGTCGTCCTGGCTGCCCAGAATAAGTGTATCGGCTCGTTTTCTCCGGCGTTCATGCGTCGGTCGGAAATAGCGGCCGAAATACCTCAGGGAGAAGTTCGTGCGCGCAATACAGTTTGCCGGGGTGCGGGACGTCCGCCAGGTCGAGGTCCCGAAGCCCACCATCGGTGCTGGTCAGGCCCTCGTCAAGGTCGCGGCCGCCGGCGTGTGTCAGACCGATATCCACGTCCGGAAATCGGCTGAACAGATGATTCCTGACGGGACGATTCTGGGCCATGAAATCGCCGGTGAGATCNTCGACATCGCCGACGGTTTCCCGCATTTCTCGCCGGGTTCCCAGGTGATCGTGCATCCGGTCTGGTCCTGCGGCGTGTGCCGGATGTGTATCGCCGGTCAGGAGAACGCCTGCCGCAACACCGGGAACCGACTTCATCCGGCCCCGACGCCCGGGGTCTCCGTGAACGGCGGAATGGCCGACTACGTTGCCGTGAACGCCTCCGCGCTAGTCCCGGCCGATGGTCTGGACCCCGCCTTCGCCGCCGTGCTCGCCGACGCGGGCCTCGTGCCCTACCACTCCATCAGGGCCACTCTCGACCTGCTCGGCCCCGGGTCCACGGCGGTGGTCATCGGGATCGGCGGCCTTGGGCAGTTCGCGGTCGCGCTCCTGCGGGAACTCACCGCGGCGCAGATCATCGCCCTGGACATCAGGGACGCGTCGCTCGCCGCCGTCCGGGAGAAGGTCAACCACGCGCTGCGCTCCGACGATCCCGAGGTCGCCGNGAAGGTCCTGGCGGTCACCGGTGGTTACGGTGCCGACGTCGTCCTGGATCTGGTCGGCAACAACCAGACCCTCGCGCTGTCGGGCGCCGTCGTCGCGCCCTACGGCGCCATCCGGGTGCCGGGCCTCAGCGACGGGGTCTTCTCGTTCGAGACCTCGCAGACGTCGGTCTCCCTGCCGTGGGGCGCGTCGCTCACCCGCCCCTACAGCGGGAACCATCAGGATCTCCACGACCTGGTGGCGCTGGCCCGGACCGGTCGGATCACCGCCAACCTCAGCCGGTACAGCTTCGACGACGGCCTGCAGGCGTTCGACGACCTCGAGGCCGGCAAGATCTTCGGCCGCGCGGTCATCGTCCTGGCGGACTCGGCGAGCTGACCCGGCGAGCTGACCCGGCGACGCGGGGAGAGGCTGACGCCGCTGGTGTCCCGGCGGTCGTCGGCCGCGTCCCCCGGCCGTTCCTTGCGGCCGCCTCCCCGGGCCGTTCCTGCGGCCGTCGCCCCGGGTACCTCCACGATGCTCGACCGACAACGGTCAGCCATCGACCCGGGGGGAGTCACCATGACCAGCAGCACCGTGCCGCTCGCCGGCGTTGCCGTACCCGACACGAGCCTGGCCGCGCAGGCCACCGAGCTGGTGCGCGACGCCACCGACGACCTGATCTACCACCACTCGCGGCGGGTCTACTGCTTCGCCGGCCTGCAGGGCCGCCGCCGCGGGCTGAGCTTCGACCCGGAGCTGCTCTACGTCGCGGCGATGTTCCACGATCTCGGTCTCAACGAGGGGTTCCGCCGCAGCGGCCGGCGTTTCGAGGTGGACAGTGCCGACGAGGCACGCCGTTTCCTGCACGGGCACGGGATGCCCGAGGACAGCATCCGGCGGGTGTGGACGGCCATCGCCCTGCACACCACCCCGGGCATCCCGGAGTTCATGGAGCCCGAGGTCGCCCTGCTCACCGCCGGGGTGGAGTACGACGTGCTCGGAATCGGCTACCACGACGTCAGCGACGCCGACCGGGACGCGATCACCGAGCTGCACCCCCGGCCGGACTTCAAACGTCGTATCCTGCGCGCCTTCACCGACGGCATCGCGCCCAGGCCGGACACCACCTTCGGCAATGTCAAGGCGGACGTCCTCGCGCACTACCTGCCCGNCTTCCGCCGCCGCGACTTCGTCGACACCATCCTCGACTCCCCGTGGCCCGAATAACGCCGGTGATGCCACCCCGCGGGCCCGCTGCCGGCGTCGCGCTGCTCCTGCAGGCGGACATGTGGGACACCAGCGCGCTGGCCGCGGGCGGGGACGGCCTGACCGGCTACGACGCCATCGTGAAGCGGATCGGCACCCTCGCCGGCCACTTCGGCAAGCCGGTGCTCCTCCTGGAGGGCGACTCGCACGTCTTCCGGGTCGACCATCCGTTCACCCGCACGGATCCGCTCTACGGCATCCATCCGCTGGCACCGAAGGACCTTGAGGTCCCGAACGTGACGCGGATCGTCGTCGATGGCAGCGGCCAGGCGAACGACTATCTCAAGCTCAGCATCGACCCGTCGGCCCCGGCCGTCTTCAGCTGGTCACGCGTCAACTTCTGACGCGTGCTCGCCGCCACCGGGGTCCGCATCCCGGTGGCATAGGCCAGGCGCTGGCCGGGACCGTTGCGCTTCGCCGTGTACATGGCGATGTCGGCGGCGTTCAGCAGGGTCTCGGCGTCGGCAAGGTCCGGGTTTGACAGGGCCAGTCCGACGCTCCCGGTCAGCGTGACGGGGCGGTCGCACAGCCGGACCGGTGCCGCGAGTGCGGTCACCACCCGGTCGGCGATCGCCTCGAGGTCGGCGGTGCCGTCGACGTCCTCGCACAGGACGGCGAACTCGTCGCCGGCGAGGCGTCCGGCCACGTCGCCGGGCCGCACGGCGTGGGACAGCCGGGCGGCCGTGGTGCGCAGCAGGTCGTCGCCGGCCTGGTGACCAAGGGTGTCGTTGATCGCCTTGAAGCCGTCGAGGTCGACGAAGAGCACCCCGACCCGCCGCCCGTCGTGGTCGGCTCGGCGCAGTGCCCGGCCGAGGCGGTCGAGCAGTGCGGTGCGGTTCGGCAGGCCGGTGAGCCCGTCATGCAGCGACCGGTGGCGGATCTCGGCTTCCATCCGGAAGCGCAGGGCGGCCGAACCGAGCACCGCGGTGACCGCATGGACGAACTCGCGTTCCTGCTCGCCCAGCGGCGCCCGGTGCAGTTCGATCATTGCCAGCGGTCGATCGGGGCGGCCGACCGGCACCGTCACCCAGCCGGCGGCGGAGCGCGGCGGATCCCGCTGCGTTCCGGTCGGGACCTCCGGTTCGCGCCGATCCTCGCGGGCGAGCGGGCCGACCCGCTTCCCGTCCGCGTCGATACCGTAGGCCCGCACCAGGTCGGCGCCGAGATGGTCCGCCAGCGCCGTGACCGCCCGCTGCCACAGCTCGGCCGACTCGCGCGCCTCCAGGGCGCGGCGGCCCAGGTCGGCGACGACCGCCTGCTCGGCGGACCGGGCCCGCACGCTGGCCAGCGCCACGTGCAGGTCGGTGACGTCGCTGGCCACCGCGGCGACCGAGGCCACCCGGCCGCCGGGCCCCGGGATGGGCACGAGGTGCACGTCGAGGCGGCGGCCGAACGCCTCGAGGACCTGGTGGACGCGCTCCCCGTCGAGCGCCCGCCGCATGATCGACGTCGCCTGCGGCAGGTAGGCGAACGAGGTGAAGATGGACGACGCCCGCGCCTCCGCCAGCCCGGCGGCCGCCTCCGGACTGACGGTCCCCTCGCTGACGAGGNCCCGCCCGCCGCGGTCGATCAGGAACATCGACACCGGCGTGTTCTCCACGATGAGCCGCAGCCGGTCCTGGGCGGCGATCTCCTCGGACACGTCCTGGAGATGGACGACGAAGTACTCCTCGCCGTCGGGATCGGTCCGCAGCACGATGGTGGCCAGGGCGTGGCGCAGGTCGCCGTCCGGCTGCAGCAGGCGGACCATCATCCGTTCCCGGCGTCGGCCGCTGGCCTGGCGGAAGCGGATCTGCGCGTGGAGGCGGGCATGGTCCGCCGGGGTGGTGATCTTCTCCCAGTCCAGGCCGACGACCTCGGCCTCGGGCCGGCCGAACAGGGCGCAGGCGGCCGCGTTGGCCCGGCGGATGCGGTGATCCCGCACGGTCGCCTCGACGACCGCGATGTCCAGAATCTCGATGAGATCCGGCTGCACATCCAGGGGCATGACTGTCCACCTACCTACCAGTGCGTTGCTATCGGGTCTCGTCGTACCCGGGCGCCTGGGCGGTAAGCAGATGTGTGCATTTAGTGATGACGTGACGGTGTGTGCGGAGCTGGCCGCCCGGCGGTCCGGGAGGTCAGTCGGACGGGTGCTGGCGGCTGTGCAGGTAGCGGCCGAGGGCCATGACGGGCCACACCAGCCGGTAGCCGTGGTAGTTGAGGTAGAAGAAGCCCGGGAAGCCGGTGCCGGTGAACATCTCCTCGTCCCAGCCGCCGTCGGGGCGTTGCTGCTCGGTGAGCCAGCGGGCCGCGCCGGCCAGGGCGTCGGCGTGGGCGGAGGCGCTGCCGTGGGCGGAGGCGCTGCTGTGGGCGGAGGCGTTGCCGTGGGTGCCGCCGTGGTCGGCGGCGAGCAGGCCGAGCATCGCCCAGGCCGTCTGCGAGGGGGTGGAGATCCCGCGGCCGGACCACGCCGGGTCGCCGTAGGAGCGGATGTCCTCGCCCCAGCCGCCGTCGGGGTTCTGCCGCGACAGCAGCCATNGCGCGCCCGCCCGCATCGCCGGGTGGGTCGGCGGGAGCCCCGCGGCCTGCAGGGCGGGCAGCACCGAGCCGGTGCCGTAGACGTAGTTGACGCCCCAGCGGCCGTACCAGGACCCGTCGGCCTCCTGGTTGCGCAGCAGCCAGTCGACGCCGCGCAGGGTGCGCGGGTCGCGGATCCGTCCCGTCTCGCAGAGCAGTTCGACGACGTGCGCGGTGACGTCGGCGGACGACGGGTCGGTCAGGGCACCGAAGTCCGCGAACGGAATCTGGTAGACGAGGGTGCTGGCGTTGTCGGAGTCGTAGGCCCCCCATCCGCCATCGCGGGACTGCAGGGCGAACAGCCAGGTCGTGGACCGTTCGAGGGCGGCGTCGACCCTTGTGCCCGCCGGGTGGCGCAGTCGACGCAGCCGGTTCAGTCGGTGCAGCGCCAGCACGACCTCGGCGGTGTCGTCGGTGTCGGGGTAGGTGTCGTTGTCGAACTCGAACGCCCAACCGCCCGGCGCGACGGTCGGGTGGGCGACGGCCCAGTCACCTCTGCGGTGCTGGACCTCCTGGCCGAGCAGCCAGTCGGCGGCCCGTTCCAGCGCTGTCGGAACCGTCGCGGGCTGCCCCGGGGCGCCGGTCGCGACCCGCTGGGTGGGCAGCGCGGGCGTCATGTCGACGTCGGCAGGGGCGTCGATGCCCGCGTCGGCCAGGGCGAGGACGGCCAACGCCGTGTCCCAGATCGGCGACTGGGAGGCCTCGACCATGCGGGAGCCGTCCTCGCGGTGCAGGGTGTAGGCGTCGAGCGAGCGCAGCGCGGCGGCGAGGACCGGATGGTCGAGGTCGTAGCCGAGCAGGCGCAGCGCGATGATCGAGTAGACGGCGGGCGGCTGGATCCCGCCGAAGCAGCCGTCCGCCTCCTGCCGGGCGATGATCCATCGTTCCGCGGTGCGCAGGGCGTGCCGGCGCAGCGGCCCGACCGGGTGGCGGTGGTAGCGGTGCAGTGTCGCGTCCAGCCCCCGGAAGAAGACCTTCGCCGTGTTCGGCCGGTCGGCTCCCAGGCGCCGCACGGCGTCCCGCAGCGTCCGCCCGCCGGCGGGGGGCCGGGCGGCGGGGGACTGGGCGGTGTCGGGGGACTGGGCGTCGGGGACCTCGTCGGCGCCCAGCTCGGCCAGGTCGAACGGCGCCGGGCGCCGGGGGCGCAACGCTGAGACGATCGTCAGCGGGACGATGGTCTGGCGGGCCCAGGAGGCGAACGAGTAGATGCTCAGCGGCGCCCGCGGGGGAAGGAACATGATCTCGGGCGGCAGGACCGGTAGATCCTCCCAGCGCCACCAGCCGAACAGCGCCAGCCAGATCCGGGTGAAAACCCTGGTCGCCGGGATGCCGCCACGCTCGCGGATCCACGCGGCGCTGCGCCGTAGCGGCTCGTCGTCGGCGGGGTCACCGGCGAGCCGCAGGGCGATGTAGCACTCGACCGTGGTGGACAGCTCCCCGGGGCCGCCGAAATAGGTCGGCCAGGAGCCGTCGTCGAGTCGCCGGGAGCGGATGTGCTTCGCGGTGGCCTCGGTCTGCTCGACGGTGCGGATGCCGAGGTACTCCCGCAGGAGGAGGTCCTCGGCGTCCATCGTCGGATTGGTCTCGAGGTCGAACTTCCACCATCCGTGCGGGTCCTGGAGGGAGAGCAGATGCTCGGCGNCCCGCTGGACCGTCTCCCGCAGGCCGTCCGCCGCGTCCTGGGACAGGGTGTCCGTGCGCCCGGGGTCCGGGGCGGGGTGCGTTCCATCCGCGCGGTCGACATCGCGAAGCTCGAGGTCAGGCACGGTGTGCGGGGTTCCTTTCGATGACGAGGCTGTCCAGGCAGATCAGGGCGGTGGCGGCGAGATCCGCGGGATCGGTGCTGTCCGAGGCGCACCAGGCGCGCACGGCGACCTGCACGGCGGCGAGGAAGGCGAAGGCGGCCAGCGAGGCGTCGAGGTCCGTGCGTCGCGGCTGCGGGCCGTCGGGGTCGTCGCCCTCGACGAACTCCAGCGCGAACCGGTCGCCCAGGGCGACGATCCGGTTCTGAACCGCCCCGGCGAGCGCGGAGGCGTTGCCGATCGGCAGCAGATGATCGGTGTAGTGCCGCAGCGACTCGCCGTCCGGGCTCATGATCGTCCAGGCGTCGATGACCGCGGCGCGCAGGGCGGTGAGCGGCGGCTCGTCGGCCGGACGCCGGCGCAGGGCCGTCAGGGTGAGCTCGCCCATCTCGTCCAGCGGTGCGAGGGCCACCTCTTCCTTGTTCGCGAAGTACCGGAAGAAGGTGCGGACGGACACGTCGGCGCCCGCCGCGATCGCCTCGACCGTGGTCGTGTCGTAGCCGTTGTCGTGGAAGAGGGCGTGCGCCACGTCGATGATCGACTGGCGCGTGCGGCGCTTCTTGCGTTCCCGCAGACTTTCCGTCTGCTGCTCGGACATCCCCCGAACCACCCGAAGATCTCGATGCGCCAAAACTGACATCTCGGAACATATGGCACGAACTGCCACATGGCAAAGGATGCCTACTGCGTCCGTGTGACAGTCGCCGCCAGTCGCTGTCCACCGCCGCCAGCCGACGCTCGCTCGGTGCCGCGAGTCGCGGCGGGCAGCGGGCGGCCACGACCCGGCGAGCCGGTGGCGAGGCGTGTGCGCAGGCGGGCCGGGTGCGCCCGCATGCGTGCTGACCTGGGGGGTTTGGTGGACCAAGGCCAGGCCGGACCGGAGCCGGGCGCCGTGGCCGGGCCTCGTGGCCCCGGCCGCCTCCTGCGCGCTTGTCCGCGCCGATCACCTGTACCCGCGTCGAGAGGACGAGCCCCCAGTGCCATTCACCTCCATGAGGAACCCGCCCGATGGTGTNCCGACTCTGATCGACCGACGCCGTCCCGAGGGCGTCGGACTCCGCCGGTCGCTCCCCGTCCGGCGACCCTCCCCGCAGCNCCTCGTGCCTCGCCCGTGTCGGCCCCAGGCTCGGCGGCGACGATGACCGGCAGAGCCGCTGCTGCCGGATCGACAGGGAGCGGCGTCATGGTCGCCATCGGGGGAGAGGGGCCGGAGGGGCGGGGCCGAGGGCGCTGCAGGCACGTGTTCCACGCCCCCGTTGCCTTGATCTGCCGGTGGCCGGGGGTAGCGACAGACACCTGCTCTGACCGTGTAACATCGCAGACGTGCGCGGGTGAGACACCCCGCGACCACCTGTCCGGGTGGCGGAATGGCAGACGCGCTAGCTTGAGGTGCTAGTGCCCTTTATCGGGCGTGGGGGTTCAAGTCCCCCCTCGGACACGGCCACTAGGCCCACCGATGGTCTTGGTGAGGCTTCGGCGGACACGATGCGCGTCTCATGGTNATAGCTGAGGCGCAGTCCCAGTTGCTGGTAGATCTCGGCCTTGTCGGTAGGGTCTGCCGTGCGAAGGACGGTGGCGATCCCGCCGAGGGCTTCGACGATGTTCTTGATCTCTTGGCGGGTGAGGCGGGGCGGCGGGTTCTGTCTCCGGTCGCCTGCCCGTGCGAGGGCGGCGACTGCCTCGGCGCGTTCGGCCTGGGTTTCGTTGATCCAGCCGGTGACGAGGGCGGAGTCGGCGCCGGCTTCCAGGGCAGCGCGGTGCTGGGCGAGCTTGCGGTCGCAGGCGGCGATCTTTCTGCGGTTCGGGTCGGTGGCGGCTGACGTCTCCGCGGGCTGCTGGGTCGCCAGGGCGTCCAGGGTGGCTTCGAGGTGGTGGGGGGCGAAGGCGGTGGCCAGCCAGGCGTCGAGGTCGGGCAGGATCGCGTCCTCGCGCAGGTAGACCGACAGCGGGTGGTCGATCAGGTTGGCGATGGCGTATTCCTGCGGGTAGCGGCAGCGGTAGTGAGCATGTCCGTGGTTCCAGGTGCCCTGCATGCGTCGGCCGCACTGGTGGTGGACCAGCAGGCTGCGCAGGGCGTAGGGGTGCGGTGTCCGGATCTGATAGTGCCCCGTGGAGTGGTGTAGATCGGTTCGCGTTTCGCTCTGCTTCTTTCGATATTATGCGGCTTGGAACTCGGTCGCGTCGAGAGCGATCGGGGTAATTTCAGGGACTGTTGTGGTGGTGTTTTCCCCGGCTATCTGCCGCATGGATTCCTCGGACAGGTAACGCCGGTCGGAGACCTGCCACTCGTCGTGAGTCTCCATGAGAACAGCGGTCGCGAGGCGGAGCAGCGCTTCCCGGTTCGGGAAGATCCCGACCACGTCGGTGCGGCGCTTGACCTCCCGGTTGAGCCGTTCCAGCGGGTTGTTGGACCAGATCTTGCGCCAGTGCGGTTCGGGGAAGTCCGCGAACGCGGTCAGGTCCGCCTTCGTGT
>NZ_LJJX01000053.1:0-45702 GCF_001421075.1 Frankia sp. CpI1-P | reverse complement strand
CTCAAGCTCCAGGCCGAAGGTGTTGCTCTCCTCGACGGTGACAACACCTTCCTTACCGACCTTGTCCAGCGCCTCGGCGATCAGACCACCGATCGCCGAGTCACCGGCCGAGATCGAGGCGGTGGAGGCGATCTGCTCCTTGGTCTCGACCTCCTTGGCCTGCTTCGACAGCTCCTCGGAGACCCGNTCGACCGCGACCTCGATGCCCTTCTTCAGGCCCAGNGGGTTCGCGCCGGCGGCCACGTTGCGCAGACCCTCCCGCACCAGCGCCTGAGCCAGGATCGTCGCGGTCGTGGTGCCGTCACCCGCGACGTCGTTGGNCTTCTTCGCGACTTCCTTGACGAGCTCCGCACCGATCCGTTCGTAGGAGTTCTCCAGCTCGATCTCTCTGGCGATGCTCACCCCGTCGTTGGTGATCGTGGGGAGACCGAACTTGCTCGCCAGAACGACGTTGCGACCCTTCGGACCGAGCGTGACCTTGACCGCATCGGCCAGCTGGTTCATGCCGCGCTCCAGGNCGCGCCGAGCCTCCTCATCGAAGGCGATCATCTTTGCCATGCGTGATGGGTCCTCTCAGGGGGGCAAGCCTGCGCGGAGAGGTACCAGTCATCGATGGGGTGCCCGGCACCGCGGATGGTGCTCCCGTTTCTGCAGGCACCCGTCGCACCGAGGATTGGCACTCGACCTCGCTGAGTGCCAGCCACTGTATAGCGCGCAGAACCCCCGAAAACGAGGTCACCACCACGTCGGAGCCGGGTCCGCCGTCATCTCACCCCGAAGTGGGGCCTTCNTGCGGAGGCCGATCCGCGGCTGCGGGAAGCCTGCCTGGCCTGACCTGCCTGGCCTGACCGGCCTGGATCAGTCGCGCTGGTGGACGACCAGCACGGCGCCGGGGGCATGGGCGACGACGGAGCTGGCCACGCTGCCGAGCAGGTGGCCGGCCAGCCGGGAGTGCCGATGGGCGCCGACAACGATGAGCTCCGCCTGGCGCTCGGTGGCGGTGGCGACGATGCCCTTCCAGGTCGGTGCCGCCTGGACGGTGGCGCTCTGGGCGCGGAATCCGGCGGCGTCCGCGAGGTGGGCACCGTGCGCGGCGATGTCGGCCGCGGCCTTCTCGACCTCGGCGGCACTGTTCGCGTCGAAATGCTGCGAGCCGACCGGGGTGAATCCGACATCGGCCGGCTGCCAGGCGCACAGGATGAGCGCCTCGCGTCCGGGCGGAAGCTGCGTTGCGGCGTACTGGATGGCGTGGCCGGCGACGTCACTGCCGTCATACGCGAACAGCACCAGGCCGGTGTGGCCAGCTCGGGCATCGGGCTGCACGGCGTCAGTGTGGGGTGAGGTCATGTCAGTCGACGCTTTCCGGGACGGGGAGGGCGAGGTCCAGATCATCCAGGTGGGTTCGGCGGACTCTGGCCAGCAGCGGGGGAGAGTACCAGGCCGGACGCAGCGCACCCAGGAACGTGTCGACGTCGGGGGCCTGCGGGCGGGCACCGCTCAGGGCGTAGATCGCGACGCCGATGGCGCCGCCGACGAGGGCCAGGCCAAGGCCGATCCACAGGGCGATGTTCGTTCCCTCGTTGAGATCGCCGGTCACCGTGGCCGCGAAATGAGCGAAGATCGGTGCGATCATGAAGGCGGCGACCGCACGTAGCAGTTCGACCAGGGCGAACACGCGCTGAAGGTTGGCGGACGGCAGGGAGAAACCGGCCACGAACAACGCCGGAGCGACCGTGGCGCCGAGGGCGAGCCCGGTCAGTGCCGAGCCGACCAGCGCCAGCNGCTGGCTCGCCGGCATCGCGAACCAGAAGACCAGGATTCCGGCGGCAAGCAGGACCATGCCCACGAGCGGCATGTAGTGCACGGAACGCCGGGTGATGACGAAGCCGAACGCGATCGCGGCGATCACCGCGCCGCCGAGTTCGGGCAGGTAGAGCAGCCCGACGCGCACCGGGCCGTATTTCTCCGCGAGCACCGCGGCGGTCAGTCCCGTCGCGGACACCGACGCCGCCGCAGCGAACAGCGCGATCACCACGCCCGCGACCGGGATCGAGCTGGTGAGCATCTCCCGGACCATCAGCAGCGGCTGCGCGGCCCGGTACTGGTAGACGACGAGAATGACGATCAGTGCCAGCCCGCCGAGCAGCGGCGCGATCACCTCGACGTCCAGGAAGCTGTGGCTGGTCAGTTCGGACGCGCCCAGGAAGGCCGCCAGGCTGCCGACCGCGGACAGCGCGATCGCCGGCAGGTCGCGCGGGGCGTCGGGGTTCGCCGGCGGTGCGTCCTCGAAGGTGAGCACGACCAGCAGCAGCGCCAGCACCGAGACCCCGGTGACGACCCAGAACAGCGGTCGCCAGGCGTTGGCGTCAGCCTGCAGACCACCGATGAACGGCCCGAGCGCGACCGCGCCGAAGATACCCATATTCATGATCATGACGGTGGTNCGCAGCTTCTCGCGCGGGTAGCCGATCGCCAGCGCAGGGGCCGCAGCGATCAGCAGCATGCTGGTGGCCAGGCCCTGCAACAGGTGGCCGACGATGAACATGGCGGCGTCCTGCGCCGCCGCCGTCAGCACTGATCCGACGACGAGCACGACCGCGTAGACGAGCAGCATCCGCCGTTGCGGCAGGTGCAGACCCAGCTGGACGGCGAGCACCGTCCCCAGCGCGTAGGCCGCGTTGCCCAGGCCCGAGCTGATGCTCATCGTCTGCGCGCTCATGTGCAGTTGCTTGGCGACGATCGGCGCCAACGGCTCCAGCGCGGCCGACAGAGCCAGGTAGGGAATAAGTGCGAATATCACCATGGCTGCGGAAGCAGCGTATCTGCCAGCAAGAGGACCTTGACGCATCAATACCTTCTGATTTTAGGCGTGCGGGATCCAGGGGAAAGATCGGGATGCGAAAACGGGGACTTTCCCCCTAATACCCTTACTCGTCCTCGGCCGGACGAACAGAGGGGCGGGCGGACTGTGAGAATCGTTACCATCGGCTAAAGGCTGGCTTTGTCAGGAATACCCGACGCGCCTCCGGCATTCGCCTCTCGCCGCCGGCCCGGGCCTCGGCTTCGGTCCTCGCTCTGGTCGGTCCGGGCCTCGGTCCATGGCCCGGCTCTGGTCTCAGCTCAGGATCGGGCTGCGACCTCGGCCTTCGCTCGGCCGTGTCGTCGCTTGGCGGGACGGGGGTCGTCCGGCTGGGCGGTTGGTGGGCGGGGTGGGTGCCGTGTGCATCCGCCAGCGCGGTGACGGCGGACCGAGTGGTCCCGGCCAGCCGGGCCGTTGTCGCCCGGAGCGGAGTCCACGCACGTGGCGCACGGATGGTGGTTATTTAGTGACTTACTGAGACGGTGGTCCGTGGTGTGGAGCGACCACCGCGTCGTCGGGCAGGTCGTAGTTTGCCCAGTGCAGTGCGGCCATCGGTACAACCAGTCCCGCGAACACCGGCAGTCCCGCGAACACCGGCCGACATCAGCGGACCGCGGTTGACCTGGCCGCACGATCGGTGCCGCCTGCGCCGGTCGTGGGTCTATCNCCAAACCCCCGNCCCGCCGGGTAGGGGCGCCGGGCATTGCTGGGATGCTGAACGCCGAGGCTGATGTTCTGCATTGTGGGGTCTCGACCATTGTCTTTGCGTCCGCGGGCGGCGCCTCCGTAGCCCCGCGCTCGGGGCATCAGGTCGGTTTCGACGCGATGCCCTCGTAGGCGAAGCCGAGTTGGGCCGTCCCGCGCATCGGATAGGTGCTGGCCGACTGCAGGGCCAGTCCGGACTTCTCGACCAGGTCGTCGATCTGGCGGTTGAGGCGGCAGCCTCCGGCGATCCTGCTCCAGATGGGTGTGAGCCGGTCCTGCCAGTGGGCGACGGTGGGCCGGGGCGAGCGGCCGTGCTCGGTGAAGTGCAGGGTGCCGCCGGGCCGCAGCACGCGATGGATCTCGCGTAGTGCCCGTTCGGTGTCGGGGATGGTGCACAGTGTCCAGGTGGTCAGGACGTGGTCGACCGACGCGTCCGGAAGGTGCAGCGCCTGACCATCGTCGCCGACGAACTCGACCGTGACGGGTGCGGCGGCGATGCGGGGTGCGGCGAGTGTGCGTCCGGCGGCGGCGGGCTCGACCGCGAGCAGGCGGGTGACTGTCGCCGGAAGGTGCGCGATGTTGCGTCCCGACCCGAAGCCGATCTCCAGGATCTCGCCGGACAGCCCGGCCGTGACGCGCGCCCTGGCCTTCTCCACCGGCCGGCCGAGGACGAGATCGACGATGCGGGGCAGCACCTGGTCGTCATAGAAGCCCATCACGACTCCTTATCGGGGGCCTGGGCGGCCGTTGCGCCGAGCAGTGCCGGTAGGAGGGATCATGCCGGACCTCGCAGCTCCCGCCGGGTCGATCGTAAGAAGCCGGGTTTCGACCCGTGAGCTGGCCTTGTGTGGTCAAGGTGATCTTCTGGGGAAGTAGTCGGGCGGCGATGCGGTACTCGTCACCGAATACTTACTGCGGATTACTGGCTTCCTCTGGTGATTCGTTTCGTCTCGCCTCGGTGAGGCCCAGGCGACGGCGCACCACGCGGCGGCCCAGGTCCAGTACCGAGGGATCGTCGTACATCACGAAGCTCGCGTCGGTGGCCAGGAGCGTGCCGTTGAGCTCCAGGGCGAGCCCCNCCGGGTCCTCGTCGAGCGGCAGTTGCCGAAGTCCGATCGCCGTTCGCACGAAGTCGCGGATGAGCTGGACGAATCCGGAGTGGAACTCGGCGACCTTCTCCTGTACCGGTCCGCGGTGCGTCCCCATCTCCAGCGCGGCGCCCGCGAAGAAGCACCCGCCGGGGAAGACCCGCCGTTCGAGATGATCGAAGAAGGCGTCGCAGAACGCGAGCAGCTGCGGCACCCCCGGGTCGGCCACCACCGCCGGCGCGATGACCTCCGACTGGAAGACGGCGCCGGCCGCGTCGACGGTGGCGAGCTGCAGGTCCTGCTTGGAGTCGAAGTGGGCGTAGACGCCGCCCTTGCTCATGCCCAGGTCCTTGGCGAGGTTGCCGATGCTCAGGCCCTCGAGGCCGTCGACGGTCGACAGCCGCATCGCCGCGTCGAGGATCGCGGCGCGGGTGCGCTCCCCGTCGGCTCGCCGCTGGCGTGTGTGCGCTGCCCTCTCCGCCATGACCCACATCCTAGTTGACGTGCAAGACGATCGTTCGTACTCTAATCTAGTAAACACGAACGTTCGTTCTGACTCTTCCTGAAGGAGGGTTCGCCGATGGCGAGCAAGGCGGTTATCAGCCTGACCACGGGTCTCGAGGACCTGGAGAAGGTCACCGTCGCGTTTCTCGTGGCGGTCGGCGCCGCGGAGACCGGCAAGGAGACGCTCATGTTCCTGACCCAGGAGGCGGTCCGGCTCGCCCTGCCCGGCGACGCGAAGGGTGAGGGGTGTGCTGGCTGCCCACCGCTGGAGTCGCTTGTCGAGCGCTACCGGATCGCCGGTGGCCGCTACTTCGTGTGCCCGATCTGCGTCGACGCCCGCAAGATCGACGCCAGCGTGCTGATCGAGGGCGCGGAGCTGAACGGCACGGTCCCGATGTGGAACTGGATCGGCGACGACGGCGCGACGACCTTCAGCTACTGAGCCGTCGGCCGCGACGGCCACCTCATCGCCCTGTGGGTAGTCGGCGGCGGAGACTGGCGCGGCCTGGCCTGCGTCAGTGACCGAGGAGGCGGCGCAGGACCTGGTCGGCGCGTTGCCAGGCTTCGGGCGGGACGGCGCCGAGCCGGTGCG
This sequence comes from Frankia sp. CpI1-P, assembly GCF_001421075.1. Lineage (NCBI taxonomy): Bacteria > Bacillati > Actinomycetota > Actinomycetes > Frankiales > Frankiaceae > Frankia > Frankia sp. CpI1-P. The sequence continues at coordinate 39,953 of NZ_LJJX01000053.1, read as the reverse complement.
ACAGGCCTGAGGTCGGCATCCAGGCCACGAGCTCGGGCAGCACCGTGCCCGAGACGGGAACCGTGATCCCGACGTCGGCGGCGTGGTTGTCGAACGGCAGCGGCTCACCCGGCACGACGGGGCAGACCACGACTCGGCCGGTGTTGGCGTTGTTGTACAGGTCGGCGGACACGATCAGCGCGTGCGCGGGAGCGTCGGCCCGCGCCCACACCTCACCNTGCCGCACGGCGCCGCAGTTCCTCGAGTCGGGCGAACTCGCCGTTCAGGTACTCGGCGGTGACCCCTAGGGCGGCGTTGCGTTCCTGCCGACGCGTCCGGAAGGTGCAGTGCCTGGCCGTCGTCGCCGACGAACTCGACCGTGACGGGTGCGGCGGCGATGCGGGGTGCGGCGAGTGTGCGTCCGACGGCGGCGGGCTCGACCGCGAGCAGGCGGGTGACTGTCGCTGGAAGGTGCGCGATGTTGCGTCCCGACCCGAAGCCGATCTCCAGGATCTCGCCGGACAGCCCGGCCGTGACGCGCGCCCTGGCCTGCGCCACCGGCCGGCCGAGGACGAGATCGACGATGCGGGGCAGCACCTGGTCGTCATAGAAGCCCATCACGACTCCTTATCGGGGGCCTGGGCGGCCGTTGCGCCGAGCAGCTCCCAGACGAGCAGCGTGACCGTGGCGCTCTGCCAGCGTTCCGGCGACCAGCCGAGGGTACCCGTGGCGACGATGTAGTTCTCGGCGCTGGTGATCAGGAAGGCCAGATCGGCGGCGTCCTCGACGGTGAGCCCCGGGCGGAGGGCCGCGCGGTCGGCGAGCAGGTCGGCGAGAGCGCGGAACGCGACGCGGCGCTGGCCCTCGTTCACGCCCCACTGCGCCGCGAGGTCCGGATCGGTGCCGACGGTGCCGCGAACTACGGCGAGCAGCGGCGCCACCCGCCCCATGATCTCGCGGCTGCCGTTCGTCCAGAGCTCGATCACACNGACTGGGTCGGGCTCGGCGGTCAGCTCCTCGAGCCACGGCCGGTCAAGTAGCGCGACCGGCTCGTCGTCGCCGACGGCGGCCACGTCGAGCGCTTCCTTGAGCAGCGTCGCCTTGTTCCCGAAGTGGAAGTAGACGGTCTGCACGGCGACGCCCGCGCGCGCCGCGACCTGGTCGAGCGTCGTCGCGCCGTAGCCCTGGTCGAGGAACAGGTCCGCCGCCGCGGCGATGATCCGTCGCCTGGTCAGCCTGGTCTTCTCGGCCCGACTCGGCCTGTTCTTGACCCGACTCGGCCTGTCCTTGACGGGATCACTCACTCGCTAGAGACTACTCCAGTAACTCGCTAGAGTCGGCTCTAGCTAAAGGAGGGATCATGCCCGACCTCGCACCGATCCACCACGTGAAGATCCCGATCAGCGACGTCCGCGCCAGCAGCGAGTGGTACCTACGGGTGCTCGGGCTGGAGGTGGCGATCGAGTTCACCGAGGACGGTGAGCTCCGTGGCGTCGCCCTCAAGGCCCCGGACGGCACGACCCAGATCGCGCTTCGGCACGACCCCAAGCGCGCCGCCGCCCTCGCCACCGTCCTTCCCACCCCGACCCCCACCTTCTGACCGGTCCGACCGCGCGGTGCGCGGTCCCTCGACGAGCACTCGGTGACCGCGCCTGCGCCCGCACCGCCCGCACTGCTCACTCCGTATGCAGTCCCCGCCGGCGCNCAACCGATCATGGTGCGGCTGTGCGCCCCGGATCGCTCGACCAGACCGGCTTCACGGGATTCGAACGGTTCGGGCTGGAGCATTCCGCCGTGCTACCCGGCCGAACGCCGTAGGGACCAGGATTTTCCCGCTTGGACGCCGGGTATTACCCGGCCTTTCGGGTGATCTGGCTCGCCTGCTATCATTCTTCCCGCAACGGACTCTGTGCCGGGTCCGCTGGGAGCCGGGGGAAAGCGTGAGAAGCGCGAGAACACGCCGGCATGGCCGAATGCGCCGGTACGCCCTCGTCGCTGCCGTGGCGGCGGGGCTCAGCTGTCTGTCCACGACGGCTGCCACGGCCGCGCCCACGGCGCTGGCCGGCAGCGAGACGCTGTGGCCGAGGCAGAGCATTCATTCGCCGGACGGCGTCTGGGAACTCACGATGCAGGACGACGGAAATGCCGTCCTGTTTGGCCGCGGGCACGTCGCCAGATGGTCGACCGAAACCGATGGAAATACCGGCTCCACGCTGGAGATGCAGCCGGACGGCAATCTCGTCGTCTACGCGCCGGGCCACCGGNCCATCTGGAGTACGGGTACGGACGACCACCGCGGCGGGCAGCTGGAGCTTCAGAACGACGGCAATCTCGTCCTGTACGCGCCTGGCCATGTCGCCGTCTGGGCGACCGACACGCACGCTCCTACGACCTATGTCGCCCTCGGCGACTCCTATTCCTCTGGCGAGGGCAACCCACCGTTCGACGACGGCACCGCGACCACGAAGGATGACTGCCACCGCAGCCCGCAGGCGTGGCCCCGTCTGCTCGGCGTCGACGGCTCCGGCAGCATCGCCGGGAATGGTCATCTCGCCTGCTCGGGGGCCGAGATCGACGATGTCCTGTTCCGCGGCCAGCACCCGGGCGGACTCGACTCCACCTCCCAGGTGTCCCGGCTCGAGAAGATCAACCGGGATAAGCCGGTGGGCGTGGTGACCGTGACCATCGGTGGAAACGACCTCGGATTCAGCTCCACGCTGGAGACCTGCTTCGTGTGGCAGTGCGTACAGCAGCCGGAGAAGGAGGAGCGCAAGATCGACGACGTGGCCGCCCGTGTTCAGCAGGAGGTGATTCCCGCCATCCATAAGGCCGCGCCGCAGGCCCGCGTCGTCGTGGTCGGCTATCCGCGGCTCTTTCCGCGGCTCATCGCGGACACGACGCGCTGCGGGTGGCTGACGCCCACCGAGCTGACCCATCTGAACCAGGTGCAGGACTACCTCGACGGCCGCCTTCGGGTCGCCGCGACCACCGGCGAAGCCACCTACGTCTCCGTGGCGGACGCGCTGAACGGCCACGAGCTGTGCAGCCGCGATCCGTGGATCTACGACCTCGGCCGCAACGGCGGCAACCTGCGCGGCCACCCTCTCGCGGACGGCCAGCGCGCGATAGCCGCCGTCGTGGGTGCCAGCGCCGGCGCGCCGCTCCGCCCGCCCCCGGTGGTCCCGACCTTCTAAATCGTTCGTGCCAACCCTGATCGAATCATGGTTCGAGTGAGTTCCGTGGACCAGATCGTGTCGGCGCGACGTCGCCGGCGGCCGGGACGTCCGCACCGGACTGGCGTCCGTCGACCCCTCGACATCCGAGACGGGTAGCCCGAGAGCCGTGCCAGTGGCTGGCCCGGGAAGGCCGGCGAAGATCAGCCTGGAGACGGTCGGCAGGGCCCCTTCAAGATCCCTAACGTGATGGTTGTCCGATGACGACGCCCTGGGCCCGCTCCACGGTTCGGCGTCGACGGCGAGCCCCGCCAGCCGAGGCGATCCGGACGGCCCGTCGCTCATGTCGTCCGGATAGGGATGACGACATTCGTGGGAAAGCAGCATGACAACCCCGCTGCCAGGTGTCGTTTCCCTATCTTCCGACCGCGTACGATCGGCGGGCATGGTCCGTCCGGGAGGGGCGATGGTGCGCGGCATCCACCGTCGCGGGCGTTCCACGTGACGGCCTGGTCTCGGGGGAATGGTGACGGACAGGTTGACTGAACAGGAGGTGCGGGAGCTCGCGCGTGCTTTCCACCTTCCGGAAAACGCCAGGTCCCTGCTCGAGCAGGCCGGGTTGGAGCGGTCGCAGCAACCGGTGTGGACCTCGCAGCGTCCGCTGGACTATTGGCGTGAGATCAACGTGCGCCTTGGCTGCGGGGCAGTCGTTGACGGACGGCGCCAGATCCTCCTCGCCGCCAGCCGGGTCTACCCCGCCAACAAGGTCTTCGCCGCCATAGCTGCCAAGGCCCGCGATGCCGAAGCCGGCGCCGACGGTGAACCGGCAGCCGACGCCGCNGCCACGCGGCCGGCGTCCGGTCATGCGGACGATCCTCCCGACGGCGCGCAGACAGCCGCCCCGGCGAATGTCGACGGGGTCTCCGGGCCGGTGCCGTTCCCCGGCCGGCTGTTCTCCCCGGAGGCGGTGCGAGCCGGCTCGACGAGCGCGTCGCACGGCCGCGGCCGGCCGACGCGGCGTGGCGTTCTTCTGATGGCGGGGCCCGTGGTGGCCCTGGGGGCGACCGTTGGCGCTGTGGCCCTGACCAGACAGGGTGGCTCCGGGCAGGCCGCCGACCTTCCCGACGTGCAGAACGCGGCAGTTTGGGCGGCGCCGGTGCGTGGTGCTCGCCCGCTCGGCCCGACGCTTCACGGGCATTCGGAGTCGGTGTTCTCGGTCGCGTTCTCTCCGGACGGCACGACGCTGGTCAGCGGCAGCGACGATCACAGCGTGCGGCTGTGGGACGTGCGCCACCCGGAGACCGCTCATGCGCTCGGTCGACCCCTGACCACGCACAGCGCGGCGGTGACCTCGGTTGCTTTCACTCCGGGCCGGCCGATCATGGCCAGCGGGGGAGCGGATGGAGCCGTCGAGCTGTGGAGCCTNGCCGACCCGAGCACTCCTCGGCCACTCTGGGATCCGCGCCAGCCACTGGCCGACCCGGACAATCCGCTGTTCGCGGTGGCGTTCTCGCCGAACGGGACCATCCTGGCGACCGCAGGGCAGGACCATTCGGTGCGACTGTGGGACGTCACCCGTCCTGCGCAACCCCGCCCGCTCGGCCAGCCGCTGCCCGGACACGACGACACCGTGCGGGCGCTGGCGTTCTCCCGTGACGGAAAGATCCTTGCCAGCGCCGGCGCCGACCGCACAGTGCGGCTCTGGGATCTTGACGACCGGAAGAACCCGCGGGGGTTCGACACGGCGCACATCACGCACGACGACGCAATCTGGACGGTGGCGTTCGACCCGCGGGGACGTTTTCTGGCCAGCGCCAGCGGTGACGCGACCATCCGCCTGCACGCCCTGGAATAGCCGCCGCACGCCTGGGTGGCGAACTGTCATGACCCGTCACTCGGTCTGTGTGTGGGTGCGTAGCGCATCGCGGCTGGGCGCCCGACCCATCATGAGTTCAGCCCAGCCAGCGGCCGAAGGGCTGCATCGTGTGGTGGGCGGCCATGGCGGAGCCGGCGGGGCCCATCAGGGCCTTGTAGCGCTGCCAGCGCCGGTGGAACAGGACGACGAGTTCGGCGTCGTGGCGTCCCTCGTCGGCGAGGACGAAGTTCTCCAGCGCCGTCTCGCACTCGTCCCAGTTCTTCGGCGCGTGGCCGGTGAGCCGGGCGAGGTCCTCCCGGTCGGCTTCGGTGACGGCCGCGCCGATCTGGTCGGCGCGTTCGAGGTGGCGGGCCAGGCGGAAGGCGATGCGGATCTGGTAGGTGACGTACGGATCCTCGACGGAGATCGAGCGCAGCGAGCGGGACAGGTGCTGGTGCGGGGTGGAGACGGGCGAGGACACCGGCTCGGGGATCTCGACGGGTTCGAGGTCGATGCCCAGGTATTCGGCCAGGGTCTCGACGGCGTGCAGGTTCGTCTCGCTGACCCACTGGGCGTAGGTCATGTAGTCGGTGTCCAGGGTCGGGCGGGCCAGCGGGTTGTGGAAGGACAGCTGGTTGGTGAGGGTGAAGAACAGGTGGTGCCACTGGATGGCGGCGAGGTCGACGGGCCGGCTGGTCAGCTCGGCGTACCGGTCGTACAGCGTGGTGAACTCGCCGTAGGGGATGACGGTGTCGCGCATCCGCCAGGCGGCGAGGTCCATCATCGGGTCGCCGATGTGGCCGATTTCGACGTCGACGAGGGCCACGAGGTGGCCGTCGGCGTGGTGGAACTGCCCGGAGTCCCAGACGATGGGGGCCTCGCGGTCGGAGGCAGGCAGCGGGTGGCGGCGCAGCCAGCCGAGGACGAACTCCATCAGCGGGTCGGGGCGCACCTTGCTCGATCGGTAGTGCTGCTCGAACCGGCGTACTCCGATCATCGCGGAGTCGTTCGGCGACGTTCCGGAGATGACCCCGGCGGCCTTGAACGGCTCGACCGGGAGCTGGTGCATCCGCGCCAGGGCCTGCAGGTACTCGTCGACCACCACGCGGCGCTGCTCGGTGGTCGTGTCGGCGAAGTCGGGTCGGCCGGGGACGGCGGCCATCGCGTACGACCGCGGTTCGTCGCACCAGCCGTGCACGTGCGGGACCGGGATACCGTGCTCGTCGAGAAGTCGCTGGAACAGCATCTCGTGTTCGAGAGGGAAGATCAGAGACGTGTCGGACCGTTCGCCACGCACGACGACGCGTTCGGTGGCGCCGCCGCGGTCGATGTCGACGAACCACATGGGCCGCCATCTCGGCTGCCGCTCCCACGACACGACCTGGNCGCCGAGCAGGGACTCCAGCCAGGCGATGACGCGGCCGTCGTCCTTTAACTCCGTGTCGCGGGCATCCGATGCAGCCATGATCGTCCNTCCGGTGTCCAGCAGTCCTCGGCGCGGCTCCCCTCACCCTCGCACGGGCAGTCGCGTCGGTCTCCTGACATGCGCGCCCGGCACGCGCCGGCGGCTCGCCGACGACAGTAGCCTAACGATTGTTAGGCTGCTAGCCGGAGCGGAAAGGTGCCTCCTGCCGGCCACGTACCCCGGGCGGGCCCGGAGGTGAGCCAGGTAGCGGGCCGGGTGAACAAGCGCGACGTGGTGCTGCGGGAGAGCGCCCGCCTGTTCGCCGAGCGAGGCATCGAGGCCACGACGATGCGCGTCATCGCCGATGCCTGTGGCATACAGGCCGCCAGTCTCTACCATCACTTCGCGTCGAAGGACGAACTCGTCGCCGCCATTCTGACCCGCAGCGACGCGCACATCACCGGCCTCTACGACGCCATCCTCGACGCCCCGCTGGAGCCTGCCGACCGGCTTGAGGCGATGATCCGGGCGACGCTCGACAACTTCGTCCACCACCGGGACGCCGCGCGGATCTACTACCGCGACCGGGCGTATGTCGCCCAGTCGCCGCTGCTCACCCGGGTCCGCGACAACGCGGTCGCCCATGACGAGCTCTGGGATCGGTCCATTGAGGCGGCCCTCGCCGCCGGGCGCGTCTCCCCGCGGTTCGCGGCCATCGACCTGCGGAGACTTCTGCAGGAGCTGATGTGGTCGACCGCCCGGCTGCGCGGAGACGCCGTGAGCGCCGACGACATCGTGCACGTCCTGCTCCACGGGATCCTCGCCCCGGAGCCCGGCCTATGACGGTTGGTGGTGCGGGGCGGTCAATCCTTGCCTTCGAACGGCGTTACTCGGCTCGACTCACAGACGCGGAGTTCGACCGACTCGCCAGGCAGGTGGGAAAGGCCGCCGCGGGCCGGGAGCCCGCAGCGTGCGAGCTTCTGGGGAAATGGCTCGCCGATGAACAGTCGGACACCCGCAGGGTCGTCATTCTCGACGCGATGGCCGCATCGTCGTGCCTGCAGGCGCCGAGTGACCTGTTGGTCGAACTCGTGAAGGTGCGCCATGCCGACCTCGCCTCGGCCGCCGCACGGCTCCTGGTCCTCTCGGGCGCGGAGGGCGAGGCAGCTCTGCTGCGTGCGCTCCCGNCCATAGGATCCTATGCAAGGTACCGCTGTCTTTCTACTTTGCTCTACGGCCGGGAACAGNTGGGCGAGGAGGCGGTGCGGGCAGTCGCCGACCTGACGGAGTACGGGGATCGTGATCTGAGAACGGCCGGATTGACTGTACTCGCGTTGCGGGGGGACGGTTCCTGCACCGATCGGCTGATGGGGAGTCTGCGGCGGCGAGATCCGGCCACCCGCGAAGCGGCGCTGAAGGCCCTTGCGGTGGTCGGCGACAGCCGTGCCGTCGACGCCGTGCTCGCGCGGCTCGAGAAAGATGTGGTACGTGGCTCCGATCCGCACTCGCCCATGATCGATCTGGAGTTGACCTACCTCGCGCGGCACGCGGAGCTCCACCCGGAGGCATTCGAACGCGCCTGCGCCGCAGTCGCGAAGAACTGGCGACGGCGCGACAGTGCCGAGCTCGAGTGGATCCGATCCTTCCTGCACCAGACCACGCCCGAGGGTCTGCGATCTGTCGGTATTCCTGCCGACGCCGAGCTCCAGCGGATGCGCGGCCACGTGGTGGACGGAATGCGAGTGAGGGAATTTCCTGGGACAATCGAGGAGATTGATAGCTGACGTCATCGTGGGCACCGTACCCGTGGGTTGTACGGCCGCCCAGCGGCCGGCCGCGCAACGGTCCGAGGGGTGAACCTCGCGTAGTTGCCCGACCGTACTGCCCGGCTGGATGCTGCTTACACTGATATTTTGTGATGACGAGGTTTCGCGGCCGAACCACAACAGTTATGATCACTGCCTGTGCGCTGCTGGGCGTGTTCTCGGCGGCTGGTNGCTCGGGGCTCTTNGCTTCATCACCGGAGGTCGGGTGTACGGACAGGAGCGCGCGGCTCGCCGGAAGGCTGGACGACCTCGCCGTGCTCGAGCTGCGTCCGGCTGCCGCGAGTCTGCGAGAGCAGGGCTCCGGCTGCGATGCGAGTTCCGGCAGCTCACACGCGGAGCGTGTCTACCGCTTCCCCGGCACGGCCGACGAGGTGACGAACTTCTACCACGACGCTCTGCGCGCGGCCGGCTGGAAACAGTGGGTCGCCGACGGTTCCCCGAACGACCCTCATCAACTCGCCATGGCCGGCCTGTGCTTCTCCAGGCCCATCGAAGGCACCGCCACGCTTCTGCACGTGTCGTTTCGGAGTGAATCCGGCGAGGCCGACAGGTCCGACCCGGGTATCCGCGGCCTCGCCTTGACCGCGACGGCAAACAGCGACCACGACATGCGATGCTAGTTCTTCGGCAATGGGCATCTCGCGATTCCGTCCGTCTGCGCCCAACCCGAGCGCGAAGGGTTGGGCGCCATGACGACCGGCTGGTTGTCAGCCGACGTGGGTGGGCGGTAGGCCGCGGGAGGCGACCTCGGCGCGGACGGCCGGGATGATCTCGTGGGCCACGACCTCCTGTTCGGCGACGGTCGGGATGGCCAGCAGCAGGGCGGTGAAGCCGACCGCCACGATCTGCAGGAGCTGGTCGATCACCTCCTGGACGCCGCCGGTCACCGCGCCCGAGCCCGGCTGCGGCGGCGGCCCGACGCGCACGATCACATTGCAGGCGCAGGTGATCGCGGCGGGATCGCGGCCTGCGTCGCGGGCGGCCGCCAGCACGGACTCGCGCATTCGGCGGGCGCCCTCGAGGCCGATCCGGCCCACGGACGGCAGCCAGCCGTCGGCGAGCTCACCGGTCAGCGCGAGCGCCCGCGGCCCGTACGATCCGAGCCAGATCGGGATCGGATGGTCGGGTCGAGGCTCGATGNGGGCGCCGTCGACGGAGAACTCGCGGCCGTGCACGGTGGTCGACTCGCTCGACCAGAGCCCGCGGATGATCCCGATGGCCTCGCGCTGGCCGGTGATCTTCTGTCCGGGGGTCCGTTCGGTCAGTCCGAAGGCACGGAACTCCTCGTCATATCCGCCCCCGCCCAGGCCGAGGACGAACCGGCCGCCGGAGAGCCGGTCCAGCGTCTCGGCTGTCTTCGCGACCACCGCCGGCGGCCGGTAGGGCAGCGCGAGGACGTTCGTGGCCAGCTCGATGCGGCGGGTCTGGCCGGCCAGCCAGCTCAGGGCGGCCAGCGGCTCGACGGTCCGGCTGTGACCGTGCAGGTGGTCGCTCAGGCTGAACAGGTCGTAGCCGAGCTCGTCGGCGCTCTGGGCGAGGTCCAGGGTCTGCGACGCGGACAGCCCGCTCACCGCACCGCCGGCGCCGAACACCAGTCGGGACCCGTCCAGGCCGCTCACTGTCCATTCCCCCAGACGGGGTGGTGTCGAGCTCGCATCGCGATCATTTTTGTTTGTAGCACGTATAGTATGTATCACTAATCAATAAGGTCGGCAATGCAAACTGCCGGCGGTACAGTGTCTGCACGGCGACGCGAGGGGAGATCCGCGGTGGGCGCGACGTTCACGACACCGGTGGCCCTGGTGCGGCTGTCCTACCTGGTCAACTCGATCTACGCCGACGTCTGCGCCGGTCACGGGTTGTCCGTGCCGCAGGCCCAACTGATGTGTGTGCTCAAGGACCAGTCCCGCGGCATGGGCGAGATCAGTGTGATGCTGCGGCTGGACAAGTCCAGCGTCACCGGCCTGGTCGAGCGGGTGGAGCGCCGCGGCTACCTGCGTCGCGCCATGTCGGCGACCGACCGGCGCGCCATCACCGTCTCCCTCACCCCGGACGGCAAGCGGCTCACCGACGCCTTCTACGACGAGGTCAGCCAGCGGCTGGCCGACCTCGTCGTCGAGGTCCCGGCGGCCGACCGAGCCCACCTCACCCGCATCGCCACCGGCATCGTGCTCGATGAGGCCGTCCCCGACGTCTTCGGCGCCCTCGTCTCGTAGCGCCGCGGCGCAGCCGGCCGGCTGGCGACGGAACTGCTGACCCCTACCAGGCGGGAATTCGACGGCATCGCGTTGCGCCGTCAATTCCTGTTGCCCTGTCGATTCCTGAGGGTGGCCGGCTCGAGGGACGGGGGCGCCGGGAACCGGGGACGAACCTCTCCTATTGTCGGCATGGGCACCCGTGGCCGTTGGCGCCGATCGGGGCGGATCAGCGCAGTGGAGGGCAGTGGAGGGCAGTGGTGAACACGGAGATCGGCACGGATCCGCACGGGTCCGAGGGCTCGGAGGAGACGCCGTGGTGGCGGTCCATGGCCGACGACCCGAAGCCGGTGGACCTGCGGGTGGACCTGCCTCACCCGGCTCGGATGTACGACTACTACCTGGGCGGGAAGGACAACTTCCCCGCCGATCGGGAGGCCGCCGAGCAGGCCCGGGCTGTCGCGCNGAACGCGAGCATCGCCGCCCGTGCCAACCGGGCGTTCATGGCCCGGGCGGTGCGCCACCTGGCCGGCGAGGCCGGCATCGACCAGTTCCTCGACATCGGCACGGGGATCCCGACCAGCCCGAACCTGCACGAGATCGCCCAACAGGCCGTCGAGGGCGCGCGGGTCGTCTATGTGGACAACGATCCGATCGTGCTCACCCACGCCCGCGCGCTGCTCACCGGCACCCCGGCGGGGCGGACCGCCTACCTCGACGCCGACGTGCGGGACGTCAGGCGGATCCTGACCGCCCCGGAGGTCACGGACACCCTCGACCTGTCCCGGCCGGTGGCGCTGTCGCTGCTCGCGGTGGGCCACTTCCTGCCCGACTCCGACGACCCGGGCGGCATCGTCCGCCGGTTCGTCGACGCCCTGCCGGCCGGCAGCTACCTCGTCCTGTCCCATCTCACTCCCGACCACGACCCGACGATCGAGGCCGGCGCCAAGGCCTACCGCGCGCGTGGCATCCCGTTGCGGCCCCGGACCCGGGCCGAGGTCGAGGCGCTGTTCGCCGGGCTGGAACTGCTCGACCCGGGGCTGGTCTCCGTGCACCGCTGGCGGCCCGACGCCGCCGTGCCGGCCGACCTGACCGACGCGCAGGTCAGCGCCTACGGGGCCATCGGCCGTAAGCACTAGCCCGCCTGCCGCCGGCAGCCCCGCCGCCCACGCCCGGCCCGGCTCGGGGCGCGGGGGTCAGCAGGGGCGCAGCGTGGTGAGGCCGGAGCCGCGGGGGAGGGGACGACCCGAGGGGGCGGTCGCGGTGACAGGAAGGCGGCCGCGCGGCGGGGCGGTGCCGGTGAGCACGGCGGCCAGGGCCGCGATGGAGGCCGGATCGGTGGAGTAGACGGCCAGCCACGCGGCGGCGGCGGTCGGCGGGTGGTAGGGCGTGGCGGTGGAGACGACGACCGTGCCGGGGTCGGTGCGGGCGGGCGGCCCGGCGCCTCCCGCGAGGACGATCGTCACCGGGGCGGATCCGCCGGCGCTGCCGGGCCCCGTGGCGGCGGATCCGCCGGTGGTGCCGGGGGGCGTCGCGGCGGTCCCGCCGGCGGCGCCGGGTGCCGGGGCGACGACTCCCCGGGCGGCCAGGGCCGCGCGCAGACGGGCGGCCGCGGTGGACGAGCCGGCGACCGTGACCGGGGCGCCCGCGCGCAGGGGGAGGATCCCGCAGTCCTGCGTCAGGAGGGTGACGGACCGGGACGCGACCCGGGCGGCCACGGCGGGTCCGTCGCCGGCCGGAGCCGGGGTGGCATGCGCGAGGCGCCACTTCAGACGTAGCACGCGCCGCGCCGAGTCGTCGATGCGGCTGGCCGGGATCCGGCCGCCGCGCAGCGCGGCGAGCAGGCCGTCGCGGGCCTCGACCAGCCGCGGTGGCATCAGCAGCAGGTCGTCGCCGGCGAGCACGGCGCGCACGGCGGCCTCGCCGGGCGAGTACCGCTTGGTGATCGCCGCCATGTTCAGCGCGTCGGTCACGACCACGCCGTCGAAGCCGAGCTCCCGGCGCAGCAGCGAGGTCACCACCGCCGGGGACAGCGACGCCGGGGACTCGCCGTCCAACGCGGTGGCGAGCAGATGCCCGACCATCACCATCGGCGCCCCGGCGGCGACGGCGGCCCGGAACGGCGCCAGGTCGACGGCGTCGAGCCGCTCGCGGGACGACGCGACCACCGGCAGGTCGAGGTGGCTGTCGACCGATGTCGAGCCATGCCCGGGGAAGTGCTTCGGGGCGGCGGCCACCCCCGCCGAGGCGAACCCGCTCACGGCCGCGGCGGTGAGGCGGGCGACCGCGGCCGGGTCGTCGCCGAACGACCGCTCGCCGATCACCGGGTTGGCCGGGTTGGTGTTGACGTCCGCGTCGGGGGCGAAGTCGACGTTGATCCCGAGCGCGCGCAGGTCCGTGCCGGTCACCCGGGCGGCGTCGCGGGCGTCCTCGACACGGCCGCTCGCGCCCTGCGCCATCGCGTCGGGCAGCAGGGTCACCCCGTCGCGGATCCGCATCACCGGTCCCTGCTCCTGGTCGGCGGCGACGAGCAGGGGGATGGCCGCGGCGCCCTGCAGCCCGGCGGTGAGGCCGAGGACCTGGCCGGGGGCGACGACGTTGTCAGGTAACGCGCCCGGCCCGGTGCCCCCGGCGTCGAACAGGACGACGCCGCCGAGGCCGAGATCGCGCACGGCGGCGGCGGCCGTGTCCGTGCCCGCGACCGTCCGGTTGCCGGCCAGCGCGCTCGGCGCGCGGTCATCCGCCGACGTCCCGAACACGTAGCCCATGAGCAACTGGCCGATCCGCTGTTCGGGCGTCATCCGCGCGAGCGTCGACTCCACCCACGCCGTCTCCGCATCGTCGACCGTCGGCCCCGGGGAGGGGCTCGCCGTTGCGGAGGGCGCGGGGGACGAGGTCGGCTGCGCGGCCCCGACGGCCGCGGCGAGTGCGTCCCGGGTCGGGGGCGTGGCGCCGCGGGCGCCGTCTCCGCCGGCCCGCTCCGGACTCCGCCCGAGGCAGCCGGCGACCAGCAGGAGGCAGGCCAGCAGCGCGATGACGGCCCGCGGCGGCCGGCGCTGCCGTCCGCTCACCACAGATCGGGTCACCACAGATCCGCTCAGCACAGAGCGGGCCTCGCGTCCGGCGGAGCACCGGGGCTCATCCCATCGATGAGTGATCGACCGCCTTCCTGATCATTTGGGTGAACGAGGACGGCCGTGGGCCCGCCCTGCGCGGGCCGACCCGACGTGGTGGCTCAGGTACTGGGGTACTCGGGCTGGCTCAGGTACTCGGGCTGGCTCAGGTACTCGGGCTGGCTCAGGTACTCGGGCGCAGGCCGCCGTCGACCTCGATGACGGTGCCGTTGACGAACGACGAACCCGGCGCGGCGAGGTCGCGCACCACGGTGGCTATCTCGGCGGGCGCCCCGCCGCGGCCCACCGAGATGCCCGCGACGATCCGTTCGTGCCACTCGGCCGGGATCGCCCCGGAGTACAGCTCGGTGTCCGGCACATAACCGGGGGCGACCGCGTTGACCGTCACCCCGTCGGGGCCGTAGTCGTTGGCGAGGCCGACGACGATCCGGTTGAGCGCCGCCTTGGTGGCGGCGTAGCCAGGGTCGCCGCCGGCGCTGCGCGCCGACCTGGAGCTGATCATGATGATGCGCCCGCCCGGCCGCCGGATCGCGGGGCCGAGCGCCTGCGTGACCAGCAGGGCGCTGACGACGTTCTGCAGGTAGAGGGTCGTGTGCCTTGCCGCGAGGTCGCGCAGCGAGGTCACCGGCGCGGGGTGGGTGCCGCCCGCGTTGTTGACCAGCACATCCAGGGTGCCGAACTCGCCGGTCACGAACCCGGCGAGGCGTTCGACCTGGTCGGGATCGGTGACGTCGGCGGCGAAGGGCAGGACGGGCGGCCCGCCGACCTCGGCGTTGATGTCCTTGGCCGCGGATTCCAACCGATCGGGGCGGCGCCCGACGATGACGACCCGGTCGCCGCGTTCGGCCAGCGCCCGCGCGATCGCCCGGCCGATCCCCGTCCCGCCGCCGGTCACCACGGCCGTCCCCGTCTGCTCGCTCCCCGTCTGCTCGCTCGCTGCCCGCTCGCTCATCGCAACGCCTCCTCGCGCCGGTTTGATGTCGCAATGCATCGGCTTGTACCCAGACGTCTCCAGTCTGGTCGATGCCCCGACGCGGGGCGCCCGTCACCCCCCGGCGGCCGCCGGGGTAGCGGTGCGGGTGGGGGACCGAGGTGATCCGGTAGCGCGGGCGGCGGCGATGATCTTGGCGGTGCGTGGAGGTGGCTGACGCCGCCCGCGTCGGGTGCCGTCAGGCCGAGGCGGGACGGTCCGTGTCGCCGGGGACGCGTTCGTGGAACTGCGGGGCGCGCTTCTCCCGACGGGCGGCGACGCCCTCGTCGAAGTCGAACGCGCGCAGGCCGGCGCGCATCACCGGCACGGTCGCCGCGTAGTGCGCCGCCAGGGGCGAGACGGCGGCGTCGTCGATCATGCTGCGGATCATCGCCAGCGAGTCCGGTGAACAGTTCAGGGCCAGGTCGCGGGCGTAGTCCAGGGCGGCTGGCAGCACCTCGGCGGCGGGCAGGACCCGCTGGGCGAGGCCCAGCTCGCCCGCCTCGGCGCCGAGGAAGACGCGGCCGGACAGCAGCAGGTCCGCGGCGGCGCCGGCACCGATCAACNGGGGCAGCAGCCAGGCCGACCCGTACTCCGAGTACAGGCCCAGCCGGGAGAACGGCAGCGACAGCTTCGCGTCCACGGCGACGAACCGGACGTCGGCCGCCAGGCTGACCGCGAACGCCAGCCCGGCCGCCGGACCGTTGATCGCCGCGATCACCGGAAGGCGCAGCGAGCGGATCATCGCGGGGCCGTTCTCCGGCGAGACGATCAACGAATCCCGACCCTCGACCGGCGTGTGTGCCAGCATGGCGAGGTCCGCGCCGGCGGAGAACGCCCGCCCCGCCCCGGTGATCACCACGGCCCGGACCCGGGGGTCGGCGTCGGCCCGCCGCAGCAGCGCGAACAGCCGGTCGCCCATCGCCACGGTCAGCGCGTTCAGCTTGTCCGGACGGTCGAAGGTGATCGTCGCGACCTGGTCGGTCACGTCGTACCGGACCGGGGCATCGTCATGCTCGAGGGTCGTCNGGGTGTCCACCGGCATCGTCCACCTGTCTCTGTCGCTTCTCTGTGACTCGGTCGCGTTGTCGCTCCGGTCACATCGGGCTGCCGTCCCTTCATACCGCCCGCGATGTTCGCGTGCGCGCTGTCCCGGGGTGCCCGCGAAGCGGTCGCGGTCGGCGTCCAGTGTGAGATGTAGCGCCTGCGGCGCCCGAACGGGGACGGATGAACGACCGCTGACCGCCATCTGGCCACCGGCATGACACCCTGTGGGGAACCGGCCGCCGATGCGGCCGGGCACACGCCGGGGGCCGGCGCCACGAGGCGACGGACGGACCGTCGCCGACGGGCGCGACGGGACCACGGCGGGATCGAGGAGGAGTGGCGACCTATCTGCTCGGCCTGGGAGCCGCCGTGTGCTTCGGGGTGGCCGCCGTCATCCAGCAGCGGGTGGCCTTCCGTGCGCCACCCGGTGACGTTCTGCGGCTGCGGCTGCTGCTGTGGCTGGTCCGCCGGCCGCTGTGGGACTTCGGCGTCGCCATCGGCGCCCTGGGTAGCCTGCTGGCCGGGGCCGCGCTGACCCACGGCGCCGTCGCGCTCGTCGAACCCCTGCAGATCTGCCAGCTCCTGTTCGCCCTGCCGCTCGCCGCGTTGCTCGCGCGCCGCGTGGTGCCGCGGCGGGACTGGTTGGCCGCCGCCGCGACCGCCGTCGGGCTCGCCCTGTTCGTGTTCGCCGGCAACCCGGACGCGGGCGATTCCGAGACCGCGACCTCCGGCGGCTGGGTCCTGACGGGAGTCCTCGTCGGGCTGATTGTGTTCGGCGCGGTCTGGGGGACGCGGGGGCTCGCGGCCGTGCGGCGCGCGCCGCTGCTGGCCGGCGCCGCGGGCCTGCTCTCCGCGCTGCAGGCTGCGCTCGTCAGTGCCGCCGGCCACCTGCTGACCGCCGACGGCGTCAACGCCCTGGCCCGGTCCTGGCTGCCCTGGGCGGTCGCGGCCGTGGCAGTGATCAGTGCGTTGCTCGCGCAGAGCGCCTACGAGATGGCCCCGCTGCCCGCGTCGCTGCCGGCGTCGGTCAGCGTCGAGCCGCTCGCCGGCGTCGCCATCGGTGTGGGGCTGCTCGGGGGCGGGCTGCGGCTGACCCCGCTTGCGATCGCCGGCGAGCTGCTCGGCCTGATCGTGATGACGGTCGGCGTCCGGGCGCTGGCGCGCTCGCCGTTGATCACCGGTCAGCTCTCGCGGCTCGCGGCGCGGCAGGCGCAGGGCCGGTTGTCCCGGCTGGAGGAGCAGGTGCACCACGACCTGGAGCGGCTGCGCCACGATCTGCGGCGCAGCCGGCAGGCTGGAACGAGCGGCCCGGCGGTACGACGCCTGCGCCGGCGACTACAGCGCGACCTGGACCGCATCGGCGAGGAGCTCGCGAGCCTCGCCGACGAACGGGACCGCTTCGAGGAACAGCTACGGCCGCGACGGCCGGCGCGGGCGGTCGCCGCGGTCCGGGCCGTGAGCCCCGAGTCCCACCGGCGGCGCCCGATGCCGCGCGCCGCCGGTGCCGCCGATGCCACCGATGCCGCCGGTGCCGCCGATCTGGCCGGCGCCGGCGTTGCCTGGGCCGGCGCCGGCGCCGTCCTGACGGATCTCGACGGCCGGACCGTGAGCGCCGATGCCCACTCGCCGATGCCGGGTGCCGCGGTTCCGACGGGCTGGGCGGACGCCGACGGGCCGGCCCGCGGCAGCGGACTTCCGACCGAAGCGACCGCGGCCGCCGCCGGGCCGGGCGCGCTCCCGTCCGGTTCGAGCGTGCCCGTTTCCGTGCCCGTTTCCGTGCCTATGCCCGTGCCGGGGCGGCCGCGGGACGCGCTCGGCGGCGATGCGGTGCCGCCGGAGGGCCTGATCGCGGCGCGGCGCGAGCTCGACGCGAGGGCTGAGGAACTGCGGCGGCAGGCCGACCGGCTGCGTCGCGCCACCCGCCGGATCCTCGCCGCCGACGCCGGTGGCCTGAGCCCCGGCCGGTCGCGTCATCGTCTGCAGGGAGCGCGTCGCTAGAGGGTGCTGGTGGCACGGTGGTGCAGGTGCACCACGCCGCTGGCGAACCGGCGCTCCCCGAGCAGCTCCAGCCGGACCCGGACGCCGTCCGGCAGCGCGCGCACGCCCCCGCCGACCACAACCGGCGTGAGGAACAGGTGAAAGTCGTCGACCAGGCCGGCCCGGATGGCGTGGCCGGCGAGGGTGGGCCCGCCGATGGAGACGTCGCCGTCGGCCGACGCGACCAGCCGGCGGACCACGTCCGGGTCGAACCGCCGCTCGATCCGGGTCCGCGACGTGGACGCGCCGTCGAGAGTCGTCGAGTACACCACCTTGTCGGCCGCCTGCCAGATCCGCGCGTAGTCCAGCATGACGGGACGCCGATCGCCGTCGGTGGGGCGGGTGTCGGTAGGGCGGGNGTCGGTGGGCATCGCCTCCCAGGCCGCCATCACCTCGTACAGGCGGCGCCCGTACAGGTAGGTGCCGATCGTCCGCTCCAGATCGTTGACGAAGGCGTGCACCTCCTCGTCGGGTACCGCCCAGTCGAAGCGTCCGTCGGCGTCGACCACGTAGCCGTCGAGCGACGTGATCACCGAGTAGATCAACCTGCCCATCATGCGCTCCCTCGGTTCACCCGGCCGTCGGCAGCGGGTGCAGGACGACGTCGTCGGGGCGACCGCGGGCGACCACCGCGGTCAGGTATGTGGCCGCGGGCTGGCGGCGACGGTCGGTGGGGGAGCCGGGATTGAGCAGGCGCAGCGTGCTCGGCGCCGCCGAGGGCGTCCGCGCTGCCGGGCCGGCCGCGCTCGCCGGCCCGGCAGCGCGCGCGACCGTCGAGTCCCACGGCACGTGCGAATGACCGAAGACCAGCACGTCGGCCTCGGGGTAGGCGGCGGCCATCCGACGTTCCCGTCCCCGGGCCGGGCCGGTCTCGTGGACGACCACGAAGCGCAGGCCGCCGAGCGTGGCCCGGGCGACCTCCGGCAGGACCGCGCGGACGTCCGGGCCGTCGTTGTTGCCGTAGCAGCCGATCAGCCGTCCCGCCCGCGCCGCGAGCTCGTCGACGGCGTCCCGGCTGATCCAGTCGCCGGCGTGCAGCACCACGTCCGCCTCCGCGATCGCGGTCCAGATCTCGGCGGGCAGTGCGCGTGCCCGCGCCGGAAGATGCGTGTCGGACAGCATGACCAGCCGCATCCGGCCAGTATCCGATGCGGCGTCGGAGCCGNCCGGGTGACCCCGCGGGCGGGCGACCGGCTGGAGACCGGGTGACCGGATGGGGCGTGCGGCCGTGACCGGCGGGACCGGCCCGTCGCGGCGTCGGAGCCTGGGCCGAGCTCGGGCGGCGACCATGATTGCGCTGTTCGTCCTGGCCCTGGTGTTCGCGAGCTGGGCGCCGCGGGTGCCACAGATCAAGACCGACCTGCGCCTCGGTGACGGGCGGCTCGGGTTGGCCCTGCTCGGCGCGCCGGTCGGTGCCGTCCTGACACTGTGGCTTGTCGGCCTCGCGGTGTCCCGTTTCGGCAGCGTCCGGGTGGTGCGTGCGGCCCTGCCCAGCTACTGCGCCGTCGGGGCGTTGTTCCCGCTGGTGGCCGGACAGTGGTCGCTGTTCGCCCTGCTCTTCCTGTGGGGTGCCACCAGCAGCGGCCTCGACATCGCCGCGAACGCCCAGGCCATCGGGGTCGAGCGCGGCTACGGTCGGCCGATCATGGCCACGGCGCACGCGGCCTGGACGGCCGGCGCGCTGAGCGGCGCCGGAATCGGTACCGTCGCCGCGGCGCTGGCGGTGCCCGTCGGCGCCCAGTTCGCCGTGCTCGGCGGGATCGGCCTGGCCGTTGCCCTGCCGGCCACCTGGTGGATGCTGCCGGACCCGGCGGGGCCGATGGCCGAAGCGTCCGGCGAGCGGTCGGGGGCGCAACCCGCGGCCGGGTGGTCGGCGCCGGCCGCGGTGGCCGAGCAGTCGCGCGCGCGGGGCCGTCGCCGGTGGTCGGCGCGGTTCGCCGCGCTGTGCGCCGTCTCGTTCGGGAGCTTCCTGTGCGAGGGGGTGGCCGCGGACTGGAGCGCCGTCTACCTCGCCGAGGTGACGGGGGCGGCCGCCGGGGTCGCCGGTGCGGGTTTCGTGGCGTTCACGGTGTGCATGTTCGCCGTACGCCTGGTCGGCGATCGCGCGATGGCGCAGTACGGGCCGCCGCGGACGGTGCGAGGCTGCACGGCGGTCGCGGGCGTGGGGTTCGCGGGCGCGCTCGCGGTCGGCACCCTGTCGTTCGGTTCCGCCGCCGGTGTGATCGGGTTCGGCGCCCTGGGCGTCGGCACCGCCTGCGTGGCGCCGGCTGTGTTCTCCACCGCCGGCCGGCTCGGCGAGTCGGCGGGAACCTCGATCGCCGTGGTGAGCACGGTCGGCTACACCGGCTGGCTGGCCGGACCGCCCGTCGTGGGCGGGCTCGCCGAGCTCGTCGGCCTCCACCGTGCCCTGACGATCGTGCTCCTCCTGCTCGCGACGATCGCCGCCTTCGCGCCCGCGCTGCGCTCTCCCCGTGCCGACCCCGCGGCGGACGAGCGAGTCTCCGGCCCGCCAGCGACCGACACCGGCGGGCCGGAGACCGACGTTGGCAGGCCGGGAACCGACGTCGGCAGGCCGGGAACCCCGTGATCCGCCTGCGCCTTACTTCCGCGCGCGCCTGAACCCGGGCAGCAACGTCTGGACCAGCGCATCCGTCTCGGCCTCGGCCCGGCCCCCCCGGCGTCCCCCACCGGCGCCGATGGTCCGGTACATCTCCGTGGTCACCGCCTCCAACGTGCGGCGATCGCCTCGGGCCGACACGGTACGCAGCAGGTCGCGCCACAGCACCTCGGATGCCGGCACCGCCCGTAGGCCGGTGCGGCAGGCGGCCATGGCCGTCATCGTGTCGCCGAAGCCCAGCGTGAGCTCGGCGAGGCGGTGGGCCACGTCGACGACGCCGGCCCGGGTGCTGCGCGCGATGGGGCCGGTGGTCGCCCACCGGTACCGGCCGGCGGGCAGGTTCGTCCACAGCGGCCCGCTGACCATCCGCAGGGCCGTCGTCAGGTCCGCCTCGGTGTCGCCCCCGGGCATGCCGGCCCGATGGGTGTAGGCGACGAACAGCTCCCAGTCACAGCGCACGTCCGGGCTCAGCCGCCACCGACCCTGCGGATCGACGGACAGCCGGGGCCGCCCCTCGGCGTCGGCTCCCAGCCAGCGACGGACCTCCCCCAGCGCCGCGTCCACGGCGATGTCGTCGGCCTCGGCGTCGGTGGGCCAGATCTCCTCGGCGAGCAGCCGGCGGTGCGCGCCCTCACGGTGCAGGGCAAGGTATACGGCAATGTCGGTGAGGAGATCGAGGTCGTCCGTCGGTTGCCGGCCGGGTCCCTCGACGGTGGGCACCCCCAGGACGCGGACCTGGGCCTCCCCCGTGGCCATCGGCTCGTCGGGCCGCGGCTCACGCACGGGCGGGAGTCCCATGGCAGGTGGCGGTTCTGGCGCTACGGTCGGTGGCGCCGCGGTCGGTGGCGCTGGTGACGGTGGCGCTGGTGACGGTGGGGCCGTCCCGGGCGACGGCGGGACCAGGCCGGCTGGCCACATGCGGCCGCGCGGAATGGTCGTTTCCCCGTCGGAATAGGCGGCCGGCGCCTGCGGGCGCGAGGTCTGCGCGGGTGGCGGTCCGGGGGGTTCGGGCGCTGTCGATGATGGTTCCCGGGGCGGCGAGGCGGCGGGATACCGCCCGCTCGGCACCTCGTTGGGCGGCGGAATCGGCGGGCGTGGCGGGGGCGCCGGGTGCGGTGGAGGCGCTGGGCGTGGCGGGGTCGGTACCCGCTCAGGAGGTACCGCGAACCGCGCGGACCCGGGCGGCAGGCCTGGCATCGCGGCGGCCGGCGCTGGCGCCGCGGGCTGCGGCGCCGTGGTGGGCGGCGCCGTGGTGGGCGGCGTTGTCGCGGCCGGCGTTGTTGCGGCCAGCGGTGGTGGGGGCGGCGCTGCGGCCGGAGCGGCGTGCGCCGGGGCCTGGGGCTGGGATTGGGCCGCACGGTTGGCCCGCATCCGTGGGGTCTCGAAGTAGAGCACGGGCGGCACGCGGGGAAGGTCGGTCGGCCGGATCAGCGGACTGCTCGGATGGGACAGCAGCGTGGAGTCGGTGTCGTCCGGGCCGGCATCGCCGGGTGCTGCCAGGTACGGCGTGGGCGCCGGGGCGGATGCCGGTGCCCTCCCGGGCGCCGGCTCGGCGCCGGAGGCTGCGGAGTCCGATGGTGCCGTCGGTCCGGACGCCCCCGGACCGCTCGGGGAGGTGAGGGGAACGGGCGGCGGTCCGAGCGGCGCCCGGCGACCGTTCGCCGGCGGCCGGGTGCGATCCTCGTCCGTCGCCGACGGCGGAGCGGAAGCCTGCGGGCCGGTCGGGGGTGGGATCGCTGCGAGCTGCGGCGTCCACGGCAGGACGCCGGGAACCGAGTCGGCTCGGGCCGGCGGTCGGGTGATCTCGTCGTCCGGCGTGAGGTGTCCCGGCGCGAGCTCCGCCTCGCCGGGCTCCGCCTGCGCCGCCCCGACGGCGTGTGCAGGATCGGTCGTCGCCCGTGGCGGTAGGGGCGGCGGCGACGGCGGGGCCGCGATGGACGAGGCAGGCGCAGGCGTGGCCGGCGGCGGCGGGTCGTCATCGGCCGGTCTGGCGGGAGTCGGAACGGCCGTCGCGTCGGCCGCGCGGAACAGGGCCGCGATCGCCCGGTACTCCGGCCCGGTGATGGACTGTGCCCACACCTCGACACCCAGCACGCCCAGCGACATCCGGCGATCCGGTCCGACCGTGAACCGCCACCGGGCGGCCGGGGAGTCGCCCACGGTGAGGACGCCGACCGCATGTCGGCGTCCCTGCGCCATTCTCATCAGCCGAGCGGTGTCGGCCTCGGCCGGCGGCGCCGCGAGGACGAGCAGGTCCGGGGCTAGTGCCCCGGGGTTGCCGGCGATCCGCTGACCCGCTTCGAGTGGAAAGTCGTCCCCGTCGGCTCCGACTTCGTAGACCGCATCCTCGTCGTCGGGACCGGACAGCTCGTCGAGAGCTTCCGCGACGCTGACCGCGGTCCACAGCCGTTCCGGAGCGATCGTCAGCAGCTCGTCGAGGTCGTCGTCGGCGGGAAAACCGATCAGGCAGACGCGCAGGTCGTCCGACCAGACGTTGGTGGCCAGCTCGAGCGCGACGGCGATCACCACCTGCGTCGCGATGGTGCGGTCGCCGAGGAGGCTGATCACACCGGGCGCGCCCTCGAGGTCGACGAGAATGCGCGAGCCGGCGTCGTCGTGGCCGAAACTGACCAGCGCCGGGAACGGCGCGGGTACCCCGGGGGCCGGCTGGGCGAAGGAGCCGCCGCTCGCCTCCGCCAGGAGTCCCGGTGTGCGCTCGATCCACCAGGATCCGGGAACCTCACCGACCGCCCAGGGCGGCGGTGGCGGCTCCTCCTGCGCCGGCGCCATGTGCAGGATCAGCGCCTCCTCGGTGAGGATGGCCGCGTAGACCGCGGGAAGCAGACGCGCCTGATCCGTGAGCGAGGCGGACAGCACCCGCAGTGACCGGTCGATGAAGCGGGCCGCCTCGGTGTCCGCGGCGAGCAGCAGCGCTCGTTCCGTGGCGTCCTGGGGTGGCTGCGCCGGACCGCTCCGGCGCCCGGCCAGCGCCACCATCACCCCGGCCGCGAGCAGGCTGGCGGCCGCGACTCCCAGGAAGTCCTGTGGCGGCGCGAGGGAGGCGGCCAGCACCTGACCCGCCGCCTGTTCCGGTTCATCCGGCACCGCCGGCAGGCGCGATGCCTCGTACCGGTCGTCTTCTGCGTACTGGTCATCGGCTGCGTACTGGTCATCGGCTGTGGACCGGTCATCGGCTGTGGACCGGTCATCGGCTGTGCCGGGCCCGGCGTCGAAAACGGCGTCGTCGGCGTCCGCGGCGTCGCCGAAGCTGTCGTGATCGAAAAGGTCGTCCAGGTCATCGTCGCCGTCGGCGCCCGCCGAGGTCTGCGGCCAACCGGGGGNGCCTTCGGGCATCCGCAGGACGCGCAGCCCGTCGCCCTGGGCGTCGGCGGGCAGTAGCAGGACCCACCCGGCGTGGATGAGGGACGGCTTTGACAACGTTCGGCCGTCCGGTTGGGTGCGGCCCTCGTTCAGATCGAAGATCTCGCGGTACCGCAGCCCATCGCCGAGAAAGCGCTCGGCGATGCCCCAGAGAGTGTCGTGATGACGCCCCTCCGCCGGGCGCACCTCGTACAGCTTCACCACGCGCTCGCCGAGGACCAGGCGGCTGTGCTGGTCCGCGGCCGGACTGATCAGCTCCGGGCGGTCGGCATGCCAGGGCGGCGACAGCTCGTCCTGGCCGGCGACAGGCTCCTGCGCCGGGGGAACCGACCCCGCGAACTCCGCCGTCCGCACCCCGTCCGAGCCGCCGCCGCTGTCCGGGGTGACGCTGTCCAGGCCGACTCCACCCAGGCCGACTCCACCCAGGCCGTCGACGCCGGCATACCGGTCGCCGGGATAGGGAGCGTGCTCATATCCACCGTCGCCCAGGGGCTCGTCAGGAGCCGAGATGCCATCACGCGGCGAGGCTCGATCGGAGGCCCAGGCGGGGCGCGCGCCTGACGGGACGGGCAGAGCGGCCCATCCACGGGGGGCCTGGGCCGGTGGACCCGCGCCGTCGGGCGTGCCCGCGCCGTCGGGTGTATCCGTACGGTTGGGCGTATCCGTGTGGTCGGGGGCGCCGAGGCCGTCTCTGCCGTTCGTGGCGCCGCCCCGCGGGTCGGCGCCGTCCGCGACCCGGGGAGGCGCCAGCTCTGGGCGCGGATCTGGCGCAGGAATCCCTCGCGGCATCTCGGCCGGCCCCGGGCGCTGTCCGCGGGCCGCCTCCTGGCCATAGGTCACCGGAACAACGAAGGCTGTGGTGCCCGAGAGCAGCAACGCGGTGACGACGAGGCGGCGGGCGAGCATCTGCGGGGCGCCGCCGAAGGGAATGCGCGGAGCCAGACCGCTGCCGCGAACCTCCGCGCGCCACTCCGCGACGAGGCAGGCGATGAAGTGCGCCCACGCCGCCCAGAACAGCAGGGAAAGGACCGCCCGGACGACCCCGCCCGCCCCGCCACCGCTCCGGATCGGCGGACCGAGCACCAGCGCGAGAATCACGGGGATGCCGAGGACAGCCACGGCAATCGCCGCGAGCGCGCCCGCTGCCTGCAGCCGCTCTCGCGCGCGATCCTCCGGCGGGACCGTCGGCACTGCCTGCCGGGTCGGCACGGCCTCGCCGCCGGTGGCGCGCCCGCCGCCCGCCGCCCGGCCGCCCGCAGCCCTGGTGACCGGGCCGCGCCGCCGCTTCGCAGCCGGCCGCGGTGTGCCTGGCCGCGGTGCGGATTCCGGCGCGGCCGGCGGAGTCCCCGTGGGGTCAGGCGGATGCGAGGNCGATGGTGCCGAGGGCAACGGTGTGGTCGACATGGTTCGTCCCCGATCAGGCGCAGGGTCGGGCGCACGTGCGTGCCGGGCGAGGGGCGGCGTCGGTCCGCGGGGCACGTCGCGTGGCGCTCATGCTAGGTCGACTGGCGCGGNGACCCGGGGCGAAGTGAGAGTTTTCTGGCCTTCTTGTGACGATTAACCAGATCGCGATCCTGGGTGCCCGGATCGATGGACGCACAGGCCCTCCGGAGCGACGGACGGGAAACGCGGCGCGGCCGTCTCGACTACCAGNCGACGTCCGGGGCTCCCCACGCGGGCGGCGCGCNGTGGGCATCCGGCCTCCTCACGCTGCTGCGCCGAGACGGCGACAGCGGGACGAACCCGGTGTAACCGTACCAGTGCGATCGCGGAGCGGGAACGTAGGGATGACAGATCCGGGATCTCTCACGCACGATGAGCATTCGGTACCCGATCCAACGCTAAATGTCCGGATTCAACCTTGCGCTGAGCAATCTCCGCATCCTGCGGCTGCGGTATTGATCGGCGCGTGTCGAGTACAGGGATGTGGCTTGAGTGGATACGCGGCGGCGAGCCGGCGAGCTCCGGATCGTTTCGCCATCACGATGCCGGAGAGCTGGTTCANGTTGGATCTGAGGTCCGNCACGGCCATGCGTTCGATCGATCCTCTCGTTCACGCCCGTAGTCGCGGCACGCCGATGCTGGCCGGCCGCCGGGCGGTCATGTCCGCAGTGCTGCGCGACGCGGCACGGAGCGCGACGGCAAGCGGCGCGGTCTACTGCGGCGTGATGGTGGAGGCCATCGACGACGCCGGCCTGTCGGCCACTGTGTCGGTCTCCTCTTTCCGTCATGACGCGGGGCCGGGGGAGTCGGTCCCCACGGTGAGTGCGCTCGTGTTGGGGTTACAGGAGGAGCCCCTGCCGTCCTTGTCGGGCACTTGGCGCAAGGTGCAGATCGTGGATCTTCCTGCCGTCGGCCTGGCCGCCCGCGTGCTCGGCGTGCTGNCCTCCGGCGGTGGATTGGACATCGAGCCGACCCTGGTCGCGAGCATGCGCACGCTGATCCCCGTGCCGGGTGCGCCACGCGTGGCCCAGGTTGAATGCCGGAGCCCGAACATCGCGGTGACCAACGCGCTGCACCGCCTGTTCGACGCCGTGACCGCGACGTTCCGCTTCGTTCCCGACGGCCCCGACTTCCGGGCACCCGTCTGACTGGCTGGCGACGACACAGATCGGCGGAGGCGTGGCCAGATTCCGGTGCCTCCAGGGCCGCCGTCCGTGGCGCGGGAGCGCCGGTCCGGGAGGGAACGGTCCAGAAGGATGCAAAGCGTGACCGTCAGCTTATGGTGCGAGTCCCTGAACTGGCGAGGTCCCTGAACCGGCCGGCCTGGCATCGGTCATCCGGCGCTCTGGATCTCGTTCTGGATCTCGGCAAGCCGGGTGCGTAGCTGGTCGAGTCNGGCGTGCAGCTCGGTGAGCGTGCGTTCGTAGCCGGGCCAGACGGTCGTCCGGAACTCGGTCGCGCCGCGCCCGTCCCAGCTCTCCGGGTCGGTGAGGGTTCTCGCGGTGGACCGCAGTTCGTCGAAGTGGGTGAGCAGCGGTCCGTTCACGATCGAGGCGAGGTCCGAGATCGCGGCCAGGGCCTGCGGGGTGCTGCGAACGGTGACGTCGGACGACGGGGTCACGGTGTCCTCCAGGGGGATTTCGGTCGACAGGCGAACGGCGGCCGAGGGTGACGCGGGTCCGGGAACGGTGATCAGCTTCCCGCTGCGGCGGTCCGCCTGTTGATCTCGGTGATGCCGCGGGCCAGCTCGGTGAGGTTGGCGTGCAGGTCCGTGAGCGCGTGCTGCACCTCCGGCCAGATCTGCGCGCGGAAGACCTGGGCCTTCGGGCCCTCCCAGTTGCGCGGGTCAGCGAGGGTGTTGCCGTGGTCGATGAGGTTCACCGCCGTCGTCTGCAGGCCGGGCAGTAGCTGACTCATCCGGGCGGCGGCCTGCAGGGCCGCCGGCGTCGTGACAGTTCTCATGCGATTCCCTTTCTCATGCGATTCCCTTAGCGCTGTGTCGCGGCTGGAGCGGATGTCGAGGGTGGGGCTGGTGTCGGGGGTGGAGCAGGACGGGAACGGTGGCTGGTGGGCAGGCGACCTGGACGGGCAGCGGGATTCCACGCCGGATGAGCACTCCCCGACCCGCCGGCACGGGGCCGGGGCTCGTCCGGGGGAGCCGGACGCCGAGGAGCTCTCCGTCGCCCGGCCGTCTCGGGGCGAGGAGCAGCCCGTGCCCCTCACGACGGACGTCGACGACGACGCCGCGGTACTGCAGCACCAGCTCCTCCGTCGAGCCGGCGATGACGAGCGCGCCCCCGGTGCCGCGCGCCTGCTGCCAGAAGCTCGCCAGCTCGGTGGCCGCGTGCTCGCCGATCAGCTCGGCGTCGTCGACGAGGACGACCGGCGGCCGTCTCCCCGGCGTGACGGCCCAGGGCGCGGTCACGCCGCCGAGGTGGGCAGTCCCGGGAGGTAGGACCGGCCGGCCCGGGCCGCTCACGCTGCCGGCTTCGGCAAGGTGGCCCAGAACGGAATCCACCACGGCCAGAACACCCGGATGGNCCGCAAGCGCGCGTAGCGCTGAGGGACGCGGTGTCACCGCGACGACGTAGGCACCACCGGCCAGCAGTGACAGTGCGATGGTGAGCAGTGCCGAGCTGCGTCCCGAGCGCGGCGGCCCGCCCACGACGAAGCCGGGCTCCTCGTCAAGGTCAAGGTCGACGATGTCCAGTTCGTCCCCGCCGAGTCCGAGAGCGGCCCGCAGCCGGGGCGCGGGTGAGCGGCGGGGGGCGGTGGCGGGCCGGCGAGCCTGGGCGGTCGCCATCCGGGCGCTGGTGACGCACTCCGGGAGCGCTTCGACGCGGAAGGGGCGGTTGCCGCCCCGATCCGGTCCGATCGCGTCGGCGCCGGTCCGCAACCGTGCACCTACGGCTCGTAATGCCGCCACCTGCGCCCGGCCGGCCGCTTCCGCGGCGAGCACGGCGACCTGGATCTCGACGGGAGTCGGAAATCGGCCTCCGACCGCGACTCCCCGCCCGGGAGACAGCCGCTCGGGCATGTCCGCGACGGAGATGCCGGCCAGCGCGTAGTCGCCGGGATCGGCCAGCCGCAGGATCAGCCGCTCGTCGATGAGGGAGGCCAGCCGGCCGGTCAGCCCGCGCCGGTCCGTGGAGAGGATCACCCGCAGCCCGGCCGCCGGGCCCTCCCGCAGCAGCCGGAGGAGGCACTCGACGAGGTCCCCACCGTCGGCGTCCTCGGACGCGGCGAGCAGAGCCTCGAAGCCGTCGACGAGGAGCACGAGGTAGGGCGGGCGGACCGCGGCACTGCCTTCGGCCAGGGTGACACTGCGCCGTGCCTCCCGCAGATCCGCCACCCCGTCCGCGGCGAGTCGCCGGCGGCGTTGCTCGACGGCGACGGTCAGCCGGGCGAGCATCCGTCCGACCCGCTCGGGATCATCCCGCCCGACGAGTGCGCCGGTGTGCGGCAGGCTGGTCAGGGCGGCCAGCGCGCCGCCGCCGTAGTCCAGCCCGTAGATGTGGACGTCGTGCGGGGACATCGCGCCGGCGATCGCGCCCGCGGCGGTCCGCAGGACCGTGGAACGACCCGACCGTGGCGCGCCGACGACCATCAGGTGGCCGCCGTCCTCCAGGTCCAACGCAAAGGGCTGTTGCAACTGGCGGTCACAGCGGTCGGACAGGCCGATGGCGACCGGGGTGAGCGCCGTGTCGGGAAGGTGGGGCCCGCCCCGGCGGGGCCCGGGACGGCGCCCCGGCGGACCCACCGGGTGCGTGTCCAGCTCGTCGGAGCCGGTGACGGCCGGTAGGGCGGAGAGGTCGATGCGCTCTGGCAACGGTGGAAGCCAGGGACTCGGCTGGGCGGGGATCCCCATGGCCGCGGCGGCCTCGCGGACCGCCCGCACCAGAACGGTCAGCTCGGTGTCGCCGGGTGCGATATCTCGCGACGCGGCGCCGGGATGTGGCCGGCCCGGTCCCGACTCCGGGGCGTCCGGCCAGGGCCACGCCAGCAGGCTCACGCGCGGCGCGACCTCGCCGATGTCGTCACCCTCCGCGTGGGCCGGGCCGCCCACCCAGGCGGTCTGCACGGTCGTGACCCGCTCGGGCCCGGTGCGCACCACTGCCCGGCCGGGGGTGGCGGCGACGATCGCGGCGGCGTCCGGACACCCGACGACGTCCTCACTTTCGGCCACATCGGTCACTCGCAGCGCGATGCGCAGGTTCGTGTTCGCCCGGATCTCGGGGGAGACGACGCCGCTCGGACGCTGGGTGGCCAGGAGCAGGTGAATACCGAGGGAGCGCCCGCGCTGGGCGAGGCTGACCAGGCCGGTCACGAAGTCGGGTAGCTCCCGGGCGAGGGTGGCGAACTCGTCGACGACGAGTACCAGCCGGGGCGGGACCGTCAGCTCGCCCGGACCTGTACTCGGCGCCGCACGACGCAGGGCATCGAGATCCTTGGCGCCGAACCGGGCGAGGAGCGCCTCCCGTCGGTGCAGCTCGGCGGACAAGGAGATCAGGGCCCGGCGTACCAGGTGCGGGTCGAGATCCGTGACGAGACCCACAGTGTGCGGCAGGGCGGCGCATTCGGCGAACGCGCTGCCCCCCTTGTAGTCGACGAGCACGAATACCAGCTCGTCCGGCCGGTAGGTCACGGCATGTGCAGCGATGATCGTCTGCAGCAGCTCCGACTTGCCCGATCCGGTCGTGCCCGCGATCAGCCCGTGTGGGCCGTCGCGAGGAAGATCGATAGTGAACGTCCCGCCGCCGGCGACTCCCACCGGGACGGGACGGCTTGTCTGCGGGGTCCCCGAACCCGGGGCGAATGACCATGCCCGCCGGATCGCCGATGCGGCCTGCCGGCCCCCGCCGGTGATGTCCGACAGCCTCACGGCCACGGGGAGATCGGCGTCGTCATCCGCCGCCAGGCGAAGCGGCGCGAGTGCCCGCGCCACCGACTCGTACCAGCGAGCCGCTCCGGACGGCGCGTCGCCGCCGTCCCCGGCCGGACCGACGAGGTCGGGGTGGACGTGTCTGATCACCCCCGCCTGATCCCGATGCACCGTGAGACAGCCGCCATCGGGTGCGACGACGGCCCGGCATTCGGCCGGGAGATCCCGGACGTCGGACTCCAGGCAGATCGCGTGGATGCCCACGGCCGGGCCTGCGCGCAGCACCGGGATCAGGCCGGGAACGGATCGCAGCGAGCGTGCACCGTCCAGTACGAGCAGGATGTCGGGGCCGGCGGGGCGGCGGTCGGACGGCAGACTCTGGCGGCGTTGCATCAGGGACCGGAGTTCGGCGACGCGGGCGACCCGGCCCGCCGCGTCCCCCGCGAACCATGCCGCCGCGTCGGCGGCAGCGGAACGGCAGTGCGGCAACCAGCGAAGCCAGCGCCACCTGGCGGCGCGGCCGGCATCGGCGGCCAGCACGCAGATCGCCAGCTCCTCGGGGCTGTGCAGAACGGCGGCCTGGGCGAGGAGCCAACAGCCGAGTTCCTGGGACCGGGCGCCCGCGACCCCGACGACGCCGTCCTCGCTCAGGGCGACCACGGCGGGCAGATCCGCGCGCATCGGGTCGGCCGGGTGGTCGGCGCGGGTGATCATGACCGCGCTCGGCTGGTTCGCGATTCCGACGCGCAGCCGCAGGTAGTCGGCGTCGCCTCGGCGGCGCCGCCAGAGCCCGGAGTCNCGCTGCCAGGCCGTGGCGAACAGGCTTGCCGGGTCGGGCTGGTCAGCGTGGCGCTCGGCACACTCCGTCTCGAGCGCCGCCTGCGCCGCGTGTTCCACCTCGTCACGCAGCCGTCGATGGCGCGCGGTGGCCTCGCGGAACTCGCGGCGGTCCCGCCGACGCCCGCTCGCCATGGACAGGGCCAGATTCAGCGGTCCGAGGACGGCGAACAGCAGGACGTAGACCGTCCGCAGCACCGCGGCCATGCCCAGGGCGGCGAGCAGGGGGAGGAGCGTGGCCAGCACGGGGACGGGCGTTCGGCGAGGCTCCTCGGGCGCCGCAGGCAGAGCGAAGGCGGCCGCCCGCTGGGGTGGGCGCAGCCGAGGCGGCCGGTTGACGTCGAGCCTTCCCGTAACGGCGGTGGAGGGAAGCGCCAGGGGGGCAACCGCCGCAGGACGCAGGAGCCGCAACGCCGTGCTGGGAGTGTGCACGGAGGCGAGGATCGAGCCGTCGCCCTTCACTCGGTCCCACCCGACGATCCTTGCGCCGGGGCCGGGAGTGACCGAACAGCTTCCATCGGCGGCGACCCGCACCGTCAGCACAGGTTCATCGGTGGTGGCAGGGCCGGCAAGCAGGATGGCGCTGCCGGGAGCCGAACCGATGGTGTGCTC
Organism: Frankia sp. CpI1-P; assembly: GCF_001421075.1. Classification (NCBI taxonomy): domain Bacteria; kingdom Bacillati; phylum Actinomycetota; class Actinomycetes; order Frankiales; family Frankiaceae; genus Frankia; species Frankia sp. CpI1-P. The sequence goes on along the minus strand of NZ_LJJX01000053.1, from coordinate 8,560 downwards.
GCCGACCGGCAGCGGATGGATGACGCCGGCGCCGGGACCAGCAGTGATCATCAGCTGGACCATGCCCGCGCCAGTGGCCCGCCGGGCCGGCGGCGCGTCGAGGATCACGACCGCGCCCTCGGTCAACGGCGAGCGGGCGAGCGGCAGACTCGGGTTGAGCGGGCGGCCACGGCCGGCGAGGGTCAGCGAGGGGCTGGCCCTCGCCGAGGCACGGCCCGGGTGGGGCGGCCGGACGACGGTCGCCAGCGCGTCGGCCACGACGCCGAGCGGAGTTTCGGCACCGGCGCGCAGAAGCACGTCGACGTTCTTTCCGGTGCGGAAATCGCGAATGGTGAATGCGAGCTGCATGGGCCGAAGATACGACCCGAAACGCCCCCCGTCGACATCGGACGACGCTGCGTATACGAATTTGGCCTTGTGGTCGTCAACCTATACTTTCGACGACCGGAAAGCCGAATTACTGACCGGAGCGGGATCGGCGGTCGTGGCCGGCCCGTAGCCTGGAGCGGGCGCGGGTCACTTCCGCTCCGGCTCGTGCGACCAGAACGTCCCCGTCCTCGGTCGGGGCGCCGGCGGCCCCCCGATTTCCCGGCTGGCGTCCCTGTTCGCGCTGCTCAGGATGGTTGTCGCCGGAGTGGGGCGGAGCTGCGCCCACCAGGGCGACCCCCACGCTTACCGACAGCCGGATTCGGTGNCCGTGCACGTCGAGCGGTTCGTCGAGGGCCGCCACCAGCCGCTCGGCGAGGTCGGCGACATCCGGCGCGGCCCCGGAGCCGGCGAGCACGACGAACTCGTCGCCATCCCATCGCCCGAGGACGTCGGCGGCGCCGAGTACGCTCGAAAAGCGGCGGGCGACGGCACGTAGGGCGGCATCACCGGTCGGATAACCGAAGGAGTTGTTGATTCGACGAAATGCGTCCAGATCCAGGAAAAGAACGGCGGTCCCGGCCCGTTCCGGGGAAGGAGGCGTCAGTGCGGATGAGGCCGCGCTTCCGGCCCGTGCTCTGGTGGCGTCCGACGCGCCGGATCCGCTGGGGGTGAGTCTGGCCGCGAGCAGGGCTCGCAGTGCTGTCCGGTTCGCCAGACCGGTGATCGGATCCGTTGTGGCCTGACGGCGGAGGTCCTCTTCGCGATGGCGCCGTTCGGTCACGTCCTCGACGACGACGATCAGCCCGTCGCCGCGGATGAGGGCGCTCAGACGGACGTCAAGCCAGCGGTGACCGCGCGGCGCTGGCTGCGGCAGCTCGATGCGGGCCCAGGTCCGCCGTCGGTCGATCAACTGCCGCGAGAGAAACGCCAGGGTCCGGACCGGCGTGACCGGATCGAACGCGGTGAGGTCGACCGGGCCGGCGGGCGAGGAGCGGGCCTGGTCCACAGAGGTGCCCGCCGCCCGCGCCGCAGCCTCGGCCGCGTGGTCGCAGGCCGCCAGCCAGCTCATGCCGGGCCGCACGGGGAGCAGGGCCACCCCGGTCGCGGCGCTGCGGCGCCATGCCTCGTTCAGGCGGGCCACCGTGCCGTCCGGGCCGAGTACCGCAACGGGCGAGGGGAGGGAGTCGAACACGGCCGCCGCGATGTCATCGGTGGGCACGGAGTTGGAATCCTTCCGGCTGCCGCACCGTGGTGTCGGTTGGGCGCGGGACGCGTCCTCGACCCGCACGGCGCGGGTGATGTGCCGTGGGACCGCCCCGGGCGGGTGTGTCTCCCGCGCCGAGNAGGGCTGCCGCGGCGGTGCCTTTCCGATCCTCGGGCGGCTACCGACGGGTGGATTCCGTTTTGTCGAACGGTGTGCAGTGAAAGGTGGTGGCGAGAGCAGTGGATGCGTGGGGGTAGTGAATTCCCTGGTGGGCTGGCGCCGCCCGTCGCTCGATGCAGGCTCGAGGGAAACTGGGTGCGGGCTCGGCGCGGCGGGATGGTGGCCGGCGTCGCAGCCACCATCCCGTCCTGCACCGGGCCGGTCAGATCCTGGTAAGCAGGTCCTGCATGCTGACGATCTCGGCCGCCTGAGCGCGTTGAATGTCCTCGGCAAGGTGTTTCGCCGGCGTATGGCGGCCGTCACGGATCTCGGCCTTCGCCATGGCGACGGCGCCCTGGTGATGCTCGATCATCATGGCGAGAAACATCTCGTCGAAGGCCGGTCCGGTCGCGTTCCTCAGGGCGGTCATGTCCGCGCTGGACATCATTCCTTCCATGGCGGCGTCCGGCGCCTCGGTCTGCATCCCGTGATCGCCCATGCCGTCATCGCCCATGCCAGTGCCGGCCGTGCCGTGGTCACCGGTGCCGTGGTCACTCGTGCCGTGGCCGGAGACGCCCGCGTCGGCCGGGGGAGCGGTGGGCTGCCCCCATTCGGTGAGCCAATCCGCCATGGTCGCGATCTCCGGTGCCTGCGCGGCCCGGATCTGCTGCGCGAGGGATCTGACCTGCGGGTTCTGTGTGTGGGACGGGGCCAGCTCGGCCATCTCGATGGCCTGCCGGTGATGGGGGATCATCTTCTGGGCGAAGGTGATGTCGGCCGCGTTGTGGCTGCCGGTCGCCGCTGTCGTCGTGGTCGTTGCCGTGCTGGTAGGTGCGCCGGTGCTGCTCCCGCTGCCGCAGGCGCCGACGGTGACCACGGCGAGAAGCGCCGGGATGAGCAGGATGAGTCGTCTCATGCTGAAGTTCCTCGTCGTCCAGATGCGTGCGGACTCCGGATGCGTGCGCAGCCGAATACCGGTCCGCCGGGCGGGAGTCGTCGAGAACCCACGTCGGCGGAACGGTCGGTCTACACGCGCAGCACGCAGAGGCGGGCGAGTGAGGGCGCGCGGGGGCGAGGTAGTCCCCCAGGTGGTGACCGCTCGGGGCGGAAGAGCGCCGGGCGCGAGTGGGCTCGTGCGCCGACGGCCGTCCGGACGGCGCGGGCGAGCAACAGGGCGACGAGCAGGATGCCTGTCACGCGAAGGAACGCCAGGCACAGCTCGCCGACGTGCCCACCGTGATGACCAGCGGTCGGGTCCGGCGTCAGGATCGCGGACGCGCCCTCGAGGCTGCCCGGGTGGCCGGGGGTGGACTGCTGGCGTGGTGCCCCGTCGTGCGGCGTCCCGTCGTGCGGCGCGCCCGGCCGGCTCCTGGCCGCGACCAGCAGCCCGTCAGAGCCGCAGAGTCCGCCCGGGTGGCCGTGACGGCCGTGATGGCCGGCATGCGCGGACAGGCCGCCGTGCATGAGCAGAATGCCGAGGAGCATGGGCACGAGGAGCACCAGATACGGCCCCCGAGCGGAGATCTGTCCGCGGGTCCCGACACTCACCGCGCCATGATGCCTGAGGGGGCGTGCGGCGACGGGATCCGACGCCACCTCCGATCCGCGCCCCCGTGATGGTCCGAGGGTCCGGCCTGGTCATCGGCACCGAGCGTGCCGGCCGGCCAAATGATCGACGTGGTGGGATGCGTCACGAGATCAGTCGCCACTCGCCGGTGCATAGGGGGACGGGACCCGAGGACGCCAGGTCCGCGGGCCCCGCCATCAGTCCGGCTACCGGCGCCGCGGCCGGCGGGCGGCCGCCTGGCCGGCGTGCGGCCATGGCCCGTCGGCCTGCGTGGCACCGCAGGCTGCCGTCAAGGGGATGAAGTTTCCGTCTCGGGATGCAGCCGCCGTCAACCGGATGACATCGTCAGGCCGCGACCCAGCGCCAGCCGTTGTCGTCCGCGCAGACGATTGCCCTGCCGTCACCCGCGACCCCCTGCACGCCATGGTCGACATTGCGGCAGATCTGGCCGGGCTTGTAGCAGTTTCCGCTGGCGGCCAGTGGGTGACAGGCGGGAGCAGCCGCGGCCGGCGGGGCAGCTGCGGCGGGTGGCGCTGCTGCCGGTTGATGGTTGGCCGGCGGCTGTGCGGCCGGTGCTTGTGCTGTTGGTGGTTGCGCGGCTGGTGGTTGCGCGGCTGGTGGCGCTGCCGCACGGGTCGCGGGCGGTGGGGCCGGGAGCTGGGTGGGGCCTGAGGCGGTGACCCTACGTGTGCTGGGCGCGGCGTGCTCCACCGAAGCCGCTGTCGCCCGAGGCGCCGGAATAGCCGTCGTCGAGGCCGGAATAGCCGTCGTCGAGGGAGGCATCGCCAACACCGGTGCCGCGGATGACGTCGGGACTGCCGACGGCGTCGCTGTCGGTGTGGCGATCGTCAGCGACGCCGGCCGCATCGACGCGGTCTGCTTCTTGGGCGGATCCGAGGTCGCACCGATGATGATGAACAAGGCGAGCAGGACGGTGACCGCCCCGCTGGTCTTGGGATGGCGCCGGCACCAAAGCCAGGCGCGCCGAAAAAAGACCACCGTTCCCCCCGAATGTGGCTCCCAGTCAAACCGGGGTGGGACGTTACGCTCTTCCCTGAAGGAAGTAGAAGAAAAGGCGCACCGGATCCCCTCGCGAGGGAAAATTTGGTGTGTCCATTGAGATGGGAGGCAGGCTGTTGTGCCGTGCGGCGCTCACTCTTCGTGCGGTGACTCCGTCCGGCCCCACGACGCCGGGCGTGTAATCCAGGTCGGCAACCGCGTCGATCTGTCCCGCGGGCGGCGTCTACCTGTTCCTGCGACAGCGCGCCCACGTGGGTGAGGTCGGTTCGACTGAGCCGGGTGTTGGTGAGGTCTGCCTCGTCGAGCCAGGCGCCGCTCAGATTCGCGTCGCGCAGCCGGGCGTCGGAAAGGTCCGCCCCGCTCAGTACGGCGCCGGTGAGGTCCGCCTTGCTGAGCATGGCACCGGCGAGGTGGGCGCCGGCAAGGCTGAGGTTGGCCAGGCTGGCGGGTCCGCTGAGCTCAGCGCCGTTGAGGTCGGAGCGTGGACGGAACAGGTGACCCGTGCAGGTCCAGGTTCCCACGATCGTGGTTGTGACGGCGAGCGGTCCGCGAATCCACATGCCCGGCGAAGTCCCGGGCGTCGTGCAGCCTGGCCGCGGCGGGCCGGCTGACGGATGCCGATGACGGATGCCGATGCAGCTGGCGCAGGTTGGCGCGGCATGAGTCCGGCCCGATCACCGTGGCCCGTGTCCATCCGACCAGGGTGGCGCTCCATCGATACTCGAGAGGTATCGCCGGTGTACCCGGACAGTGTTGGTCCATGGCCGGGGCAAGGGCACGATCGAGGCATGAACGAACTGACCTGGTCCGCGGACGCCTTGNAGCGGATCGACGCGGCCCGCGAACTGGAGATCGCGGTCAGGCGCGCCGACGGGGCCCTGCGACAGCCGCTGCCGATCTGGGTCGTCCGCGTCGGTGACCAGGTGTACGTGCGGACCTGGTACCGGCGCGACACCGGCTGGTTCGGTCACGCCCTCGCCTCACGCCGGGCCCGCATCCACGTCCCCGGCCTCGACGCCGACGTTACCGTCGAGGACGTCGGTGAAGGCACCGCCCAGCAGCGCGCGGACATCGACGCCGCCTACCGCACCAAGTACGGCGACGCGGGCGCCGAATCCATGGTCACGGACTCCGCCGCGATCACGACCCTGCGGCTCGGTCCCGCGTAGGAGGCCCGGCGAGCAGGAGCGACAGGCCGGCCCAGGATCGCCACCCAACGCCCGCTGCCGCCGAGAAGGGCACACGGCTCCTGGAAATTCTGGCCAGCCTGCCGGTCGGACCCGACGCGCCTGGGCTGCCTGCTGCTGACCGGGTCTACCCCCGGCTTCACCAGCCACCGTGGAGCCGCGTCGCGCGGCGAAGCGGCTCCTCATCGGAAGGAGTTCTCGACGAGGAGGTAAGGACAATCAAGAAGGCTGATCTGATCTGGTCAGCGGGCCAGCCTGAGAGGCTGGCCGCGCGGACGAGGGGCGGAGGCTCCGGGATTTGAACCCGGGCAGGAGCCGAGCGGGGACAGTCGGGGATAGCCGAAATCCCTTATGCCGCAGCGCCTTTCGGAACGCCGATGATCGCTGACAGTCGGCCGGAAACGGAAGTTTCGCCGCGCGGCGCGGGCACCACGCGGGCACCAGCGCCGTGAGCCGGGCAGGGTTCCGTGCCTGGTCCGTTCTTCTTGGCAGCGGCCGCCGCCCGCCGGTCTGACGCGCCGGCCGCCTGGTGCCGCAGCCGGCCCCGGGCTGTCTCTTTTTTTCGCCGGCTCGTATAGACGTCCCTCTCTTCCCGCCCGGTGCGTACCCCCGCCTACAACCGTCCTGACCTGCGGAAACGGGGGGTACGCGGGAGTGCGTACCCCCTGGGCGGTGAGCGGGCGGCCGGCACTGTCGTGGGGCGTCCGGTGTAGTGATCGGACCGGCGAGGATGGCACCCGTGGGGCTTGCCGGTGCTGGTGTAGCCCACAGTNGGCGGATGCCCGTCTCACCCGGCTCAGCCGGCTCACGGGCTGGCGAGGATGGTGCGGCGGGCCCCTGCTGGGGCATCCCCGAAAGACCCGGAACCCGCAGGTCGGACCGCCCTAAGCGTCGTTTACCCCGCTGCCCGCCGGCTTGGGTCGCAGGTCGGTCCGCTTGCCCTGGCCGGGCCTGCCGGTGAGCCACTGGTCGATGGTGGACTGCCGCCAGCGGGGCCGGTCGGGGACGGTGGTGTCGTCGGGTTCGGGGAGTAGGCCGCGGTGGCGGTAGTTCCGGACGGTCTGCGCCTTCATGGCCTGCCCGCGGCTGGTGGCGTGGTCGGCGATCTGGGCGTAGCCGAGTAGGGGGTCATCACTCATAGAACGTGAGTATGCCGCATCCCCAAGTTGTTGGACTGTTGGGCGGAAACGGAAGACTTAGGGTTACAGCAACCCTAAGTTAGGTGGTGTCGGAACACCGGACGCCAGGGGGCCAAGATGACCATCACCGCAGACACCGCCACCAGCATCACCACCGTCGCCCCGGTCCCCCCGACCGTCTCCGACCACACCATCTCCGTCGCCACCGCAGCCGCCGAACTGGCCGTCAAGGAAGACACCGTCCGCCGGTACGCCCGCGCAGGCCGCCTGGTCCCACTCGCCGGCGGCATCAGCGCCAACTCGGTCGCCACCTACGCTGCGGCCCGCACCGTGAACATCACCCGCACCCGCTTCAAGCCCGCCCACACCTACCAGCCGGCAACCCCGATCGAAGCGGCGTGCGTCGCCTACAACGCCGGCGTCGAGGCGCGGCGGGCAGCCGACCGGACACTCCGCCCGGCGCAGAAGACGCTGAAGGCTGTTGGCCCCGGCGAGTACGGCCCGTGGGCGGTTGAGATGGTGCCGTCCGGCCGGGAGACCGTGGACCTTGACGCGGTCACCCGCATCTTGACCGGCCTCGGCATGGACGTGCCGATGAAGGCGGTCGCGGACACGCTCCGGGTGACCTGGACCGGCTGACCTGCGGGCCGCTGTTGACCTTCGCGGCGCCGCGAAGGTCAACCCGTCAACAGTTCTGGTCAACATGACCATATGGCGGTGGCGGCAAAGCGAAGGGCCCGCGGACGTGATGTCCGCGGGCCCTTGCCCATCTGACGTCCGACCGGCAGCCGGCCGGGTGTCGCCTGCGGCGGGTCGGTTAGGACCAGCGGCCGACCTGGAACGGGACGGCGTCCGGGTACGTCCCGCAACGGTCGATCCAAATCTCGCCGTTGGCCTTGACGATGACCTCGTGCGGCTGGAGCCGGTCGGCCTGGTAGTCCTGGCAGACCTGGGCTGCGATCCGCTGCCTTCTCGCGGGATCGACGGCGTCCGCCTTGGCGGCGGGCTTCTTCGGTGCGGTGGGCGCCGGCGCCGGGTGCACAACCGTCGGGGACGCGGCCGCCTTCCTTCCCCTGCGGGCGGCGGGAGCCGTCGGTGCGGCGGTGGTCGCGGCCTTCTTCTTCCGCGTGGCGGGAGCCGGCGGGGCGGCGGCGGCGGGCTTCCTGCGCGCGGTGGGGGCGGCGGCGGTGGTCTTCTTTCCTTTCTTGGCTGGGGGTGCCGGCTGGTCGGGGCATCCGTCGGTTTCGGGCTGGTTCAGGGGGGCCGCCGCCTACTTGCGGCGGCGTACCAACTCGCTGTCGATGACCTCGATCGCCATCTCGTTGACAGCCACGGCGTCATCGCTGATCTTGCCTGCGTCAAGGGCGGCGGCGATCTCACCCTTGATGCGACTCAGACTCGCCGTCTTGTTCCGCTTCACGCTGTTCTCGAGCTGCTTCTTCGAGGGGAGGNCCATGGGCTTCGTCCTTTCAGGGGGTGGCCGGCGGGTAGCCGTCGGTGCAGACCGCACCGCGGCTGGTGACGGTCAGCGGGCCGCGGGTGCCGCATCGGTCGCAGCCCGGCATCAGCGGCACCCGGGCGGTGGGCTTCTTCCTCGCCGCGGTCGTCTTCTTCGACCGTGGCGCCCTAGTAGACCGTCGCCACTAATGTTTGGGGTATAGGTGGCGGAGTTTGGTGCGGGCGTCGGCGGTGGTGAAGTGCCAGTGGACTTGGCGCTGGTCGGTGTTGACGGCTGTCTGCCAGGCGGCGAGTTCGGTGTTGAGCACGTCGAGGTCGTCGATGCGGCGGTCGAGGCATTGGCGGGTCAGTGCGGCCAGTTCGATCTCGGCGATGTTGAGCCAGGAGCCGTGTTTGGGGGTGTGGTGGATCTCGAGGCGCCCGGCGAGAGCGAACGCGACGGCGGGGTCGAAGGCCT
>NZ_LJJX01000052.1:0-46019 GCF_001421075.1 Frankia sp. CpI1-P | reverse complement strand
GCCGCAGCGTCTCACCCGAGACACCCAGCCGTGCCGCGATCACCTCGACAGGATCAACCTCGCCGGTCGAGGTGTCCAACGCGAGCAGCACCTGCGCCCGCCTGATCATCGAGGCCGGATGCACACCCGTGGTGGTGACCCGAACCAACGCTTCACGATCGGCCGCGGTCAAGGTGACCGGCCGCTTCTTCTGTGACGGCATGACTTGTCCTGACCGGCAGAGGGGACGAGGAAGATCTGCCAACACCAGCCTGCCACACCCCAGAACTAAACAGCGACGGTCTACTAGGCGCCCAGTTCCCACCGCAGCGGGCGGCGCGCGACAAGGAGAACCGTGATGAAGGCGTGGCACTTCGTGGCGACCGGGGAGCCCCTGCGGCNGGTGGAGCTTCCCGACCCGGTAGCGGGGCCCGGCCAGGTGGTCGTGGACGTTCACGCCGCCGGGCTGTGCCACACGGACATCTCCTTCATGAACGGCGAGGTGCCGGGCATGCCCTCGCACGTCCCGATCGTGCTCGGCCACGAGATCGCCGGCGCGGTCGCCGAACTCGGCGCCGGTGTCACGGGCTTCGCCGTCGGCGACCGGGTCGGCATCGCCCCGGTCCTGCACGACGGGCCCGGGGTGGGTCGCGACGGCGGCTACGCCGAGCGGGGCGCTGGCGCAGGTCGACGAGCTCGTGCCGGTGCCCGTCGGGGTCGACTACGCGCAGGCCGCCGCCGCCACCGACGCCGGCGCGACCGCTTACCACGCGGTGAGCGCGATCGGCGAGGTGACCAGCGGCAGTCGCGTCGGCGTGATCGGGCTCGGCGGGCTCGGTCAGATCGGCGCCCGGGTGGCCGTCCTGCTCGGCGGGGAGGTCCACGTCACCGACGTGCGGTCCGATCTGGAGGCGACGGCGGACCTGCTGGGCGCGGCGTCGTTCACCACCGACGCCGACCGGTTCGCCGGCCTCGGCCTCGACGTGGTGTTCGACTTCGCCGGCATCGACACCACGCGACTCGCCCTGAGCGCGGCCCGCCCCGGCGGTCGGGTCGTGCAGATCGGCGCGGGCCGGCCGGAGGCGACCCTCAGCATCGTCGACCTGGTGGTCNGCCGCCTCGAGCTGCGCGGCACCCTCGGCGCCACCAAGGAGGACCTGGTCGCGGTCTACGCGCTGCTGGCCTCGGGCGCGCTCGACCCGGTCATCTCCACCGTCGGTTTCGACNCCATCCCCGACGGGCTCGAGCGCCTGCGCCGGGGCGAGGCTGAGGGGCGCACCGTGGCGGTCCGTTAGACGGGCAGTCCGTACGTCACCGCGCCGGTCAGTGTCTCGGGCGCGGCCTTCCTGCCTCAGTCCGTGGTTCGAAGGCGGCCCGACCGCGGTGGCGGCTCCACGTCCGCAGCCTGAGTCAGCTCAAGTGCGGCTCGCAGCCGTGCGTTCTCAGTCTCCAGCTCGAGCACCCTGGCGATGCCGGCGAGGTTCAGCCCGGCTGCGAGTAGATGCCCGATCCGTTGAAGCCGGGCCAGGTCGTCGCTGCTGTACCGGCGGGTCCCGCCGTCGGTGCGGGCCGGCTCCAGCAGGCCGCGCCGCTCATACAGGCGCAGGCTCTGCGGGTCCATCCCGACGAGATCGGCGGCGACCGAGATGCCATACACCCCCTGGGTCGGGTCGACATCCGACGGTCTCACGGGGCGCCTCCAGGGACTCGCCCGGACAGNCGACCGGGGACTTGCCTCAGTCTGCCATCGGTGCTATATAAAAATCTAGGTCAGCCACTACAGATAAGTGGATGATCCAACGCTCTGATCTACAAAATCGTGATCGTGGAGGTGGAGTTCCGATGTTGGTGCGCACCGACCCGTTCCGGGAGCTGGATCGGCTGAGCCAGCAGGTGCTCGGCACCCTGGGCACGGTGGCCCGGCCGAGCGGGATGCCGATCGACGCCTGGCGCGAGGGCGAGGAGTTCGTGGCGGAGTTCGATCTGCCCGGGGTTGACCCCGCCACCGTGGATCTGGACGTCGAACGCAACGTGCTGACCGTGCGCGCGCAGCGCCCGGCACTGCAAGGAGACCGCGAGGTCCTGGTCGCCGAGCGGCCCCGCGGAGTGTTCAGCCGCCAGCTGATCCTGGGCGACAACCTGGACACCGAGAAGATCACCGCCAGCTACCACGCCGGCGTGCTGACCCTGCGGATCCCGGTCGCGGAAAAGGCCAAGCCCCGGAAGATCGCGATCGAGACGTCCAGCGACGACCGCCGGGCCATCCACGCCTGAGCCGGGGCGGGACCGATGGCTACCCCACAGGGGCCGGCGCCGGTCCGGTCGGTCGAGGCGCAGCTGGCCGACCTGATCTGCGCCGACCCCGACCTGCTGCAGGCCGAGTTCGACGCGATCATCTCGNCCGAGTGGGGCAGCGACGTTCCGACGGGCAGGCCAGGGCGGCCACCCGTGCCGGGACCAGCGTCGCCGGGACCACCGCCGACCGCGTGCTGTCCCCACCCTCACCCATCCGGACCGCCGGTCGCCCGACGCCCCCAACGCAGAGCCGGGCAGCGGGCGCCGCCCAGCAGCCCGAACCCCTCGACATCAAGGCAGCAGCACGGCGAAGGGAGGCCCGGCTACTACTCACGATCCCAGGAAATTCCAGCAACACGTCGTCCCGCGCGCAGTTCTGGCCCCGGCTGCCCTTACCCGGGGCCAGAACTGCCTCCCGATCGGGGCAGCGCGGGAGCACGAGCGTCACCTGGGTGACGCTCGTCGGCTACCGGCGTCTCCTGGGTCGCATCCTGTGATCGACGGCCGCGCCGGTCCATCAGTGGACCATCCCGTACCTGCTCGGACGAGCAGTGAGAGCACTCGAAGGTGCCGGGGCGGCCGGTTGGATGGGTGGCCCGGCAAGGCGGCGGCCCGTCAGGCGGCGGCCCGGTGGTGCGCCCAGGCCTGGTCGAGGGCCTGGGTGAACAGGTCCACGGGCTGCGCGCCGGAGACGCCGAAGGCGTCGTCGAGGACGAAGAACGGCACCCCGGTGATGCCGAGGTCGCGGGCGGCGCGTTCGTCGGCGCGCACCGCGTCGGTGTAGTCGTCGCCTTTCCAGACCCGGCGGACCTCGGCGGCGTCGAGGCCGGCGGCGGTGAAGACCTCGACGGCGGTCTCGGCGTCGAACACCGGCCGGCCCGCGCCGAAGTGGGCCGCGTTCAGGGCGCTGACCGCCTCGGCCTGCCGGCCGGCGTCGGTGGCCAGGTGCAGCAGCCGGTGCAGGTCGAAGGTGTTCCCGCTGAGCCGGTCCGCGGTGTACTGCAGCCCCTCGCCACGGGCGGCGTCGGCGACGCGGTTCTCCATCGCGGCGACCTCCTCGACCGGGCGCCCGAACTTGGCGGCCAGCGCCTCACGCAGGGGGCCGGACTCGCCGCGGGGCAGCGTCGGGTCCAGCTCGTAGGAGTGGAACACCACGCTCACCTCGTCGCGGTGCGCGAATCCGGCCAGGGCGTGCTCGAAACGCGCCTTGCCGATGTAGCACCACGGGCAGACGACGTCACTCCAGATGTCCACGCGCATGCGTCCGACCGTCACCCTCCTTGTCGCGGGTCCGTCGCGGGGCGCCGTCACGCCGACACCCTCGCGGCCGGCGGGCGCATCGGGCCCGGCCGGCGACCCTGCCGTCCACCGTCGCCGGAACTGAACACCGGGCCGGGCGAGGAGATTCCGGGCGCTGTACGAACGTTCAGCTTCCTGATCGGCGATTGACGGTGCCGGTCGACGCGTGTGACGCTCGGCACGTCCGGTTGGACGCACAGGGGTGAACGCGGAGGCGACGCATGGCGTTACGGGTGGTTGTCGGCTACACCGGCGGGGTCGGAAGCACAGTGGTGCGGCTCGTGCAGGGCAATCCGGCGTTCGAGCTCGTCGGTGTTCTCGTGCACAGCGAGGACAAGGATGGTAAGGACGCCGGTGAGATCGTCGGGATCGCCCCCACGGGTGTCATCGCCACCCGCGACGTCGACGCGCTGATCGGGCTGAAGGCGGACGTCCTCGCGTGGCACGGCATCGACTGGCAGCCGGAGCTGATCGCGAGGTTCATGCGCGCGGGCACCAGCGTCTACTCCAGCCACGGTGGCTGGTTTTTGCCGAGCGAGCCGTCGTACGACCTGATTCAGGCCGCGGGCGAGGAGGGCGGCTCCGCCCTGATCGCCGGCGGCAACATCCCCGGCCTGATCAGCGACGTCCTGCCGCTGTTCGCCACCGGCTACAGCGCCGACGTCACGTTCGTGCGCGCCTGGCAGAAGGACCACGTCCCGCACTACCCGTCGGCCTTCCAGCTCGGCGAGTTCCTCGGCTTCGGCCAGGAGATCCCCGATCACGTGGACCTCGACGGCGAGCTCTCCTTCGCCGACGCGTCCTGGCAGTGGTGCATCGGCCAGTCCGCGCAGATCGTCGCGCAGGCCCTCGGCATTCCGTACGACGGCACCAAGCTGACGAAGAAGGAGTTCGGCGCGGCGCCGGAGGACCTCACGCTGCAGCCCAGCGGCCTTCACATTCCCAAGGGGCACGTCGCCGGGGCCCGGTGGACGCTGACCGCCTACTCCAACGGCAAGCCGTTCTACGAGCTCGTCAACGAGCAGAGCGCGGTGCTCGGCCTCGGCGACGACTGGCGCCAGGACGACGACGAGCCCAACTGGCGCGTCATCGTCGAGGGCAGCCCGTCGATCGAGCTGCAGTTCGGCCTGCCCGGCTCGCACGACGGGCCGGACCACGTCGCCGCCCTCAACGCCGCGCGCGCGGTCGCCTGCCTGCCCGGCGTCGCCGCCACGCAGAAGACCGGCTGGGTCACGGTGCTCGACCTGCCCGCGCCGGTCGGCGTGGTCTCCGCGGAGCTGCAGGCATGAGTACGCAGCGCCTGTCCGGCAAGGTCGCCCTCATCACGGGCGGCACGCGAGGCATCNGCCGGGAGTTCGTCGAGCGGTTCGCCCGCGAGGGCGCGTCCGTGGTCTTCACCGGCCGGTCGGTGGACGCCGGCAAGGAGATCGAGGAAGAGGCGAAGGCCCGCGGGGAGAACGTCACGTTCGCCGCCGGCAGCGCGGCCTCGGAGGACGACGTCCGCGCGGCGGTCGACCTGGCGGTGTCCACCTACGGTTCGCTCACGACCGTCGTCAACAACGCGGCGGCGACGCACCTCACCGGGCCCGGCAGGCCGGACACCAAGGTCGCGGACGTCAGCACCGAGGTCTTCGACGAGATCGTCCGCATCGGCCTGTACGNGACGTTCTGGGCGGCGAAGTACGCCATTCCGCACCTCATCGCGGNGGGCGGNGGGGCGATCATCAACATCTCCGCGGCGTCCAGCGTGCNGTCGATCACCGGGCGGCCGAGCTACCAGTCCTCCAAGGGTGCGATCAACTCGCTGACCCGGCAGATCGCGGTCGACTACGGCCAGTACGGCATCCGCTCGAACGCCATCATCGTCGGCTTCACCAACACCGGCGGCGTGGAGATGACGAAGATGGTCGCGAACGAGGCGCTGATGGCGCCCGTCCGCAAGACGATCATGCTGCCTCGGCTCGGCCTTTCCAGCGACATCGCGAGCGGGGCGGTGTTCCTCGCCTCCGACGAGGGCTCGTTCATCACGGGCGTCCTGCTGCCGATCGACGGCGGGCTCACGTGTCACCTGGAAATGCCTGACACGGCGAGCGCCGCCGCCCTCGGCGACTGACCGGCGCCGCCTCGCTCCCAGCCCGGGGGGCGGAGCGAGGCGGCGGTGCCGAGGGTGCCGGCGAGCGTGCGGTGACGGATTCGGCCGCACGCTCGGCCCGGCGGGTGAGGCGGGGGAACGGGTCAGGCGGGGGAACGGGTCAGGCGTTGCCGGTCGGAGCGAGTGCGACGACCGGGATGACCCGGGTCGTCGCCGACTGGAACTCCAGCAGGATCGGGAACGTCTCGGCGTGGCGCGCGTAGATGGCGTCGCGCTCCGCGCCGTGAATCTCCGTGGCCGTCAGCCGGACGGTGTCGCTGCCGATCTCGGCGGTGACCTCCGGGTGCGCGCGCAGGTGCCGCAGCCACCGCGGATCCTCATCGAGGCCGTCGTTGATGGCCAGCACGACGCAACGGTCCTTGTCGGCGTCGGCGAAGTAGCTCAACGGCACGATGTGCGGCTTGCCGTCGGCATCGTGGCCGCTGTGCAACAGCAGCCGGGTGGGCCCCGCGAACCTGCCGGTCGGCTTGCCGCCGGTGGCCCGGTACTCGGTGATGTAGTCCTCGATGTCCTGGGCGGTGAAGGTCTTCTTGCTCATCGCGTCCGCTTTCTCCTCCGGCTTCCGACCTGACGGTCGGGCTGGTTCCTCGCCCGGTCGCGGCCTTGCGCCGCTCGACCGGGCATCCTGAATACGGGACGAGCCGGGCCCGGCTCCGCGGGACCTTCCTCCCGCCGGCGCACGCCGTCCGGCCCGCGGAGCACCCGCCGACCGGCCGCGCAGCGGCGGTGCCGGGGGACGTCAGATGCGGTGCGTCGTGCCCGGTCTGCGGGCTCGGACCGTGCTGAACGTGCCGCAACCCGCCCCACCCCGGAGTGGGCCGGCCGCGACTGCGGCGTCGTCGACCGCACGCACCTCGGTGGCGGCGGCGGGAATGCGGTCGCGGGACGGGGAATTGACCTGAGGGTGAGTGTTGCTGACGACGTCCTTCCGCTGGCCGTTCTCGACTTCGTCGGGATCGAGCACGGCGAGAGCCCGAGCGCCGCGATCGCCGGCGCGGTGAGCATCGCCCAGGCCGTCGAGGCGGCCGGTTATCGGCGGTACTGGGTCTCCGAGCACCACAACATGACCAGCCTGGCGTGCAGCGCCCCGGAGCTGCTGACGGCCCACGTCGGCGCGCACACGTCCCGGATCCGGGTCGGCGCGGCCGGCATCATGCTGCCCAACCATGCGCCGTTCAAGGTCGCCGAGACGTTCCGGACGCTGCTGGCGATGTACCCGGGCCGGATCGATCTCGCGCTCGGTCGGGCGCCGGGGACCGACCCGTTGACGGCGCACGTGCTGCGCCGGGGTGTGGCCAGTGATCCGGCCGCGGAGTTCCCCGGGCAGGTCGGCGAGCTGCTGGCGTTCCTCGGTGACGGCTTCCCCGCCGGCCATCCCTACGCGCAGCTCGTGGCAGCGCCGCTGGTCGAGGAGCGGCCCGAGCTGTTCGTGCTGGGGTCGAGCCCGTACGGTCCGCGGTTCGCCGCCGTCAACGGGCTGAGCGCGGTGTTCGCGCACCACATGAGCCCGGATCTCGCCGTCGAGGCGCTGCGGGCCTACCGGCGCGAGTTCACCCCGCGCACCGACGGCGCGACGCCGTATTCGGCGATGTCCGTGCTGGCCTTCGCCAGCGACGACGACGACGCGATCGGCGACTTCGAGGCTGCCTGGGCCCTGATGATCCAGAACATCACCCGCGGGATCCGTGAGCCGCTGCGGCCGGAGGACGTCCGCGCGTTCGCCCGCTCGCCGCAGTTCCGCGCCACCCGCCGCGACGACGGTCGGATGGTGACCGGCGAGCCGAAGTCCGTCGCCGGACGGCTGCTGGAGCTGAAGCAGGAAGCCCAGGTCGACGAGATCGTCGTTGTCACCCCGGGCCTCGACCGGGACCGCCGCCGGGACAGCTTCACCGCACTGGCCGACGCCTGGCGCCAGGTCGCCTGAGCCGGATTAGTCGCCTGAGCCGGATTACGACGCGCTGGTCGGATCCGGCTCACTGGCGGGATCCGGCTCACTGGCGGACGCGGCGCCGTCAGGCCACAGCGGGCCGGCGCCGAGGAACCCGCTCGGTGCGAGCCAACGGTTGCGGTACGTCACTGATTGCGGGGGTTCTCGGCGCGCGACCGCCCAGCGCCCGGTCGGGTAACCGAAGGAGACGCAACACGCGTTGATCCAGTTCTCCTCGAAGGGCACCCCCAGCGCGGCAAGCGTCTCCAGGCCGTGGCCGACACCCAGCATCGTGGTGAGCGCCGAGCCGACGCCCTCGGCCCGAGCGGCCAGCATCGCGCTCCAGACGGCGGGGAACACCGAACCCACGGACTTGGTCGCCGGAATGAGCGCGAACAGGAACAGCGGAACCTGTTCGAAATTATCCGCCAGCCAGTTCGCCGAGCGCACCATGCGCCTGGCGAGTACGCCCTCCTCCGTTTCGGGAGTGCTGGTGGCGATTGCCGCCGCGTCGCCGTAGTAGCCCTGCAGGCCACGCGCCACCGCGTCGCGGTAGAGCGGGCCGAGGACGGCCTTGACCTCGGGGGAATCGACGAGAACGAAGCGCCACTTCTGCAGGTTCCCGCCGTTGGGCGCCCGAACGGCGGCGTCCATGATGCGTTCCTGGACCGACAGAGGTATGGGATCGGGCTTCACCCGCCGCATGGTGCGGGTGGTGTACAACGCCTCGCGCACATCCATGATGTTCGTCTCCGGTTGTTTGCGGTCGGGTCCCGGTACTCCTGACCCTGGCAGTGCTGTTCCGCTGCCCATCTGTCATTCCTCGAAGGCCGGTGGAGGCCGTGACCGCGGAGGACTCGAAATTCGTGTGATATTATCCGGAAGATTCTTCCGTTTGGCAATGCTGGGGAGGCAGCCATGATGGTTCGGCCGCCGGCCGCGTCAGCCGACCGACCCGTCCGGACGGATGTGCTGCGCAATCGTGAGCGCCTGCTCACCGCGGCGCGCGCGGTCTTCGCNGACGTGGGAGCCGATGCCTCGCTGTACGAGGTGGCCAAGCGCNCCGGGCTGGGTACCGGAACGGTCTACCGGCATTTCCCGACCCGCGAGGCGCTCCTCGAGGCCGTCCTGCTGGATCATTTCGAGGCGCTGCGGGTCGCCGCGGTGAACCTGGCCGAGGTCGGGCCGCCCGACGACGCGCTTGCCGACTGGCTGCAGCAGTTCATCTCCCACCTCGGCGAATATCGCGGATTGGCACGGGAGGTCATGTCGGTTCTGCACGACGGCATCTCACCGCTTTCCGTGTCCTGCCAGGACATGCGGGCCGCCGGCGCCGTCCTGCTTTCCCGGGCGCAGCGCGACGGCACGATGCGGGCAGATCTGGACATGTCCACCCTCCTGAAGCTGACCAATGCGATCGCGCTGACCGCGGAGGAGACGGGCTCGGGTCGGGGGGTCGATCTGCTCGGCTACCTGATGGAAGGTATGCGTCGCCGATAGGCGCCACGGTCGGCTGGTCACGGGGAACCGGTGGGATCTTGCCCGACGCCCGTTCCGTGCTGTTCCG
Source organism: Frankia sp. CpI1-P (assembly GCF_001421075.1). Classification (NCBI taxonomy): domain Bacteria; kingdom Bacillati; phylum Actinomycetota; class Actinomycetes; order Frankiales; family Frankiaceae; genus Frankia; species Frankia sp. CpI1-P. Next base: position 36,800 of record NZ_LJJX01000052.1, on the reverse strand, counting down.
TGCTGTTCCGGCCCGGGCCGGACCGGACCGGGCCGGGTCAGGCGCCGGTAGTCGCGGGCTTACGGTTCTTGAAGACGAAGACGGCCACCACGAACGCGACCGCGATGAAGGCGACCAGTACGAAGAAGGAGGTCGCGATCCCGTGCGCCAGATCGTGGTGCATCTGGGCCTGCGGAGTGAGGGTGGTGTCCGGATGATCGGCGGAGTTGCGCAGCGAGGTGCCGTACACCGTGGTGAGAACGGCGATCCCCACGGCGAGCCCGATCTGCTGCAGGCATTGCAGCAGCCCGGAGGCGGACCCGGTGTCCCGTGGCGGCAGCCCGGCGAGGATGACCATGTTCAGGGGCATGAAAGCCAGCCCGATCCCGAGGCCGAGCAGGATCAGCGGTCCGACCACGCCGCCCGGGTAGCTGCTCGCGCCGTCCAGCCGGGTCAGCCAGACAGCGGAGACCAGCGCGGATGCGGTACCGACCGCGGTGATGGTCTTCGGGCCGAAGCGCGCGACCAGTTTCGGCGCCGTGNGCGCGCCACCGAACTGGACCAGGGCCATGGGCAGGAATGCCAGGNCGGTGCGCAGCGGGCTGAGGTCCAGCACCTTCTGCAGGAAGATCGACAGGAAGAAGAAGAAACTTCCCATCGCCGCCGACATGAGCAGCATGTTGGTATAGGCCCCGGCCCGCAGCCGTTCCGCGAACAGTCGCAGCGGCATGATCGGCTGCTCGGCCCTGGCCTCGACGAACAGGAACCCCAGGAGGAACACGACGCCGACGGCGAGGGTGACGACGGTCAGGCTGTCCGACCAGCCCTCCGATGCGGCCCGGATGAACCCGTACACCAGCGACGTCATCCCCGCCGTGGACACGATCGCGCCGGCAACGTCGAATCGGGCCGGATGCCGCGGGGTCTCGTTGAGGAAGGGCCGGGCCAGCGCGATGACCGCGATGCCGACCGGAACGTTGATGACGAACACCCACCGCCAGGAGGCCGTCGTCAGCAGCCCGCCGAGGATGAGACCGAGTGTCAGCCCGAGTCCGGCGATCATGGAGAAGACCCCCAGGGCGCGTCGCCGCTCGGGACCTTCGGTGAAGGTGGTGGCGAGCAGGGCGAGCGAGGCCGGCGCGGCCAGTGCGGCCCCTACCCCCTGCGCGGCGCGGGCGGCGGCCAGCGAGGCGAGGGTGAACAGCGCCAACCCGCCGATGAACAGCCGCAGCCGGCCGAAGACGTCGCCCGCCCGTCCGCCCAACAGCAGCAGCCCACCGAAGGCCAGCGAGTAGGCACTCTGCACCCAGGCCAGGCTCGAGGCGGAGAAGTGCAGGCTGGACTGGATCCGCGCCAGCGCGATGTTCACGATCGTCGCGTCGATGATCACCATGAGCTGGCACGCGACGATGACACCCAGCGCGATCTTCATACGGCGCCGGCGGTGCTCCGCCGACGGAGCCTCGGCGACCCGGTCCGGGCCCCGCGTCGTGGTTGCGTTCAGTTCCTGAGCACTCATCCTCATCCTTCGAGCAGGACGTGCCCCGCGGGGAGGACCCGGCGGGCCATCTCGACATCCAGCCGCCGGGCCCGACCGTCAGACCACCGGAATGGGAATCCGTTTCCGTTTCGGATGCCTCACGATACGGAAGATCATTCCGTTTTGCAAGGGTGCTGGGAACGGGCCCCGTCCGGCGACACCGCGTGGTGCCGCTCGACGGGTNGGTCATCCGGTCACCGGAGCTGGACGGCGACCCGGTCGCGCCCGCCGCGCTTGGCTTCGTACAGCGCGTTGTCGGCGCGGGTCAGCAGGTCGCGCAGGCTCCTGTCGCCGGGCGACCGCGGGGTGACGCCGACGCTCAGCCGGATGTCGAGCGGCCCGACCGAGGTGTCGATCGGGTCCTGCGCGAGAGCGTTCCGTAGCCTCTGCCCGAGGGCCTCGGCGGTGGTCGCCGGCCCGGACATCAGCACGGCGAACTCCTCGCCGCCGACCCGACCGATGAGATCCTCGTCGCGGAACGCCCGCCGAAGGCGCCGGGCGACCTCCGTCAGGACCTCGTCCCCGACGATATGGCCATGGACGTCGTTGACCCGTTTGAAATGGTCGATGTCGACCATCGCCGCGCTCACCGGTCGACCCGCGGCGCCGTGGGCGGCGAAGACATGTTCCGCCTGCTCGAGGAAATGTCGCCGGCTGGCCAGACCGGTGAGCTGGTCGGTGGCCGCAAGCCGCTGCACCTTCTCGAACAGCCACGCGTTCTGATAGCCGATGACCACCTGATCGATCATGGTCTGCGCGATCTGGATGCGCGTCTCGGAGTAGCAGTCGGGTGCCCGGGAGGCGAGCACGACCACCATCTCGATGCTTTCCCGCAGCGGGACGGNCGCGGCCAGCCAGCTCCGGGCCGCCTGCCCGCCGCCCGGCAGCTCGATCGTGGGGGCGGTGGCGACGACCTCGTGGCGGTCGAAGGCGCGCGCGATCGGGCCGCCGGCCGCAGGGTGCAGTTCGGTACCGACGACCCCGTCCGCCACCTCGCCGTGCGTCGAGCTGATCCGGACGGTTCCGGACACCCGGGTCAGCACCCAGGCGAAGTCGAACGGCAGGACGTGTCTGGTCGCCGTCAGCACCCGCCCGAGGATCTCCCGGGTGTTCAGGGTCGAGGTCGCCTGCAGCGTGACGTTGCGCATCGTCTCGGCCAGGTCCCGCTGTCGGCGTTCCGCCGCGACGACCGCCTGCAGGCGGGCCGCCTCGGCCATGTTCAGCGACAGTCCCACCTGTTTGGCCAACGTGATGAGGATCCGGGCGTCGTCCTCGTTGAACAGCCCCTTGGCGACCCGGCTGTCCACGTAGATGACGCCGCTGCGGCCGTCGCTGACCGGAACCGGCGCGGCGAGGATGCTGCGCAGCCCGTACTGGACGGCGCTCTGCGAACCGAGGGCGGNACCCTCGTCCGTGCCCGTGACCACCAGCGGCCGCTGCTCGACCTGAACGCGTTCGATGACGGTCGTCGCGATGCCGCGCGGCCCGTCGTCCGGCCCGTCGTCCGGCCCGAGGTCATCGGTCGGTTCGGCGTGCCGCTGCGCGTAGAGCCGCAGCCGTCCCGAGTCGCGTTCGCGGTCGGCCGGGTCGGGGAGCAGCAGCAGCGCCCGATCCGCCCCGAGGATGGAGATGATCTCGTCGAGGGCCACGGTGGCGACGGACTCCGGCGTCGTCTCCCGCCCGGCCGCCGCGCTCACCTGAAGCACCGCGTCNAGCCGGCGCCGGTCCCGGGACGCGGTGGCCGGTGACGCCGCGCCGCTCGCCTCGGCGAACGACAGGCCCCGCTCGGTCAGCTCGAACTCGCGGTACACCTTGTGTTCCCGGCAGATCCAGCCGTACCTCGCGGCCACCTTCGCCGCCAGCTCCGCCTCGGTGGTGGCGCGGTCGGGCTCGTCGAGTGCGCGCAGGCAGCGGGCCCGTTCCAGGAGAACGTCGAAGCGGACCCGGGGCAGGTCGAGGGTGCGGGCCGCCCCTTCCGCCGCGTCCAACAGGTCGAGTGCGCCGGCGTGGTCGCCGACGAGCTGGCGGTCGACGGCCCGCAGCACCCGCAGGTCGGCGGCGAACGGCGGGTAGGCCGCCGCCCGGCGGGCCTCATGTAGCGCACGCCGTGCGGCTCGGTACCGCTGGGTGCGCACCGGCCCGGCCGGTGCGGCCCGCGCCTGCTCCAGCCGGCCCCGGGCCTTGGTGATCCAGAACTTCCGGAAGAACCCGGGCACTCGCCAGGACGGCCGGACGACCGCGTCGCCCACCTCGACCGCGGCGTCGAAGGCCGGACCGAAGTCCNCGTCCTCGATCTCAAGCTCGGCGACGTCACTGCAGATCAGGTAGCGGCGGATCCGCTCGGCCTCGGGTTCGCCGTCGAGCGCACCGAGCCCGGGATGGGGAACCGGAGGGTAACGCAGGGTGCGGGCAAGCCTCGCCCGCAGGATGGCGAGGTCCGCCTGCACGCGCTCTCCATGCGGCCTGGCCTCGCAGCTCGCCCACGCCTCGCGGTCATGCCCGCGCAGCGCGAGGCTGCGCACGAGGATCGAGTAGCTGCTGGTGAAGAAGAAGGTCTCGATCCACCGGTGAGCGCGCCGGAACGTGTCCTCGGAGTCCCGCTCACCCGCGACGTTGCGGCCGAGGAACAGCAGCGCCGCGGACGTGTACAGGTAGGCCTCCGCCCGCAGCACCGGGTCCTCGCTGTCCGCCACGAGGTTCCGCAGCCGGGTGACCCCGCGCTCCACCACCCGGGCGCGCCGGAAGTCCGCCGCGACGAGCACGAAGCAGCCGTGACTGCGCACGTACTGCTCGCCCGAGCCCAGCCGCTGGCTGGGGTGGACGGACGACATCATGAAGGCCAGCATCGGACCGATCCGCCCGGAGATCCATTCGCTCAGGATGCCGATCTCGTACAGGCGGCAGCGGATCTCGTGCAGCTCCCGGCGTTCGCCGCGGGCTCGGCCGAAACCTGTCCACGGCCGTCGGCACGCCATTCCCGCCGCCCATCGGCCCATGCTGACGGCGGCCATCGCCGCGGGACTGGCCGGTATTCCGCGGCCGATCTCGGCCAGGCCGCGGTGGACGTAGTCCAGCGCCGCGGCCGTCCGGAACTCGGCGAACTCGACCCCGGCCAGTTCCAGATAGGCACGGGCCCGCCGCCGCGGGTCGGCCTGCGAACGAAGCGCGCGGGTAAAATGGGTCCGGGCGTCCGCCGGCGCGAGCGTACGCGCGGCGGCCAGCGCGAAACCCTCCTCGAACTCGGCGTCGGGTTCGATGCCCGCCTCGTCCGCGGCCGTCTGCGCGGACCGGTAGAGGGCGACGGCCTCGTAGGGCGCCGGGGTGGCAAGTGCAGCCGCCGCGGCGGCCGAGGTCAGCCGGAAACGACGGTTCGGCGCGATCTGTCCGGCGACGGCATGTCGGGCCAGTGCGTACAGGTGGTCGCCGCCCCCCGCGCCGTCGGCGTCGAGGACCTCGACGAGGCGTCGGTGCGCGGCCGTCCGCTCCTGCGGGCTCATAGTCGACAGCAGTGCCTCGTGGACGCAGTCATGGACGAAGGACCAGGTCCTGCCCCGGCCGCGGGCCGCGAGTTGATGGGCCTCCGCCTCGGCGGTCGCCATCGAGATCGCGGCCCTGGTCCGGCCGCTCGCGGCGGTCAGCAACGCGAGGTCGAAGCTGCGGCCGATCACGGCGGCGACCCCGAGGACGGCCGCGGCGGTCGGGCTGAGCGCGTGCACCCGATGGCGGATCAGGTCGAGGACCTCCTCGGGCAGCGGCAGCGAGTCCAGGCCGGTGCGGTCGAGGGTGAAGCGGCCCCAGTCGGGCCGGACGAGCCCGGCGTCGATCACGGCCCGGATGTACTCCGCGACGGCCAGCGGGTTCCCGGACGACCGCACGGCGACGTCCCGCGCGAAGGCCTGGTCGGTGATCTCGCCGAGATAGTCGCGGATCACCTCCGCGACCTCGTGCTCGTGCAACGGCCCGAGCGTGATGTCCCAGCTTGTGGCGGATCCGGCCGCCACGCGCAGGGCCGGATCCCGGGTCGAGTTGACCAGCAGCAGCGGCGCGGGGTCCGTCGAGGCCGTGAGGTCCTCGAGGATCTGCTGGTCGGCCGGGCCCAGCCAGTGGGCGTCGTCCACCCAGATGACCAGTCCGTGGCAGCGGAGGGCGAGCCGGCTGAGAAAGCCGACGGCGGCCGAACGGAAGCGCGGTTCGCCGGCCTCCGGTTCGCCGGCCGCGCGGTCCACGTTCAGCGCACGGGCGAGCAGTGGGTGCACGCGGGCGAGCAGCGCGGCATCGGGACCCGCGGCCGACACCATCCGGGCGACCAGGTCCCGCCGTCGTGGCTCGGGCACGGCCGCCAGACCGTGCAGATAGCCGCCGATCAGATCGTGCAGCAGCGCCAGGGGAGCGGAGGCGTTCGCCGCGCACCGCCCGCGCAGGATCACCGGTCCGTCCGCCGTGCCGTCGACCGGGCCGTGCGAGGCGAGCAGGTCCTGGATGAGGAGGGTCTTGCCGGCGCCGGCCTCCCCGATGACCGTCACGACGCCGCGTTCCCCGGCGGGACATCGTTCCCCGGCGGGACATCGTTCCCCAGCGAGAGATCGTTTCCCGCCGAGAGATGGTTCCCCGCCGAGGCATCGCGTCCACGCCTGTCGCAGCAGCGCGCGTTCGCTGCGGCGGCCGATGTGGCGACCCCGGACCAGCGTGTCCGGGTCGCCCACGCCGGCCGGCGCGGCCCGGCCGACCGTGGGGTGCGCGGGAGCGGCTGCGCCCGGTACGAGCGGCGTCAGCGCGGCGACGACGTCGAGTGCGGACGGGTACCGGTCGTCCGGGTCCTTGGCCAGCAGCCGGGTCACGACCGCGGCGAGTTCCGCGGGGACGTCCGCGCGCACCTGCGTCAGGGGACGGGGCGTCGCGACGGCGTGCAGGCGGAGTAGTTCGGCGGTGTCGCCGGCCTGGAACGGCGGCGAGCCGGCCAGGCAGGTGTAGAGCACCGCGCCGAGGGCGTAGAGGTCGGAGCGCGGCTCGACCGGCCGTCGCAGCATGCCGGTCTGTTCCGGGGCGCCGAACAGAACCGTGCCGACGGCCCGGTCGGTCGGTGGCCCGCCGGCCCGGGTCATCAGCCCGAAGTCGAGCAGGGTGGCCTTTCCGTCCGGTCCGATCATGATGTTGGCGGGCTTGACGTCCTGGTGGACCAGGCCGCGCCGGTGCGCCTCGGACAGCGCCGACGCCACGTCCAGCGCCACCCGCGTGGCCTCGGTGACCCCCAGCGGCCCCGCGGCGATCCGCGCCTTCAGCGAATCTCCCTCGACCAGGTCCATGATGAGAAACGGGTAGTCCGCCGTGTGCCCGGCGGCCCGGACCCGAGCTATGTTGGGGTGGTTTATGCAGGCCAGAATGGTGGCTTCGCGGGCGAACGCACGCACGACGGTCTCGTCACGCGCCACCGCCCGAAGCGGCACCTTGACCGCATAATCCCGGCCCTCCCGCTCCGCCCGATACACGACGGAGTAGGCACCGCGTCCCAGCTCCTCCCGGATCAGGACGCCGGGTATCTCAAGCTGAACCACACAGCGTCACCTCGTCCGCGCATACGCTCCACCTGTCGCGGTCCGTACCGACTCACCCCGGACCTGGTGACTGTCTCGCGATAGGCGGATGATCGCATGTCGAGCCCGCATCGCGACGATCATCACGATCGCCCTGGGGGTTCCGGGTCCAGGTCGTGCCACGGCCGGGCGCCACCCGCCTCCTCGCCTGCCTCTTCGCCCGCTTCCTCCCGGTCACAGATCGACGGTGGCGAGGTGGTCNGCGGTGCCCCCGCGCCACTCGACCAGGAAGAGGGTCGCGTCGTCGGTCGTGATCCCACGCCGTTCCCGCATCAGCGCATGGGAAACTCCGCGTACCATCTCCCGCACATCTTCGCCTCGGGCGCGCTCGATGATGCCGATCAGTCGCTCCTCGCCGAACTGTTCTCCGCCGCTTTCATGCTCCTCGACGAGATTGTCGGTGAAGAACAGGACCCGGTCCCCGCGCCGGAGTTTCTGCTCACTGATCTGCGGTATGTCGCCGCCGACGCCCACCGGTAGCGTTCCCGGACTCGCCAAGGTCTGGATGACCTGGTGATCGCGGATCAGCAGTGCTGGTGGGTGACCCGCGTTGACCCATTGCAGGTGACCTGTCTCGACATTCAGACGCATCATCTGCGCGGTGACGAAGTGGTCGGGTCCGAACTGCGCGCTGATGGCCGCGTCCATGAACATGTACAGCTCGGCAAGCCCGATGTCGGCACGTCTGGCGTGCCGGTAGGCGCCGATCGCCACCGTCGCCAGTACGGCGGCGTCCAGGCTGTGCCCCATCGCGTCGATGACGGACATGTGCAGGATCTCGTCGTTGAGGGCGTAGTCGAAGCTGTCACCCGCGATGTCGTAGGCGGGTTCGAGGATGCCGGCTACCGCGACCTGCGGGGTGAGCATGGTCAGCGGGGGCAGCAGGGACCACTGGATCTCCGCGGCCACGCTCATCGCTGCGCGGCGCCGGGCCCGGAAGAACTGGTCGGTATAGTTACTTTTGGTGACTAGCATGTCGGCGACGAGGCCGGCCAGTCGCNGCAGCAACCGGCGGTCGTCGTCATCGACGGTGGCGAGGGTGAGGGCGAGTACCCCCACCTGGGCGCTTCCGTCCAGCAGGGGCAGGTACATCCGCACACCTTCGGCCAGGGGCTGCTCGACGGTCGTCGCGCCAAGGAATGCCGTGCCGGCGGGGGAGTCGTCGATCGGCTCAGGCTCCCCGATCATGAGGTTTCGACCCGGCAGCGGCGTCAGCAGCCGCTGCTCGTAGTCCTGCAGCAGGATCGAGACGTTCCGACCGCCGATCCTGTTCACCTCCTCGGCCACCAGCGGGGCGATCAACTGCGGCGGCATTTCGTGAGCGCGGTCCAGCAGCAGACCCAGCAGCCGCTCGCCGAACCCCTCCGACCGATCCACCGGGACCCTGCGGGAGTCCTGTTCGCCTGCCACCGTGGCCATCCNCTGTCGCTCGCCGGCCCTACATAGCCGTGCGAGCCTGACCGGGCGGCGTCAACCTGGTCACGTCGACACCCCGCTTCACCGTCGATCGGTTACTGGGACCGGCGGACTGACGGCGCGGTGACGGAGCCCTCGATCGTGCCCTGTCACCAGCGTGGCTCTCGGTCGCGGCCGGGATGCACGGGCCATCTCGGCTTCCCTACCCGAAGACGCCGCCGAGGCCTCCCGGAGTCCGCGTAGCCGGAGCGCGGGTGGTGGCGCCGAAGAGGTCCAAAGGCGTAGCCGGAGTGCGGGTGGTGGCCCGGGGTGCCGTGGCTCGGGGTGCCGTGGCTCGAGGTGCCGTGGCTCGGGGTGTGGTGGCTCGGGGCGGTGCTGTCTGGGCCGGGCGGCCGGTGGAGACGATGAGACGGACGTCGGAGCCACGGTCCGCGGGCACGATCCGGGGCTGCTGGTCGATAACCGTGCCCACCGCGGAATCCGACCGACGTTCTTCCCGCGTGACCTGGAATCCGGCGTCCGTGAGCTGTTCGACGGCGGTTCGGGCAGGCTGGCCGACGAAGTCGGGCACCGGGAGCTGAAGGCTCACCACGGTGATGGTCACCGCGGTTCCGGGTTCCACCTTCTCACCGGCGTGATCCTGCGCCTCGACCCATCCCGGTGGGGCACCCGCCCTGACCGCGGTGCTGATCTGCGCGGTGACGGTGAGGTTCAACCGGCGGAGCGCGGTCTCAGCATCCGACTGCGACTGACCGACGACATTCGGGACCGCAACCGCGGAGCGACCGGCTGAGATGGTGAGAACCACGGGCGAGTCCATGCGGACGACGTCGCCGGACTGCGGACTGACCGCGAGCACGGTGCCCCGTGCCCGGTCATCCGGACTGCGGGTCTGGGCGATCTGGCGGAAGCCGGCAGACTGGAGCGAGGCCTTCGCGCGGGTGACGGGAAGGCCGATCAGCCCCTCGGGAACGACGGCGGTGGCCGGGCGGGACGGCGACGTCATCCGATGGATGAGGAGTGCGACCACCGTGATGACGGCCGCGATCGCCAGCGTGCCGGCGAGGACGGTCAGCCGCCGCCCCTGTCGGCGACCCCGCCGTGCGACTGCCGGCCCACCCGCCGCACCGCCCGTCCCCGTGCCCCGATCCGGGGACGGGGACGGGACGCGACCTGTGCGTGTCGAACCGCCGATCGCCGTGGCGGCGGTTGCAGTCATGTCCGACGTCTTCTCGAACCGGGCGGGCTCCGCGTGGTCGTCGGCAAAAGCGGGTTCGGCGCGTGCGGTGACCGACTCGTCGGTCATCGGATGGGCCACGGTAGGCGGGATCTGGGCGACGGCCGCACCGATGACGGGCGTCGCCTTGCTGACGGGCGCCGCCTCGATGCCAGTGGCCGCCAGGGGGGCGGCGCCGCCCAGAAGGTCGGCCAGGAGATCAGCGACATCCGGGCGTGCCGCCGGGTCCTTCGCCAGCGCCCGAAGAATGAGCGGGCGCAGGGGGGCGTCCAAACCGTCCGTGTCGGGTCGGGAGTGCAGCACCGCGTCCCGCAGTTCCCGTTGGTCCACCCCGGCGAAGGGGAAGCGTCCAGTGCCGGCGTAGGTGAGCACGCTGCCCCAGGCGAACACGTCGGTCGCCGGGGTCGGGCGTTGACCGGTCCACTGTTCTGGGGCCATGAGCTGAGGTGTTCCGGGCTGCTGGCCGCTGGACAAGGTGATGCCGACGGCCTCGTTCAGCGCGCGAGAGATGCCGAGATCGATGACTCGTGGTCCGGTCCGGGAAAGGATGATGTTGGCTGGCTTGATGTCACGNTGCACGATCCCGACGCGGTGAAAGGCAAGCATGGCAGACGCCAGGTTCAAGGCGAGCTGATGCAGCTCGGATCGGGACAGCGGCCCGCGTCTTCTGATTTCCTGGCTCAGCGTCGGCCCGGCGATGAACTCGGTCACCAGATACGGGTCACGTGTCGCGGTGTCCGCGTCCACCACCGACGGGGTGTACGGACTGTTGATCCGCCGAGCGTTGTCGACCTCCCGGGCGAACCGGGCAAGGAAGTCANCCTGCCGTGCAAGGTGACGGTGCAGTGTCTTGGCCNCGACCCATCCACCGGCCGGGTTCCAGGCCAGGAACACGGTCCCCATCCCGCCCTCACCGAGTCTGCCGAACAACCTGTACGGCCCCAGTGCTGAGGGATCGTCGTTCTCGAGCTCGGTCACTCCCTCCGGCAGGACGGCAGGATCGCGCACGGCCTGGCCATCGCTGTCCGCNAACACCGGACCATGCACCTCCCGCAGCACGCCGAGTACGCACACGATATTGGGGAAGGCCGCGTCCAGAATCTCGGGTGCCAGCATGGCCGTCTGGCGCCGATGGCCGAGCTAGCGTGAGCGTGGAGTCCGGGCCCGTTCGCCGCCGGCCGGCCCGAGCCAGGCCGCGAGGTCGAGCCGGGCGAGGCGGCCGGCGTCGACGAGGGCGTGGATCTCGGCGATCCGCTCGTCGGCGACGACGAATCCCATGACCGAGACCGGCCTTCCGTCGATGGTGATGACCACTCCGGCGGTGCCGTTGACCAGCACCGGATGCACCACCGCCGCGGGCTGGGCAAACAGGAGCGCCCGGCGGGCGACGTCGCGCGCCCCGCACACCACCGCCGAGGCCTGCGGCCGGCCCGTCCCGCCGTCGGCGCGCAGCACGACGTCGGGGTCGAGCACCGCGACCAGGGACGTCACGTCGCCGCCGCGGGCCGCGGCGAAGAACGCGTCGACGACCCTGCGCTGGTCGGCGTGGTCGGCGTGGACGGCATCGGGGACGGGCGTGTCCAGCGCTCGCACCCGTCGCCGGGCCCGGCTGGCGAGTTGGCGGGCCGCGGCCGGCGAGCGACCCACCATCGGCGCGATCTCGTCGAATGGCAGGTCGAACAGGTCGTGCAGCACGAAGGCCAGCCGCTCGGCGGGAGCCAGGGTGTCCAGCACGGTGATCAGGGCGAGCCCGACCGAGTCGGCCAGCAGGGCCTCCTGCTCGGGCTGCCCCGCCCCGGCGGTCGGGGCGAGACCGATGATCGGATCGGGCACGTGGACGCCGACCAGGTCCTCGGGACGGGTCCTGCGGGCCCGAAGCATGTTCAGGCAGATCCGCGCGACGACCGTGGTCAGCCATCCACCCAGGTTCTCGACGCCGCCGACGTCGGATCGGCTCAGGCGCAGCCAGGCGTCCTGCACCGCGTCGTCCGCCTCGTCGAGGGAGCCGAGCATCCGGTAGGCCACGGTGCGCAGATGCCCGCGGTGCTCCTCGAAGCTCCGGGCGAGCCGTTCGTCCATCGGTCACGATCCTCCGTCGCGTTGCCGTTGCCGTCCTAGCGGCACACAGCACAGGTGCTCGGGTCGGTGGCGGGCAGGATCGCCCGCGTCCCACCGGACGAGCCGACCGATCTCGGCCCCAGGATGGCTGCCTAGCCCCAGGAGCCGGCGACCTGCTTCGTGACGGCGTTCAGCCGGTTGAAGACGTTCGTCGTCGCGATCTTGAGGATCAGCGCGGCCATGCCTCGGTCGTCGTAGTGCCTGACTGCCTCGTCCCAGACCTCGTCGGGGACGGGGTCGGTGCGGTCGCTGAGCCGGGTGGCGCTCTCGGCGAGCGCCAGCGCGGCCCGCTCGGCATCGTCGTAGTAGCTCGTCTCCCGCCAGGCCGCGACGGCGCCGAGCCGCTGCGGGGCCTCTCCGCTCTTCAGCGCATCGCGGAAGCCGGCGTCCACGCAGGCACTGCAGCCGTTGATCTGGCTGACCCGCAGATGCACCAGCGCAAGGGTCGCCGCCGGCACGCCGCCCGTCTCGCTGGCCGCGTTCAGGGCCGCGATCGCCGGCCACGCCTCAGAAATGACCGCCGCCGGGTTCTTCATCCGTGCTGCCACCGTTCAGGTCCTCTCGTCCGCCCACGTCGCCGCGGCGCTTTCCGCCACCCGTCACCTCTCTGACCCGCGGCGCGGCGCACATGTGACAGCGGTGCGCCCCAGGGCATCGGGGGGCCGAGAAACGCGGGCGTTCGGTGCGGCCTAGCTGCTGGCGCGGGGGGCGACGCGGCGGGTGGGGGGAGCGGTGGTGGGGTCGTCGGGCCAGGGGTGGCGCGGGTAGCGTCCGCGCAGTTCGGCGCGGACCTGCGGGTAGCCGGTGCGCCAGAACGACGCGAGGTCGCTCGTCACGGCGACGGGACGACCCGCCGGGGAGAGCAGGTGCAGGACGACGGGGGCGCGGCCGTCCGCGACGGCCGGGACCCGCTCCCAGCCGAACACCTCGGCGACCTTCACCGCGAGGACGGGGCCGTCGGGGTCGCTGTAGTCGAGGCGCACCCGCGACCCGCTGGGCACCTCCAGCCGTTCCGGTGCCAGCGCGTCGAGCNGGGCGGCCTGCGGCCAGGGCAGCAGGCGGCGCAGTGCCTGGCCGGCGTCGATGCGCTCCAGGTCCGCCCGGCGGCGGACGCCGGCGAGATCCGGTCCGAGCCAGTCGGGCGCCGCCGCCAGCAGGGCGTCATCGCCGACGTCCGGCCAGGGCGCGCCGAGGGACCGGTGGCAGAACGCGAGCCGCTCCCGCAGCCCCGTCGCGTCGCGCGTCCAGCGCAGCGCCGCCAGCCCCTCGCGGCGCAGCCCGTCGAGCACCGCCGCCTCGAGCAGGGCCGGATCGGGCCTGGCCAGCGGGCGTTCGGTCAGGACGATCGCGCCGAGGCGCTCCACCCGGCGGGCGACGACGTCGCCGCCGGACCAGGCGACCTCGTCGACGGTGCGCCGGAGCCCGGCGCCCGCCTCGCCCGCGGTCGCCTCGTCGAGGGCGACGGCCAGGCGCACCCGCGCCGACACCCGCCCGGCCCCGCGGTCCGCGATCGCGATGGCCAGCCACTGCGCGCCGGTGAGCGCCGAGCCGGCGGTCAGCTCCGCGGCCGTTCCCCCGGCCATCAGGTACGTCGTGCCGCCGGGGACGCGGGCCCGGGCGAGCCGTTCGGGGAAGGCGAGCCCGACCACGAGCCCCGCCGCGAGGTCGTCGGTGACGCCGCTGCCGGGCGGTCTGCGCCGCGCCGCGCGGTCGTCGGTGACACCGCCACCGGGCGGTCTGCGCCGCGCCGCGGGGTCGTCGGCGATGCCGCCACCGGGCGGTCCGCCGACGGCGGGGACGGCGGGGACGGCGGGGGCGGCGGGGGCGGCGGCTTCGGTGGCCGAGCGCAGCCGCCGCGACTCGTCGCGCCAGCGGGCGGACGCGGCCCGGTCGGCGTTCCCCCGCAGGCGGCGCCACGCGGCGAGGAGATCGTCGGACTCCGAGCCCGGCCCGGCACCGCCCGCCGGGCCGTCCCCCGACAGGATCGCCACGATGTCGGCCGCGCGCCGGGCGCCGACGACGCCAGCGCCGGCGAGCAGGGCACCGGCGAGCCGGGGATGGACCCCGACGGCGGCGATCAATCGCCCCCGTGGCGTCACCCGGCCGGCGTCGTCGAGCGCGCCGAGCGCCCGCAGGGACGCCCCGGCGGCGTCCATCGCGCCTGTCGGCGGGTCGCTGAGCAGGTCGAGGCCGTCGCCGCCGGGATGACCCCAGACCGCGAGGTCCAGGGCGAAGCCGGTCAGGTCGGCGACGGCGATCTCCGGTTCGGCCTGGGCGGGCAGCCGGTCGTGCTCGGCGGCGGACCAGCAGCGGTAGACCCGGCCCGGCGCCTCGCGCCCGGCCCGCCCGGCGCGCTGCCCCGCCGACGACCGGGACACCCGCACGGTCGCCAGCGAGCCCAGTCCACGGGCATGATCCATGCGTGGGGAGCGCGCCAGCCCGGCGTCGACGACCACCCGGACCCCGGGCACCGTGAGGCTGCTCTCCGCCACCGCGGTCGCCAGCACGACCCGCCGGCGCGGCCCGGGGCGCAGGGCCGCGTCCTGCGCCCCGCCGGACTGCCGGCCGTGCAGGGGGAGCACGTCGACGGTGTCGCGATGGCCCGCGAGCCGCCCGGCGACCGCGGCGATCTCGCCGGCGCCCGGCAGGAAGACGAGCACGTCCCCGGCCGTCTCCCGCAGGGCGCGCCCGACCGTCGCGGCGACGTGGTCGAGCAGCCGCGGGTCGACCCGCAGGCCGTGCGCGGGCGTGATCGGTCCCGGCGGCGGAGCCCACACCACCTCGACGTCGAAGCGCGTGGCGTCGGCGCCGACGACGGGGGCGGGCGGTCCGGGCGCGCCCAGCACGTCGGCCAGCCGCGGGGTGTCGGCGGTCGCCGAGGTCGCGAGCAGCAGCAGGTCGGGCCGCAGCGCCGCGCGGACGTCGAGCATGAACGCCAGCGCCAGGTCGGCGTCGAGGTGGCGTTCGTGGCACTCGTCGAGGATCACCGCGCCGGTCCCGGGGAGCTCCGGGTCGCGTTGCAGCCGCCGGACCAGGACCCCCGTCGTGACCACCTCGACCCGGGTGGACGGCCCCACCCGGCGCTCCCCGCGGATCGTGTAGCCGACGGCGTCGCCGACCTCACCGCCGACGAGCCACGCCATCCGCCGCGCCGCCGCCCGCACCGCGATCCGCCGCGGCTGGGCCACCACGACCCGGCCCGTGACCTCGTCGGCGAGCGCGAGCGGGACCAGCGTCGTCTTGCCTGTCCCGGGCGGTGCGACCAGCACCGCGACCCCGCCCGCACCGACACTCGGATCCGCCCCGTCCGCACCGCTACCCGGATCCGCCCCGTCTGGACGGGTGCCAGGAGCAGGACGGCCGCCGCCGGTCAGCGCGGCGACGAGCGCGGGCAGGACGTCCCGTACGGGCAGGTCCGCCCCGGTGACGGCGCGGTCGGGCAGCATGCGCCCAGTCTCCTCGGGTGCGGGGAGACCGACGGTGCTGGGCGACACGGCGTGTGCGGGCAGGCGCGGCCCATCCCGGAAAGCGGCGATGGCAGCGGTCGTGGCGCCACTTTCTGGCAGTTGTCTGTCAGAAAATCATGGACTCGGTGGCGACTGGTCGCTAGTGTCCGGATCGTCGGACACCGGCGGCGTCCTGGGACGGCCGGTTCTCGCCGAGGAGGGGAAACCGGACGTGGCCCGCACGCTCTTCCTGGTCCTGAGCAATCCCGTCGACGGGCGGGACGACGAGTACAACAAGTGGTACGACGAGGTGCACATCCGCGACGTCTGCGAGGTCCCCGGCGTCGTCTCCGCCCAGCGCTACCGGGTCCGGCCGGACATCCCGCCCGCCGATGTCGTGCCCGCCGACGGCGAGTCCGGTGACGGTCACCTGCCACAACGGCACCTGGCGGTCTACGAGCTCGACGACGATCCGGCGAAGGTGTTCGGGGAGTTCATCACCCGGGTGGGTGACGGGCGCCTGCCGCTGAGCGACACCTTGGACATGTCCAGCGTCATCATGTCGGTCTGGGAACCCGGCGCCCGCTGGCCGGTGTGAGCCGCTGCCCGGGCGGTCAGTCCTGCGCCTGCGGAACTCGGCGGACGTCGCGGCCGGCGGGGGTGAGGCCGGCGGGGGTGAGGCGCAGCAGGGCGGCGGCATGCGGCGCGAGGGTCAGGGGCAGCGCGCCGTCGGCGCTGGTGGTGATCGTGCCCGTCCACAGGTCGGTGGCACGGTAGCCGCCGGCGGCGGCGGTGGCCGGCAGGGCCAGCTCGGCCCCGGTGAGGGTCGCCGCGTGGGGGGAGTCGCCGCGGTTGACGGCCAGCACTGCCGTGTCACCGTCGGCCAGCGGCCGGGTCCACAGCAGGAGGCCGTCGCCGCGGGGCACCGGGATCGGCGCGGCGCCCAGCGGGTCCTGGTCGATGGCGAGCACGNCCGGGTTCGTGAGGATCGCGGCCGTCGTCGCGGTCATCCTGGTGAGATCGTTGCCCGCGAGCAGGGGGGAGGCCAGCATCGACCAGATGCTCATCTCGGCGCGGGCCTCGGTGTCGTCGAGGGAGGCCGCCGGGGTCCCGGTGGCCAGGCCGGCCAGCTGGCGCACCACGGGGTTGGCCGTGGCCGGGGTCAGGCCGATCGCCAACATGTCCAGGTCGTTCCAGCGCCCGGGGCCGCCGTCGGGCTCCCAGGCACGGGCGGCATCGAGGTTGTCCGTCGTGCAGACGCCCGGGTAGCCGTCCATCGGCTCGGTGGTCGCCCAGCAGGGGGCGTGGTCGTTGGTGACCCGCCACAGGTGGGCGACCCGCGGCGCCCAGGTCCACGCCCGCCCGGCCGCGGGATCGCCGTCCGAGGACGGGTTGATGCTGAACACGACGGGCCGGCCGGTGGCGTCGAGCGCGGCGCGCATCCGGGCGAAGCCGGCGATCAGCCACCTGCGGGCGTCGGTGCCGGCCGGGCGCAGGTCCGGGTAGCCGCAGGCGTCGTACTTGAGGTAGTCGACCCCCCACGCGGCGAAGGTGGCGGCGTCGGTGGTCTCGTGGCCGAAGCTGCCGGGCAGCCCCTGGCAGGTGGTGCGGCCGGGGGAGGCGTAGAGGCCGAACTGCAGACCCCGGGCGTGCACGTAGGCGGCGAGGGCGGCGATGCCGGCGGGGAACCGCTCGGGGTCGGCCACCAGGCGCCCGTCGCCGCCGCGGGTCGGCGCCATCCACCCGTCATCGACGATCACATACCGGTAGCCGGCGGCGCGCATCCCCGAACGGACCAGGGCGTCGGCGGCGGCCCGGATGTCGCTGTCGCGCACGTTCCCGCCAAGGGCGTTCCAACTGTTCCAGCCCATCGGCGGGGTGCGGGCGAGGTCCGCGGAGACCTGCCGGTTCGTTGCCGAGCCGGTGACGAGCCCGACGCCGCCGCCGTCACCGCCCAGGCCCACCAGCAGGAGGCATCCGATCAGCGGGACGAGCGCCCGCGGACCCGCAACGTTCACGGCCACCATCCTGCGGCAGGCCACCGCCGGCCCGTGACGTGGGGCCGGTCGCGGCGCGTCCCGCCCGGTCCGCCGACGGGCAGAGTCAGGCCGGAGGGCAGGATCAGGCCGGAGGGTGTACGTCCGCTCGGCGGACCAGCATGATCACCGGGATCTGGCGGGTTGTCCTGGTCTGATATGTGGCCCACTGGGGGTGCTGGGCGGCGTGGCGAGCGTAAAGACGGTCGCGTTCGACTCCGGTGGCGACGACCGCCGTGGCGGGAAAGATTTCGGTGCCCACCTCGACGGTGGCGTCCGGGTTGGCGAGCAGGTTGTGGTACCAGGCGGGATTGGTCGGCTCCCCGACGACGGAGGCGAAAACGACGTGGCGGTCGCCGTCGACGAGATAGCCGAGCGGGTTGGTGCGTGACGCTCCGGACTTCGCCCCGGTGGTGGTCAACAGCAGGAGTGGCTTGTCGGCGAAATAGCCACCGACCTTCCCGGCGTTGGCCCGGAACTCCCCGATGACCAGCCGGTTCTGCTCGTTCCAGTCCCGATCGCTCATGCCGGCGTCGCCGCAGCGTGGACGAGGCCCGGTAACATCGACTGCGGTCGGGTGCTCCGCGTGGCCATCGAAAAAACCTCCTGAATATGCGTCCAAGTCGAATATGGCCGGTAGCGCTGGTCGCGTCAAACCCTCAGGTGGATATCNGGCACGGTGGGCGCGTCGCCGCGCCGCGCAGGCCGACTGAGGCGGATAGGCGGCCGATCGGCATACTTCATGGATGGACGAGCTTGAGGCTGCCTGGTACGATTTGCAGCTCACCGGGAAGGTGCATGTCAGCGTGCCGCATCTCGCGGCGGAGGCGTTGGCGGCCGGGTTCGACGGCCTCACGCTGCGGGAGTTTGCCGGTCTCGGCGTCCGCGACGATCTTGAGGCGCTCCGCCTGCTGCCGGTGGTGCTGACCGAGTTGGGCTGCGACCTCGGTACAGACAAAAAGCCATGGGGCGAGATCGTGTCCTGGGAAAGTTCGCGCGATCGGTTCGAACCCGATCTCGTCGCTCGTACCGAGCAGGCGCTGGCAGTTGTGCAGCGCGATCTGGATCGAACCGAGGCCAGGGTCGGTCGTCTCACGCTCCACTGGACGGGCCGTTTCGATGATGACGATGAACCGCAGCTCCTCCTGGGGTTCGACGGCGCGCCGTTCCGCGGCGGCGGAGATCCGCCGCCCTACGTGGGCGGTCCGGACCTGCCCCGCACTGTCCTGTCGGTCGCGGCGGGCGTGCAGGACTGCATCATGGAACTGTTCGTGTTCTTCTGGCCCGAGTGTCCGCTCCATCGCCGCGGCCTGCACCTGCCCGAATCGCATTCGGAGTGGGAGGGAGCGGGGTGGCCGGCATGGCGCTGCAGAGCGGCTGGCGGGCACGACGTCGCCGTGCTCGGGAAACTACGTAAAGGCGCGTCACCCACCGGCTAGTGGATGGTGCGCCCCCATTCGGGCGCGCACCATCCGCCTGCCCGGCTGGTCAGGTCAGGTCAGGTCAGGCTACGAGGTTCACGATGAGGGTCTGCCCGGTCAGCGGTCGCTGCAGGGGGAAGGTCGTGTTCCGGTAGGTCCTGGTGCCGGCGACATCGCATCGCACCTGGGCAATCGCGGCGCTGGGAAGCTGCGGGTTGCTGAAGAACAGCGAGAACTGTCCGCCCGAACCCACGGTCGTGCCGTGTGCCTCCCCGCCGCCGGTGATCTTCAGTGATTCGGCGGAGCCGGGAAACTTGCACTTGACGGTTCCGGCCACCGTCAGCGGATTGTTGATCGTACCGGCACTGGCTGGTGTCAACGGGATTATGGCCAGTGATGCTCCGGTCCCGGCAATCAGGAAGAGAGCCTTGATCTTCGACAGTCCGCGCATGGCACACCTCCGACGCCATCGAATACATGCCGGCGTGATGGTTGGTATACCCGGCCGTGGAACAACTCACACGCCGCCACCGCCCGGCAGGGCCCGCTGGATTCTCCGCGCGGATACCGCGGTCGATGTCGAGGTGTTCCGGGTCGGGCCGGTCAACCTGTGGGTGGCTGCGAACCTGATTTCCGCCCCGTGCACCGGGGCGGTGGGCCATGGACGCCGTCAGCCGGGAGAGCGCCCCGATGCGGTTCCGCTCCGCGCCGTCCAGCCGGCGCATCTCGGTCGATACGGGCGCTGCCGACTGCTTCCGCGGGCTGCCGGGTACAACCCCCGGGTAGGGCCGCCTGACGGTGAGGAGGGATACAGTGCCGCTGTCCAGCCAGGAGACACTCGACGGGATGGTCGCCGCGCGCTTTCACGAACGCAGGTACGTCGACCTGCGGCCGACGCTGACACCCGAACTCATCGCGGAGCATGAGCACCAGCCGTTTGGCCAGCACAGCGACGCGCTCCGCCGGGTCCTCACCTACCTTGGATCGTTCGCCATTCCGGGCAAGCTGATCGTCGAGTACGGCGGCGACGAGCGGTGGTACGTATCCCGATTTGCCACCGCCCCGGCGGGTCTGCGTACCGAACGGGTTGCCGGCCCCTATCCGACCGAGGGTGAGGCGGTGCACGCGGTTTTCCTGCGCCGGCTCCGACAGGTCTTCGGTGTCGTCGCGTGAGCGGCGAAGGGGTTGCGGATTCCTTCCCGACCTGGATTCTCGGCTACTGTGACGACATCATCGTCCGCCCCGGTCAGGAGCTGACCTTCCGGGTCAGCGGGCGGGGGGCCGAGACCTTTCGAGCGGACCTCGTCCGGCTGCGCCACGGCGACACCACTCCAGGCGGCCCGGGATTTCGTGAAACGGAGCTGGACTCCGAGGTCAACGGNGTGTACCCGCTCCTGGACCAGCCGGCACATATCGGGTCGTACGGCCGGCTTCCCGGCGCCCGCGACATCCTGCGCTCACCGGACGGTTCGCTGACNCTGTTCGCCTTCGTTCAGCCCACCACCGACGGGGCCCGGCAGCCGGTGCTGTCCGCCTGGGACGCCGCCATCTCGACAGGCGTCGCGCTGGTACTGACCGAGGGGCTGCGGCCCGCTCTCGTCTTCGGCGCGGGCCGGGATTCCCGCTGCCTCACCGCGCCCGCCGGCCTGCGGGCCGCCACCTGGTACGCCCTGGCGGCGAGCTGGGACGGCGCGACCGGTCTTGCCGCCGTGACCGCGGTGCCGGTGGTGAATCCGTACAACAGCCGGTTTGGCCGGCTGGTGGCCAACCACCTGGTGCAGGTCACCGGCACGCTGGACGGCCCGCCGGAGATCCCGGCGGTCGACCTGCTCCTCGGCGCCCTGGACACGACCGACGGGGCCGTCGTGCGGGGGGCGTACAACGGCAAGATCGCGCTCCCGGCGGTCTACCGGCGGGCCCTGACCGGCGACGAGGTGCGCCGGCTGGCCACCAGCGGCAACGCGCCGGCGGTGACCGACGGGCTCACCGCCTGGTGGGATCTGTCCGCCGGAATCGACAGCACCGCGATCCTGCCCGGCGGTGCCCCGGAGCCCGACCCCGGCGCCGGTCCCGGGGGCGGCACCGGCGGCCGCACCGGGATCGCCGGCAGGCTGGTGAACATGCCCACCCGAGCCGTGACCGCCCACAACTGGGACGGCTCCTCCTACAACTGGACGGCGCATCCCGAGTTGTACGGCGCGGTGCATCTCCACGCCGACGACGTCGACGACACCGGTTGGGCGCCGACCTGCACCCTGCCGGTGGGCGCCGACCTGCCCTCGGGGGTTTACGCCCTGCGGCTGCGAGCGGGCGGTTTCGAGGACCACGTGCCGTTCCTGGTCGGCCCGGCCCCGGGGCACGAGAAGTCGATCGCTCTGCTGTTGCCCACCGCGAGCTACCAGGCCTATGCCAACGAGCACCTGTCCAGTGGTTCACCCCTCGGGCAGGCTGTCGGCGGCCATACGCCCCTGGTACAGCCGTTGGACGTGTTCCAGCTCGAACACGGCGGGTTCGGACGATCCACCTACGACCTGCATGCCGACGGCAGCGGCGTCGCCTACACCTCGCGGCGCCGGCCGATCCTGAACATGCGCCCGCGGTACCGGTTCACACACATGGGGACGTGGCAGTTCCCCGCGGATCTCTATCTCGTCAACTGGCTCACCGAAAAGGGATACGACTTCGACGTCATCTGCGACGAGGACGTCCACCGGTGTGGCGTGGCGGCGATGCGGCCATATCGGGTGGTCATGACCGGCACTCATCCCGAGTACACCTCCGAGCCGATGCTCGACGCGTACGAGGACTACATCGGCGGCGGCGGGCGCGTGATGTACATGGGCGGTAACGGGTTCTACTGGGTCGCGTCCTTCCACCCCGAGAAGCCCTGGGTGATGGAGGTCCGCAAGGGCGAGGCCGGCTCGCGGGCCTGGCAGGCCGCGCCCGGGGAGACCCTGCACTCCACCACCGGTGAGAAGGGCGGGCTGTGGCGCAACCGCGGCCGCGCACCGCAGAAGGTGTTCGGCGCCGGGTTCACGGCGGAGGGGTTCACCGGGTCCTCGTACTACCGGCGGATGCCGGACAGTGCCGAGGCGGAGGTGTCCTGGGTCTTCTCCGGGGTGGGCGAGGAGGAGCTGATCGGCGACTTCGGGCTGGAGCGCGGCGGCGCGGCCGGCCAGGAACTGGACCGTGCCGATGTCCGCCTGGGCACCCCGCCGGGCACGTACCTGCTCGCGTCCTCGGAGTACCACGACGACTCCTACCTGTTGGTGGTGGAGGAGATCGGTTTCATGTACCCGGGGCTCGGCGGTAGTGAGCACCGGGATGTCCGGGCGGATATGACCCTGTTCGAGACCGAGTCCGGCGGTGCTGTCTTTTCGACCTCTTCGATCGCCTGGGCGGGAAGCCTCTCGCACAACGACTGTGACAACAACGTCTCGCGGATCACCGCCAACGTTCTCGATCGTTTCCTGAAGCCGGGGTCCGGCCACCCGGCCAACCGACATCGGCCAGGTGGTCGCCCGTCGGCCTGACCGGGGGTCCGGATCGGTTCCGTCGTGCTGCTCAGCNGGTGACCATGAGCTGGCGCACGCCGTAGTTGGTGCCGGTGAAGTCCATCGGGACCTCCTGCAACGGGGTGGCGAGGCGCAGGTCGGGGAAGCGTTGGAAAAGCGCGGGCAGGACGGTCCTCAGTTCCGCGCGGGCGACGTTCTGGCCGAGGCAGGCGTGGACGCCGTAGCCGAAGCCCAGGTGGCGGACCATGGTGCGGTCGAGGTCGAGGGCGTCGGGGTTGTCGAACACGCGGGGGTCGCGGTTGGCGGCGTTCATGGCGACCACGACCAGCTCGCCCTTGCCGATGTGGGCGCCGCCGAGCTCCAGGTCCTCCTCGGCGACCCGGCCGAGGCCGAACTGGACGATGGTCAGGTAGCGCATGAGCTCCTCGACCGCGGTCCCGATCCGCTCCGGGTGTTCGGTCAGGTCGCGGCGCTGCTCGGGATGGGTGAGCAGGGTGAGCGTGGACAGGCCCATCATGGCGGCCGTGGTGTCGTGCCCGGCGAACAGCAGCAGCACGCCGAGGCCGACGAGCTGGCGTTCGGTGAGGATCGACCCCTCGTCGTCCGCCTTGCCGATCAGTTCGGCGAGGATGCCCTCGGCGTCGCCGGTGCGGCGCTTGTCCGCGACCAGCGCGGTGATGTAGTCGACCAGCCAGTGGGCCCCACGGTCGCGTGCGGCGCGGCTGATGCCCATGTCCATCATCACCTCGGTGGCGTGGTGGAAGCCGTCGCGGTCGGCGTAGGGGACGCCGAGCAGTTCGCAGATCACCAGGCAGGGAATGGGCAGCGACATGGCCTGGACGAAGTCGAAGGTCTCGGGTCCGGCGGCGATGGCGTCGAGATGCTCGGCGACGATCCGGTCCAGGTAGGGCTGGAGCCTGGTCTGCACCGCCTTGGGGGTGAAGCGGGCGGTGAGCAGGCGCCGGTAGGTGCCGTGGTCGGGCTCGTCCATCATCACGAAGCCCGCGTCGAACGGCGCGTCGTCACCGGTCTCGGCCTGCTCGCCCTCGGGGGCGTCGTGGCGGCGGCGCTTCGCNCTGAAGCGGGGATCGCTGAAGACCTGGCTGCCCTCCTCGAAGCGGGTGACCAGCCAGCCGGTGGAGCCGTTGGGGAAGCGCGTCCTGACCACGGGGTGGTTCTCGCGCAGCTCGGTGTAGGGCGCGGGCGGGTCGAGGGGGTGGGCGGGGTCGCGGGCGATGGGCTGATCGATGAGGTGCTGCGTCGTCATCACTGCTCCTTCGCGGTGTGGGCCTCGACGGCGGTGTGGGCCTCGACGGCGGCGGTGACGCCGGCGTGGGTGGCGGTGGCCTTGCACCAGCCGGTATAGACGGCCAGGTGCAGGACGGCCTCGCGCAGCTGGTCGGGCGTGAGCTCGTCGTTGACCAGCCCGCCGGTGGCGATGATCTGGACGAGTTCGGGACGGCCGACGGTCGCCGCGACGCCGAGGGTGAGCAGCCGGCGGTCGCGCACGGACAGCCCGGGCCGGGCCCAGACCCGGGCGAACAGGTAGTCCACCGTCTCGTCGGTGAAGGGGTCGTGCGCGCCCTGCACGCCGGCGCTGAAGCCGGGGCCGTAGACGTGATCCATCATCTCCAGGCCGTACCGGTGCAGGCCGTCGGCAAAATGGTCGCCGGGCTCGGCGGCGGCGTTCCGGTGGTCGCGGTGGTCGCGGTGGTCGCGGTGGTCGCGGTGGTCGCGGTGGTCGCGGTGGTCGCGGTCGTCCCGGTCGTCCCGGTCGTCCCGGTCCTGCGGGTCCTGCGGGTCCTGCGGGTCGTGCAGGTCGAGGGTCTGGTCGGCGTGGGTCCGGGCCACCTCGACCAGGGGCACGTCGACGTCCAGGGTGGCCGCGAGGTCGCGGGCGGCGTCGAGGTCCTTGGTCATCAGCGGCTGGATCTTCCGTCCGGCCGCCTCGGGCAGTGCGTCGTCGTCGCCGCGCAGCCGCAGCAGGGCGAGCAGGGTGTGGCCCTCGGGATCGGCAGTGTCGATGACCTCGGCGAGCCGGGCGGGATGCACGCCCGCGGCGCGTGCGAGGTTCGTCGCCTCGAACACGGCGCGCCAGCTTCCGTAGGTGACGACATTACGGGCGATCTTCGTAGCCATCCCGGCGCCGAGCGGACCGCAGTGCACGACGCGCCTCGCCCAGTCGTCCAACACGGGCCGCGCGGCCTCCACCGTGGACTCGTCCCCGCCGACGATGGCGACCATGCCATGGTCGGCCGCCCGGTCGCCGGGGGTCACCCCGCAGTCCAGGAAGCCCACCCCACGCCCGGCGCACAACGCCGCCAGCTCGTGGACGACCGGCAACACGACGGTGGACAGCAGGACGATCGTCAGCCCCGGATGGGCGCCCGCCAGCAGCCCGTTCTCCCCGCCGACGACGTCGCGGGCCTGGTCGGCGGTGACGACGGCGACCATCACGACGTCGCTGGTCCTCGCCACCTCCGCGGGCGAGCCCAGCGGGTCGCCGACACCGGGCAGGCCAGCCGACGCGCCCGGCCGCACGTCATGGACCGCGGGAACCCGGCCGCGCCGGGCCATGCTGACGGCGACCCCGCCGCCGATCATCCCCAGGCCCACCACGCCGGCCCGCAGCGTCTTCGTCTCCGACATCATGCGTCCCTTCCACTGAGCGCCGGTCCGCCGCTGGCGGCTGAGCCTGCGCTGGGGGCCTGGCGTGCGCTGGGGGCCTGGCGTGCGCTGGGGGCCTGGCGTGCGCTGGGGGGCGGGGCGAGGTCGGCCGTGCTCGGCCATGGGGCCTGCTCGGCGACCAGCAGCCGGTACCTGCGCGTGGCCCGGGGCATGGTGACGCCGGCGGCGCCGCAGACCCGGCCGTCGCGGCCGTAGAGGGCCGTCAGCCGGCGCTCGGCGAGGCTGCCCTCGACGACCCGTACCTGGTTGTAGCCCCGGAGCTGGCCGTAGACCTGGATCTTCAGGTCGTACTGGTCGGACCAGACGTACGGGACCGGATCGAAGGGGGTCGCGTGGTCCGGCCCGGCGAGGATGTTGTGGGCGACGGCCAGGCCCTGCTCGGCGGCGTTCGTGCGGTGCTCGATGCNCACGCGCTCACCGGTGCGCGGGTGCGGCCACGAGGCGACGTCGCCCGCCGCCCACACGCCCGAACCGGCGTGGAGGGTGGCATCGCACTCCACCCCGTCCCCGACGGGGACGCCGCTCGCCGCGAGCCAGCCGGTGTTGGGGCGGGCGCCGATACCGACCAGCACGGCGTCGGCCTCGATGGTCCGGCCGTCGGCCAGCCGCACCCCGCTGGCCCGGCCACCCTCGGTCAGGACGGCGTCGACGAGGACGCCNGGAACGATCCGCACCCCGTGCTCGGCGTGGACCTGGGAGAGCATGGCGCCCAGGTCGGGGCCGAGCGCGTCGGCCAGCGGCACCGCCGCATCGGTCACCATGGTGACCTCGGCGCCGGCCTCCCGGGCGACGGCGGCCGCCTCGGCGCCGACGAAACCGGCGCCGACGATCACCAGCCGGCGTCCGGGCCGCAGTTCCCCGCGCAGGTCGAGCGCGTCCTCCAGCGTGCGCAGGACGTGCACGCCGGCGACGCCGTCGGTGCCCGGCAGCCGACGGGCGGCGACCCCGGTGGCCACGACGAGAGCGTCGTAGCCGACCCGGTCGCCGTCGGCCAGGGCGACCTCGCGCGCCTCGGTGTCCAGGGCGACGGCCGCGGCGCCCAGCCGCAGGTCGAGCCCGAGCGCGTCGAGCGCCTCGGCGCTGCGCAACCGCAGGCGGTCGGCGTCCCACGCGCCGGACAGGAGCTGCTTGGACAGCGGGGGCCGGTCGTAGGGAAGGTGGGGTTCGTCGCCGATGAGCGTCAGCCGCCCGGTGTAACCGTCGCGCCGCAGTCCCTCCGCGACGCTCAGACCGGCGGCCGAGGCGCCGACGACGGCGACCCGGGCCAGAGCCGGCGCGGTCACTCCTGCACCTCGATGGCGGCCGCCGGGCAGACCGCGGCGGCCTTGCGCACGTTGTCGTACTGGTCGGCCGGCGGGTTGGCGTCGAGCAGGATCACGATGCCGTCCTCGTCGCGCTGATCGAAGACGTCGGGGGCGGCGAGCACGCACTGGCCCGCGCCGCAGCACTTGTCGACATCGACGGAAATCTTCATGGGAAACCTCCGGGCAAGCCCTTTCCTGGGGGCTGTGCCGACCGGGGGACTGGCAGATTTCGTGGTCTCGGTCACCTGTCGACCCCGGTCACCTAACTAAGTTAAGTCAGACTGTATCCACGCCTCCAGGTGTAGGCAAACCGTGTGCAACTAAGCGCGATATTTATGCTTCGGTCGGACATCGACCGTTCTGTGTCGGTGTGTCTGCCCTCGTTCAGGTCATTGCTGGAATGGCCGTCGGAACGTCCGGCCCGTTCATTCAGGTCAAGCGTGCCGGCTCATGAATTTCCGTCGCCGGGACGGTCCACATTTCCAGCCAGAATGGCCCTGATGTGGCGGGAGGCGGCGGTTTCCGGGGGAGCGGACCGGAACGGCGGCGAGGCGCCCGGCGTGCTCGCGACGAGGGAGTCAAGCAGACCGTCGGCGAGCTGCAGCGTCAGGTTCTCCGTCGACTCGTCGTGGAAGAGGCTGTGGTGGAGCGTCACCATGCCGTGCAGCCCCGCCCACAGCGTCTGCGCCGCCTGCTCCACCGGCAGGGACAGCGCATACCCGGTCTTCTGGCAGCGCCGGAATCCGGCGCGGAGGCTGGCCGAGACGCCGTGGGCCGGGTGCTCGCTGNTCCTCTCGACCTCGACCGTCGGCTGCGGCACCTCGAACATGAGCCGGTAGTGCCCGGGGTTGTTCAGCGCGAACCGGCAGTAGGCATGCGTCTGCGCCCGCAGCGGCTCGCGGGGATCGGTGCCGTCGCTGGCCGCGTCCGCCCGCACCATGCTCGCGACCAGGTCGTCGTACTTGTCGGACAACGCCGCCCAGACCAGCCCCGCCTTGTCGGGAAAATGCAGGTAAATGCTCGGTGCCGCGACCCCGACCTCCTTGGCGACCGCGCGCATGGTCAGTTTCTCGGCGCTGCCCCACTCCACCAGCAGGCGGTTCACCGCGGTCAGGATCTCCCGGCGAAGCTGCTCACCCTGCCCCCGCAGGCTGCGCGCCCTACCCGAGCCGCCCGAGCCGCCCGGCCCGCCACTCGGGGACCGCGCGGTCGCCACCGGTCACCACCTCCGCCCCGAGCCTACGT
Organism: Frankia sp. CpI1-P; assembly: GCF_001421075.1. NCBI lineage: Bacteria > Bacillati > Actinomycetota > Actinomycetes > Frankiales > Frankiaceae > Frankia > Frankia sp. CpI1-P. Next base: position 9,264 of record NZ_LJJX01000052.1, on the reverse strand, counting down.
CGCACGCCGTTGGACACTTCGAGAATGCGCGACGTCAGCATTCGGGGCATCGGCGTACCTGTGGCCAGGTCCTCACCGGGGGCGGCGAATTCCCCGTGATTGTCGACCCTCCTGCCGGCCGGCTACGAGGTGATGGCGACGGCGCGGCAGGCGTGGTCGTCCCGGGTGAGACTGGCGAGCATGAAGTCGGCGACGTCGGCGTAGGAGACCCTGGAGGTGATCGTCAGGCGCAGGTCGCTGCCCGTGCGGTAGTCACCGGTGTGCGGACCACCGGTGAGCAGGGCCGGTCGCACAATGGTCCAGGTGGTAGCGCTCGCCCTGATGAGCTCCTCCATTCCCTCCTTGTCGCGCATCANGGATCTGATCGCGACCCGGGCGATGGCGACGTAGAGATTGCGGTGACGGCTGTCGGCCACGCCGTAGCCGCTGACGGCGATCAGGCGCCGCACGCCATGGTCCTGCATCGCCGGCAGGATGGTGCGCATCCCGTCCGTGCAGACCGTGCTGCCCCACCGGCGCTGGCCCAGCGCGCTGAGCACGGCGTCGCTGCCGGCGATGACCTGCTTCACGACATCCGCGTCGCGGACGTCACCGGCCACCGGCCGCAGGCGTTCGTGGGCGGCGAGAGCGCGGGGGTCACGGGCGAGCGCGGTGACCGTGTGGCCCTGCGCCAGCGCTTGGTCGAGCACGTGTCGCCCGGTGTGTCCGGTGCCACCGAAGACCGTCAGATGCATGCTGATCCTCCCGTAATCAACGGTGTTGACGAAACCGCCGAGAATAGTTTGAGACTCCAAGTATCTGAGAGGTGCTTGGAGTCGTCAAGTTTTGGACGGTCCCTGTAGTGTCGGCGGGTGGGCGACGCCGGCGGGCATTCCGACGACTCGTTGATCCACGCCGTCGTCAAGCAGGTCGTCACCCTCGCGGCCGCGACCGGCGAGCTTGCCGCGGACCTGGTGAAGGAACTCGATCTCACCGAGGCGCTCGCCGGCGCGCTGTGGCGGCTGGATCCCGACGGGCCGCCGCCCTCGATGCGCGCGCTGGCGGCAACGCTGAACTGTGACCCGTCCACCGTGACGTTCCTGACGGACCGACTGGAACAGCGCGGCCTGATCCGACGGCGACCGGCACCGACGGATCGCCGACAGAAGATCATCAGTCTGACTCGCAGAGGCGTCGAAGTGCGCGCGCAGCTCGTGCAGGCCTTCACGGCGGGCTCCCCGCTCGCCCGCCTCTCCCCGGACGATCAGCAACACCTCTACGCGCTGCTCGCCAAGGCGGGGGCAGACCCGAGCCAGTTCACGTGCCGGGCGGCCGCCTCAGCCGTCCCCCGCGAGCCCTGAGCAAGCTGCGTCGCCTGCCGGCGACGACCACCGCACCCCGCGCTCCGCACCCCGCGCACAACCTTGCCATATTCGTTTTCTTCCGCTGGATTCGTGGGACTCTGGTAAGCACTTCCTGGGGCGCGATTCGTCCGCCCCACGGTTGGAGGGCCACAGTGACGCGGGTTGCGATTATCGGTGGGGGGATCGGTGGCCTGGCCACCGCCTTGTTCCTGGGACGTCGGGGCCATGTGGTGACGCTTTTCGAGCGGGACCGGTATCGGCCGGGCACCGATCTCGAGGAGGATTTTTTCGGCTGGCGGCGTCCGGCGGTGCCGCAGGCGATCCAGCCGCATGGTCTGCTGGCCCCGGTCCGTGATGTGCTGCGCGCTGAGGCGCCGGATGTGTACGCGGCGATGCTGCGGATGGGGGCGCGTGAGCGTAACGAGCTCGACTGGTTCCCCGAACGGCCACCGGCCCGGCCGGGAGACGAGGACCTGGTGACGGTNCAGACGCGGCGCATCGTGCTGGAGACCGCCCTGCACCACGCGGTGGAACGTCAGCCGGGGATCGAGCTGCGCCGCGGCGAAGCCGTCGACAACCTGGTCTTCGCCGACGGGCCGGAGGTTCCCCAGGTGATCGGGGTGCGCTCGGCGTCGGGGGTGGGCATGGCCGATCTCGTGGTGGATGCGGCAGGGCGGCGTTCCCCGGTGACCNGGTGGCTGGCGGAGGCTGGTTGCCGGGCTGCGGTGGTGGACAACCACCGCACCGGGATCGCCTACTTCTGCCGCTGGTATCGGCTGCGTGCCGAGGGGCCGCAGCATCCTGGGCGGGTCCCGGCCGGCTCCGCGTCGGCCTTCGCTGCCGCGGGGGTGTTCCCTTCGGACAACGGGACCTTCGCGGTGGCGCTGACGCTGTCTGGTACCGACCCGACCCGTGGGGCCTTGGGGGACCCCGAGGTGTTCGACGCGGTCGCGCGCAGGTTCCCCGCGGTCGCCGCATGGATGGCGCTGCACCCCCAGGCGACCTCGGATGTTTATGCGATGGCCGGCCTGGACAATCGGTGGACGGCTCTGGTTGACCAGGACGGCCCCGTGGTCACCGGGCTGGTCGGTATCGGGGACGCGGTCACCCACACCAATCCCACCCTCGGCCAGGGGGTGGCGCTGGCTCTGCGGGCCGGGCAGTGGGTGGCACAGCACGCCGACGCTGTTTCCACGGACCCGTCGGTTTCCACGGACCCGTCGGTGTTCACCACGGCTCACCACCGCTGGGCGTTGCGGGTTCTGCGTCCCTGGTTCGACATCCAGGTGGAAGCTGACCGGGCCGGAGAAGCCCGGTTCACCGCCCTGGCCGCCGCGCCGGTGGCTTCTACCGCNCCGCTCCGGNAGAAGGCCGCCCTGGCCGCCTGCGCTCTCGATGACCCTGTGGTCATGCGCGCCCGTGCCCAGGTCCGCCATCTTCTTCTGCCCGAGGACCAGGCGTTGGGCACCGCGGAGGTGCGTAGCCGAGTGGCCCGCTGGCTGGAGCAGCACCCCGACTTCACACCCGGTTTCGACGGCCCAAGCCGAGAGGACTGGGAGTCGTCGACCAGGCCCGCGGAATCGGCGGTGTGATCATGCGATGCCTCTCCGGCCGCCGGTCTCGATGCCGTCACCGGGCAAGACGCCGTCCAGTCCGATAGTTCTGGTGCTCTCGGAACGTCAACGAGGTACGCCAACCAGGAACTCGCTCCCCCTCGCACGGATGCTGGCCGCATCGTCTGCACAGCAGCATCGTCTGCACGGCCGCAGCGACCGTCACCAGACCGCTGCGCTCAGCCGCCGNAGGCCTCGCCGAGCAGCTTCCCGTCGCGGTCGAAGGCGCGCAGGACGATGCGCCGGCCCTGCCACCAGTGGTCGTAGTCCCGGGTGCGTTGGTCGCGGCCGTCCGGCTGGGCCCAGTCGTCAAAGGACCTGGACAGGTCACCGCCGATGCGACCGAATTCCGGCGAGCGGCGGGGTGGGGCGCCGGTGTCGTCCCGCACCGTGCGGTACACGAAGTACCCGTCGTGCACCGGCACCTCGAGGACCTGCCCGCCGACGGTGGTCGCCGTCAGGCGGGTGACGGCGGGGCCGACCCGCCCGGCCGTTTCGACGAGGCTCCGCCGGTCCGTCGCGGCCGGCCGGCCGGCGACGGGGGCGACGTTGATGGCGTTCACGTCGATCACGCCGCGGGGCGGATCGGGCATGAGTCCGGTGGAGCCGCCGTTGACCGCGGCCAGGTCCAGGCCCCCGGAGCCGGTCCGCGGGACGGTGCAGATCCCCAGGTAGGTGCCGAGCCCCAGGCCGGGGACGGGAGCGGTGATCCTCGCGGCGAGCAGCACGCTTACCCCGGTCCCGTCCTCGACGGCGGCCACCAGCCGCAGCCTGGATTCCAGCGGATCGGACCGCCGACGCTCCGGCGTCAGGTATTCGCAGTGCATGATCACATCCTCGGCCTGGGTCGGGGTGAGGGTCACCGCATGCGGAACCGACGCGGGAGAGGGAAGCTGGGCGGGAGTCACCGACATCCCACCGCCGTTCCCCAGCGCACTCACCCCGGTAGTGACGCCCGCCGCCGCGATGACCAGCACGGCGGCGGGGACGATCCGCCTGGCCCGGCGCCGGCGCCGTTCCCGCGGCACCCGCGTCTCCACCCCGCTCCACAGATCGTCCGTGGGGCGTACGACGACGCTGCGGGCTGCCTCGCGCAGACCGTGCGCCATCGGGTCCTCGTCCTGATGTCTCATGCCAAACCCTCCCGTCCGCGGGTGCCCTGGCCGCTCGGAGATTCCTGGCGGCTTCGCGCCGGCCGGGACTCGGGCGCGGCGGTCGGAAGTGGAGACGGGATTGGAGACGACGCCGCCGCCGGAGTCGAGGCCGCCGGAGTCGAGGACGACAGGGACGCCGCCGCCACGAACTCCTGCAACGCGGGGTCGGCCCGCAACCGGGCCAGCCCCCGCGACGCGTGGGTCTTCGCCGTTCCCACCGAGCAGCCGAGGATCTCCGCGACCTGCGCCTCAAGCAGGTCCTCGCAGTAGCGCAGCACCACCACGGCGCGCTGCCGCGTCGGCAGCACGGCCAACGCCGCGGCCAGCCCGACCCGGTCCTCGACCCCGGCCAGCCCGCCGGGATGAGGGACGCCGTCGGGCACATCGGACATCAACGTCTCGCCGACCCGCCGGCGGCGGAACCGGCGACTGTGAGCGTTGATGAGGATGCGCCGGACGTAGGCGTCCGGGGCGTCGCTGGTCCGCACACGGTCCCAGGCGACGAAGGCCCGGGCGAGCGCGGTCTGGGCCAGGTCCTCGGCGTCGGCTGCATTCCCGGTGAGCAGGTACGCCAGGCGCAGCAGCGCCGGAAGNCGGCTGGNGAAGTACGCCCGGAACTCGACGTCTCGCTCCTCATCCATCGGACCTCCTTCCCTCTCCTTCCTTCAGAGGCCCGCCGGACCGTATCGGGTTGACGGATCGGGTTGACGGATCGAGTGTCGAGGCGCGAATCAGGCGCGATCCCGCCAGGAATGATCACGGATATGGGCGGCGACGCGCCATACACGGGCCTGCCAGAATGATCCGGGTGGAGATCTCGGATAACGCGTCGCTTCCGTTGGTCGAGTTCGATCCCTCTCCCGCGGGCATGGTCCGGCCGTTCGCGGGCCGGGGCCGGGAGAAGGCGGGTGTCCGGCTGCCGCAACTCGCGGTGCTGTGTTTCTTCGGGGAGGTCGTCGATGCCCTGGTGGAGACCCATCAGGCTCGGGTGCTGACCGAACTCGTCGGCGAGCACGGCCGGCATCCCGTCTACGAGGTGATCCTGGAGGGGACGCCGATCGCCGTGTTCCAGCCGGGCATCGGNGCACCGCTGTGCGCGGGATTCATGGAGGAGGCCATCGTCCTGGGTGCCCGGACGCTGGTGGCCTGCGGCGGGGCGGGGTCGCTGGTCGACTCCCATGTGCTCGGGCAGGTCATCGTCCCCGACCGGGCCGTCCGTGACGAGGGAACCTCGTTCCACTACCAGCCGCCCAGCCGCGAGGTGAGCGCCGATCCCGCCGGAGTGGCGGCGGCCGAGGCGGTGCTGACCCGGCACGGGGTGCCGTTCGTCCGCGGCAAGACCTGGACGACCGACGCGATCTACCGGGAGACGCCGGCCAAGGTCGAGGCCCGGCGCGCGGAGGGCTGCCTTACGGTGGAGATGGAAGCCGCCGCCTTTTTTGCGGTCGCCCGGTTCCGCGGGGTGCGGTTCGCGCAGCTCCTCTACGCCGGAGACTCGTTGGCGGGTCCGGTCTGGGCGTCGCGGGACTGGCAGCAGGCGCTGTCCACCCGCGCGCGCCTGTTCCGGCTCGCCGCCGAGACCTGCGTGGAACTCGGCCGTGCCGAGGCGGTTTCCTGAAGCGAGCGCACGTGGACCGAGCGCACGTGGACCGAGGAGGGGTTGACGGTGGAGCAGGTGTGCAGCGAGTGCGACTTCGACGCGTCCGCCGTCGGGGTCGGGCAGGTCGCCGCCGATCTCGGCCCGGTCGCCGCGAGGATCGCCGAGCATCTGCTGGCCCTGCCCCCGGACGTGGTGCGGCACCGCCCGGGACCGAGGGTCTGGTCGCCGATCGAGTACCTCGGGCACCTGCGCGAAGCGATGGCCTTCCATCGTTGGCTGATCGAACGGGCCACCGCCGAGCAGACCCCGGTGATTCCGGCCGTCGACCCCGACGCGTCGGTGGCGGCCGCGGACTACCGTCACGGCGACCTGGACGATCTCCTCGGCCAGTTCGCACGCCGGGTCGCCCGCCTGCGCGAGACGATGGAGCGGCTCGACGCGGACCTGGCGCGCCGGACGATCGACCTCGACGGGCGGGTCGTCGAGATCGCCCTGGTGGCCCGCAGCGCGCTGCACGAGTGCCACCATCACGACGGCGACATCGTCCGGGCCGGCCTGGGCTGACGCGCCGTTCCCCGAGCTGACGCGCCAGCCCCTGGGTGGACGCATGGGCCCCCGAGCTGACGCGTCGCCCCCTGGATTGACGCATCGGGAGGATCAGCCGGCGTCGCCCGGCCCGGGGTCGGCCAGGGCCGCGAAGTCGAAGCTGCTGGTGTGCCGCTCCCGGACGGTCCAACGGTGCCGGCCGGCCACGGTCGCGGCCACGGTCACCTCGCCGCGCACGATCGCGCCCCGGATCTCGTCGTACCTGACCCCCTCCTCGGCGACGCAGCACACCGCCTCGCCGACGCCGATCCCGGTGGCGGTCCCGGTCGGATCGGTGAACTCGACCGTGATCTCCTCCCCGTGCCGCTCGGCGCCGGCCAGGGTGCCGACCGGCCAACCGTCCGCGTTCACATACGCGACGACCATCTCCGCGGAACCGTCGAGGAACGCCGAGAGCTGCTCGTCGCCCATCGCGATCCGCCGGCGACGCTCAGCCGGCATCGTCCGGTCCTTCCGTCGCGTGCATGAACAGGGCCGTGAGCGGGGTCACCCGGATGATGATCCGTCTGCCGTCGAGCAGTCTTTCCCGGACCCTGGCGACGACGTGGGGTGGTGTCACGACGTGCGGGGTCGCGGGCTGCGGGGTCACGACAGGCGGAGTCGCGGCGTGAGAAGGCGTGGCCTGGGGCATCAGGGGGCGGGCGGGAGCGGACAGGCCCGGCGCCGAATCCTCGCCGTCGCCGTGCATCCAGTGCTCGATGCTTCCCTCACCGGGCTGCACGCGTCCCCAGACGCTGAGCACCCGCCGATCGGCGGCCCGGTCACGGGGCACCACGACCACGCACACCCTGCCGTCGCGCCGCAGATGGATGACCTTCGCGCTCCTGCGGTAGGTGTTGAACTCCAGCGTGCCCTCGCACCACCGGACGGTCATCGGGTAGCCGATCGGCCCGCCGTCCGCACCGGTCACGATCAGGAAGCCACGCGCATGCGCGGCGAGGAACCGGCGGTGTTCGTCGGTCAGGGGGCCGCCGGGCGGTTGACCCTCGCCACCGCGTCGGCCGGATAAGTCCCCGTTGGGACCCGCGGCGGAATCCTCGGTCGGAATCGTCATGTCCGATCTCCCTCCGGTGGGAACTGGGCGAGGCGGCCGAAGCCCCGCCCCGATGAAACCCGGCGTGCGCGGTCGATGCACGCGACCGGGACTCCCGCCCTCTACGGGGGGCGGCGGAGACAGACGGGGCAGTTTCTCCGCGTGGCGGGCTTGACCTTGACGCCTACGGCAACTCCTACCGTCGCCGGCATGAGTGCCTCCTCGTCCACCACTGCCTCCTCGTCCACCACTGCCTCCTCGTCCACCACTGCCTCCTCGTCCACCACTGCCTCCTCGTCCACCACTGCCTCCTCGTCGACCGTCGCTTCGCCGTCGACCGCCGTTTCGCCGTCGACCGCCGTTTCGCCGCGGGTCTCCCCGCCCGTGCCGTCGACGCCGGCCGTCGGCCGGCAGGTGTGTCTCGCCGCGCATCCGACCGGGCTTCCGACGCCGGAGGACTTCCGCGTGGAGCTGGCCGAGGTGCCGACCGCGCGGCCTGGTCAGGTCGTCGTCCGCACCACCCTGTTCGCCCTCGACGCCGCCGCCCGACTGTTCCTCGGTGACGTTGGCCTGCCGCTGCCCCGGCTCGCGCCCGGCGACGTCGTGCCGGGGGCGGCCCTCGGTGAGGTCGTCGCCAGCACCGACCCCGATTTCGCCGTCGGCGACGAGGTCTGTCACCAGCTCGGCTGGCGGGAGTTCGCCGTCGCCGACGCGGCGGCGCTGCGACGGGTCGACACCGCCGTCCTCCCGAGCCCGACCGCGTATCTGGCGCCGCTGCTGACCGCCTGGGCTGGGCTGGTCGTCGCGGGCGAGCTGCGTCCCGGCGACACCGTCTTCGTGTCCGGTGCGGCCGGGGCGGTCGGCGGCCTCGCCGGTCAGATCGCCCGGCTGCGCGGTGCCGGCCGGGTCATCGGCAGCGCGGGGTCACCGGCCAAGGTCGCCCACGTGACCGGGACGCTCGGCTTCGACGCGGCCTTCGACCACCGGGACGGCCCCGTCCTCGAGCGGCTGGGCGCACTCGCCCCGGACGGCATCGACGTCTACTTCGACAACACCGGCGGCGCGCAGCTCGCCGCCGCGGTCCGCCTGCTGCGCCCGCACGGCCGGGCGGTGCTGTGCGGGCTGCTCGATCGCCAGAACGGCCCGCGGCCCGGCCGCGCCGACGGCGAGGAGGCGACCCTGGACCTGGGCTATGCCATCGCCAACCGGCTTACCCTGCGGGGCCTACGCACCGCCGACTTCGCGGACCGCCGCGCCGAGGCCGAACAGGAGATCGGCCCTTGGCTGGCAGCGGGCCGGCTGCGACTCGACGAGACCATCGTGGATGGGATCGAGAACGCGCCGCATGCCTTCGTCGACCTGCTGCGCGGCGCGTTCACCGGCCGCGTCCTCGTCNGGGTTGTCGGGCAGCCGGACGACAAGGCCGACCTGTCACCTCGGGACGAGTGAGACCTCCGGTGCTCGGGAGGCAGTCGTGATCGGCTGATGGCTGCGGAGATCTTGCGATNGCGCCAGGTCTTCGCGGCCGTCTGTCGGCGCGGGCGACCGCCGGTCAGGTGACGCTGGTGAGGAGGTCGGGTGGGTGGGTGTAGGGGTTTTGGCGTGGGCGTTGCGCCGGGTCGATGCGCCAGGGTGGGATGTAGGCGGGGTGTCCGGTGTCGGTGAAGAGGATGGTCCAGCCGTCGTGGTGGACCTGGCGGTGGTGGTGGCCGCAGAGCAGGACGAGGTTGTGTAGGGCGGTGATCCCGCTGTGTGTCCAGTGGATGACGTGGTGTGCTTCGCACCAGGAGGGTGGGCGGTCGCAGCCGGGGAAGGTGCAGCCTCGGTCGCGGGCGGCGAGGGCGCGGCGTAGGTGTGGGGGGACGACGCGGGTTGATCGTCCGATGTCGAGGGGGACGCTGGCGGGGTCGAGGAT
>NZ_LJJX01000051.1:0-46022 GCF_001421075.1 Frankia sp. CpI1-P | reverse complement strand
CGGGCAGGTCCCGCGTCCGCTTCTCGCGACGACCGGTCTCGGTGACCACCCGGTCGACCAGCGCGTCCGGGAACTGCGCCGCCAGCACCCCCAGCCCGACCCGGTCCACCAACCGGTCCTCGGGCTTCTCCTTCACCTGACCGCGTCTCGGCACCCCTCGAACCTACACGATCAGAACCTAAGTTCCTGGTATTGTCCCGGGGCGACCGCGACCTCCGCCCCGGGCGCGTAGGTCGTCACATTCGGCGGAATCGCCTTGAGCTCATCGATCTTGGCGCAGGCCGGGCACTGTGCATAACCCGACTGGCGCTGGCGGTTCGCCTCCGCGTCGNCTTTCGCCTCGGCGACTCGTGCCTGTGCCTCGGCAATCCGTNCAAACGCGGCCTGGGCGCTGTTCACGGCCCCCTGGACGTTCGCCGGCAGGGTTACCCGGGCGAGGGTGAATCGCAGGTTCTCCAGGAACGGGCCACCGAGATTGGCGTTGAGGTCGGTCGCCAGCGACTTGTTGATCGCGTTCTGGACGGCCTGGATGTTGCCGTTGCTCGACGCCGCGTTGAGCGTCGTCGAGGCCCCGGCCTGCTGTTGCGCGCCCATCTGGACCAGCGCGCAGGAGGAGACGAGGTCGGCGCAGGTGAAGTTGTTGATCTGCTCGCGAAGGTCGTTGTCGATGACCGGTCGGATGATGGCGCCGAGGAACGCGGACCAGCCGTCGTCGCCCGACCAGGCGTAGTAGAGCTTCCCACCCTTGCTCGCCAGCGGGAACTTCCGGGTGCCGAACTTGTCATCGAACTGGCGCAGGACATTGTGGTCGAGATTGAGAGTGAAGTAGAACGTTCCCTCGATCCCCATACTCACCCCGTCCTTCGACGGTGTCGTCACGACATCGACCGTGCCCCGGTCGCTCTCACCGACAACGGACGTGATCGTGTAGTAACGCTGCTGTGCCGGATAGTTGTGCGTCGAGGAATACATGCCGGCGTAGGTCAATGACGAGGCGGGATCNATGATCTGGCGGATCCGGTGATTGTCGAACGGGCCACCGTTGCGGACCACCGCGATCTGCCCGCCCGACGTCGACGCGAACGAACCGAGCGCGCTCGCCCCCACGACCAGACCGAAGACCACCGCCAACACGCCGACGACGGCAGCGGCTCCGATCCCGACACGCCTGCCTGATGGCACACCCACTCCCTTGATCGATGCGGCTCGTCGCCAGTATGTCCGGTTTCCGCGGTCGAATCGCGGGACTGTCCGGTTCTCGACCCAGGCGTCGTGCTGGGTCGCGGCGGCGGCCGGCCAGCCGGCTCCAGGGGACCGACACCAGGGGACCGGCACCAGGGGATACGCGAAGTGGTGACGGATCGTCATCCACATCCCGGACGACATCGAGGGTCGTGACGACAGGCGGGCATTTCCGCGGCGCGGCGGAGATCTGGCATTCCCGTTCCAGCCGGGTCTCGATCTCGTCCCGCTCGGTCTTGATCCTTCGTCCCCGGGGAGGTATACGCGCCCCATGATCCCTACGTGGCGCATTCTCCTATAATGCGGGATGTCGGGCGGCGAATCGGCGAAGGACGCCGGTGTGGGGCGACCGGCGATCCCGGACGGGGAGAAGCACATGCCTGGTGACCTGCGGCGGAACCCGGCGACAGGTGATGGGGCCGCGACCGGCGATCAGGCCGGGCCCGGCGGCGCCGACGGCGGGACGATTCTCATCCTCACGCTCGGCTACCTGATGGTCGCCGCGATGCTGGTCGTCGTCGTGACCGACGTGTCCGCCGTCTACCTGGCCCGCCGTTCGGTCGCCTCGGCCGCGGACGGCGCGGCGCTCGCCGCCGCGCAGCGCATCGACGAGAACGCGATCTACACGGCGACGGACGCCTTCCAGGAGCTTCCGCTCGCGGACATCAACGCGACCGTCGAGCAGTACCAGCGGCAGTCCGACCCGAGCGGCCGCACGACCCTCACCTCCAGCCTCGTCGACGCGACGACGGTGGAGGTGGAGGGTTCGCGCCTGGTCGACCTGCCGGTCGTGGGCTACCTCGGGGTCGGGCCGGTCACAGTGCGGGCCGGGGCACAGGCACAGTCGGTGGTCCGCCAGCCCGCTGCACCATGACGCCGGACGGGCCGGGGACGCCGAAGCGCGCCGCCGGCCGCTGCAGGTCCCGGTCGGCCTCCCAGCTTTCGTGCAGCCAGGGGGTGGTGGCGTCGACGAGATCGTCCAGGCCCTGCCCGGTGCGCAGGTCGGCCAGCTCGGAGACGTCGCGCACGAGCCGGGCCAGCCACTGCGCCGGCCGACCGGTGGACAGGGTCACCGCCTGACCGGCGTAGGCGGCGGCCTCGTCCCGGTCGGGGATCTCCCGGGCGAGCGCGGCGCGGGCCTGCGCCATCCGCACCGAGACCACCATGCCGGTCTGGCCGGAGCCGGCGATGAGCGTCTCGGCCCGCTCCAGGTGCGGTGTGGCCTCGTCTGCGGCGCCCACGGTGGTCAGCGCCTCGGCGCAGGCCAGCGCGAGGTCCGCCGGGGAGTAGGTCTCCAGGGCGAAACCGGGGGAGCCGAAGTCGTCGTCGTCGAGGCGTTCCATCGTCTGCCAGGCGCGGGCGACCGCGTCGCGCACCCCGGGGGTGTCGCCGGTGGCCGCGCACGCGCTCGTGACGACCTTGCCGGCGATGAGCGCGCGGGTGGGGCTGAACCCGGCTATCCGCGCGGCCACCCCGGCGATCTGCAGGGCGACCGCCGGGCTGTGCGGGCGGACCATCCGCGCACGCAGGGCCAGTGCCCGTGCGGCGAGCGGCCCGTCGCCGGCGGCGCGGGCGAGGGCGGCGGCGCGGTCCGCCCGGGTGGCGGCGTCGGCGTGCCGGCCGCGGTCGTACGCCACAGCCGCCGCGGCGGTCGTCACGGCGGCGTGCAGGCGCATCCAGTCCAGGGCGGCCCGCCCGCGTAGCCGGTGCTCGCGAGGCACCGTCCTGGTGGTGCGTTCGAGTGGGACGAGGGCGGCGGCCGTCGCGCTGAGATCGGTGGTCTCGTAGGCGTCCACCGCGGCGCTCAGCGCGGCGGCGCAGGCGTCGTGCAACCCGGCGGCGTCCGCGGTGGCGTCGGCTCCCAGGCTCATGGAGCCGACCGCCGCGAGGCCGGTGGCGACCAGTACGGACCGTCGGTTCGAAACTTCGGCCACGATGGCACCCTTCGCGCTCGGGTGGGGGTGATCGCGCCGCCGTCTACCTGCCGGCGAAGCGCGACGGGACGGTGAACCGCCAGGTCTAACTGCGTACCCCGGTTGGTCTGCTGACTGAGCTGGGTTCCCATGGCGGCCTCCCTCGCTTTCCCTGACAAGCGGCCCGGCACTGACTGTTCCGCCTCCTGGCGGCCCGCATTAACCGTGTGTCCGTGTTCGTTGGTCTCCTGACCATGACCTGGTGGCGGCCCGGCGACTGGCGGGACCACGTTGCCCCGCGGGACCACGTTGCCCCGCGGGACCACGTTGCCCCGCGGAACCAGATGCCCGGCGCATTCGTCGGCGAAGCGCCGTGGTCAAAGATATCGTTCGGGAACGACAAACGCCCGGGGTCGTGTGCGCTCGGCGATGTGGGACAGATCTCTCCGCGGATTGGCATCGACCAGCGTCCCGGCGGTGGCCCGTCGGGGTGGGTGGTGCGGTTACCNTCAGGATTGTCCGCGGTGCGGGTGTCGGTTGGCCGGATATTCACGAGTCCGCATCCCGTGTTTCAGGATGATGTCGCCACGCCTTTGCATGTTTCATCGATGTGGCTTTTCACGACCGCTGCCCGGTGTCGGCGCGACGGCGGCGGGCGGTGTTGGCCGCGGTCGCCGGCCATCTGCGGCGGTCGGTTGGTTCGTAGACGGACGATCTCCCGCCGCCCCGATCGGCCCCGCGCCGAGGGACGGCCGGCCCGGCCGCCGTGGTCCGCCGCGGTCCGTCGCGGATCGGGTCAAGATCAGTCCTGCCCGTGGTCGGCGGGAGGCGCCGGTAAGGTGAACACCATGGCCGTCGACCTGTCCGAGGAGATCAAGCAGCTCGATGCAACGCTGAGCGGCATCGAGTCCGTTCTCGACGTGGAGGGGCTGCGCCGTCGCGCCGAGGAGCTGGAGCGGCAGGCCGCGGATCCCGACCTGTGGTCCGACCAGGACCGGGCGCAGGTCGTCACCCGGCGCCTGTCGTCGACCCGCGGCGACATCTCCCGCGTGGAGGGGCTGCGCCGCCGNCTCGACGACATCGCCGCCGCCGCGGATCTCGGCGACGACGACCTGCTCGCCGAGGCCGCGGCCGATCTGCCGGCGCTCAGCGGCGACATCTCCGCGCTGGAGGTGCGCACCCTGCTGTCCGGCGAGTTCGACGAGCGGGATGCGATCGTGCAGCTCTCCGCGGGTGCCGGCGGCGTCGACGCCGCCGACTGGACGGCGATGCTGCTGCGGATGTACCTGCGCTGGGCCGAGCGCCACGGCTACCCCACCGAGGTCTTCGATACCTCCGAGGCCGAGGAGGCGGGCCTGAAGTCCGCCACCTTCCAGGTCAAGGCCCCCTATGCCTATGGGACGCTGCGCAGTGAGCACGGGGTGCACCGGCTCGTGCGCATCTCGCCGTTCGACAATCAGAACCGGCGGCAGACCTCCTTCGCCGGCGTCGAGGTGACCCCGGTCGTCGAGCTGTCCGACCACGTCGACATCGACGACAAGGACCTGCGGATCGACATCTTCCGGTCCTCCGGCCCGGGCGGCCAGGGGGTCAACACGACCGACTCGGCGGTCCGTATCACCCACCTGCCCACCGGCATCGTGGTCACCTGCCAGAACGAGCGCAGCCAGCTTCAGAACAAGGCCGCCGCGATGATCGTGCTGCAGGCGAAGCTCCTGGAGCGCCGCCGCGCCGAGGAGGCCGCGGCGAAGCAGCGCATCACCGGCGGCCCCCAGGACGTCTCCTTCGGATCGCAGATCCGCAACTACGTCCTGCATCCCTACCAGCTCGTGAAGGACCTGCGCACCGACACCGAGACCTCGAACACCGGCGGTGTGCTCGACGGTGAGCTCGACGATTTCATCGATGCCGAGATCCGGTGGCGCCGGGCCGTCGAGAACCAGGCGTGAGAATACCCGCCCCAACGGCCGGTGCTGTTCCCGTCTGCTCTCCAGGCCCGCGCGGGTCGGTCGATCGAAAATCTTATCCGCCGCCCCGGCCGGCAACTTTCGCGTTTGTCGGTCATGCCTTCCGGGGGATCGCCCATCCGTGTTCCCCCGATTTACCGGGTGCCTTTGAATGCGACCGTAGCCGCGATGAACACCCGGTGAAATGNCAGTGACCCGTCCGGCGGCCTGATCCGGGCCGTGTAGCGAGTGGGTCGGGACCGTGCAGACCACCCTCGGGTGACGTCTCCGGCGGATCTCCCGATGCCATTGGCACGCCCGGTATGCGCGTGTAGAGTCCCGGGTAGTTCGCGGACCGTTCGATGTTTTAGTTTCGGCCTCCTGGGCTGGTTCGCGCACTACTTCACTCGATGGGATGTTCGNCCGTGTCACCTGTTCGTCCACGATTGCGCACCGTCGTCGCGGAGGGAGTACGGCCTGTGTCCCTGCAGATGAATGCACACAGGTATATGCACGGAAATGTCCAGCTCGATCCGGGCGTGACGGCGATCGTCGCGGGTACGGGAACGAGGTGACCACCCTGGCGACTGCGCTGCCCGGTGCCGCCTCCGGCGTGCTGGACGAGGCGCCCCCGATGCCCCTGCCCGTCCTGATGTACCACAGCGTGGGTGACTCCGTGAGTGCCGACTTCCGGAGCTGGGAGGTCCCGCCGGGCGTGTTCGCCGAGCAGCTCGGCGCGCTCGCGGCCGGCGGCTACCACCTCACCGGGCTCACCGACGCCCTCGCGCACCCGCACCGCCGGCAGGTGGCCATCACCTTCGACGACGGCTTCGAGGATTTCGTGACGACGGCCCTGCCGGCCTTGCAGACGGTCGGCGCCGGCGCCACCCTCTACATCCCGACCGCCTACGCCGGCCGGCGCGCCACCTGGCTGGACGGCTACAGCGAGCGCAATCTCCCGTTGCTGGGCTGGGCCGACCTGGCCGACCTCGCGGGGGAGGGCATCGAACTGGGCTCGCACGGTCATCGCCATCTCGAACTGGACGTGGTGCCCACGGCGCTGGCCCGCTATGACGTGACTGCCAGCCGGCGCATGATCGAGGAGAAGACCGGACGCAGCCCGGACAGTTTCTCCTATCCATTCGGATACCACTGCGCGTCGGTTCGGCACGTGGTCGCGGCGGCCGGATTCGATTCGGCCTGCGAGGTCGGTTACCGACTGCATCAGCCGACCCAGTCCCGTTTCGGCATCAGTCGGCTGGTGGTGGACCGGGCGGCCGGGGCGGCCGACATCCTGCGCCTGGTTTCCCTCGGGCACCGCGACGCGTTCACGAGTGCCCGCCGCGGGTTGCGGTCCGGCTGGCGGGCCTATCGCGCGGCGCGCTGGCGGCTCGGCCGGGGCGGCTGACCGCCGATCCGGCAACGGAGCGGCGGAAACGTGCCCAGGCGGAGGCGCACGTCGTTTTCCGATGACGTCGTTTTCCGATGACGTCGTCCGACCGCCTCCGGTGAACGGCGAAAAGCCCACTCAGGCGATCGCTAGCCGGTAGCCCCGCTTGATGACGGTCTCCACCGCGCGGCCGGCCGGGCCGAGCGCCGTGCGCAGGCGGGCGACGGTCATCTCCACCGCGTGTTCGTCCGTCAGCCCCGCGGTGCCCGTGCGGCGCAGCAGCTCCGCGCGGGAGAGCACCCGACCGGGACGCTCGGCGAGCGCGTCGAGTACCGCTGCCGTCTTCGGTGCCAGCATCACCGGCTCCCCGTTGACGATCACCGCCGTGCCCTGCACCCGCAGCACGTGCCCGGCAGCCTCGACGGTGCGCACCCGCCGACGCGGCAGCTCGTCGGCCAGCGTGCGCACGAGCGCTCCCAGGCGGTAACGCTCCGGCGTCACGACGGGGATCCCCAGCCGGACGAGCGGCGCGGCACACACCGGTCCCACGCAGGCGGCCAGCACGTCGGCGCGCAGCGCGGCCAGCGTCTCGTCGAGGCGGCCGGCCTCCCGTGCGGTCCCCAGCAGGCTCAGCACGGCCGGCGCGCTGGTGAAGGTCACCGCGGACACGCCGCCGGTGACGATCAGCTCCACCATCCGCCGGACCGGGCGCAGGTCCTCGGGTGGCTCCCACCGGTACACCGGGATCTCGACCACCTCCGCTCCGGCAGCGCGCAGCCCCTCGACCATGTCCGGCAGCGGCTCGCCGTGTAGCTGCACGGCGATGCGCAGGCCGGTGAGGTTGGTGGCGAGGAGATGGGTCATGAGCTCCGCGCCCGACTCCGACCGGGGCGACCAGCACTCGGTCAGCCCCGCCGCCCGGACCGCGCCGGTCACCTTGGGCCCGCGGGTGAACAGCCGGGCCTGTGCCAGCCGATCGCGCAGACCGCCGCCGAGGCCCCAGCCTTCGGCGGCCTCCAGCCAGCCGCGAAAGCCGATCGCCGTCGTGGCGATCACCGCGTCGAGGCGCCCGGCGAGGCAGGCCCGGGTGGCGGCGAGCAGTTGTCCGTCGTCCGCCAGCGGGACGATGCGCAGCGCCGGCGCCTGCACCACCCGGGCGCCGCGCCGTTCGAGCAGGTTGGCGAGCTCGTCGCGGCGCCGGGCCGCGGTGATCCCGACGGTGAACCCGAGCAGCGGAGGCAGCTCCGCCACCGCCGCATCACCGGATTCGGACCGTCCGGAACTGGGGGTTGGCAAGACGACGACCTCCTGGCCTGTGGACCCACGCCGATCTCAGGTCCCTGGCAGGATCAGGCACCCCGATGTCCGGGCGCTTACCCGCAGGCAACGGCGCGGTTAACCGGCGTCGTTCCCGGTCCCGTGACGGCCACCCCGGCCGGGCCGAGAGTCTCACATCCGGCTGTGGCCGGGGGTGCGTGCCTTGTTTCCGCACCGACGTGGACCTGAGTCGGCAGCGACATCCGCCGCTCGTACGGTCAGCGACCGTAGCGGGTTCCGCCGAGGGCGGCGGGCCCCTGGATCGGACCTGGGACAGGGGTGATGCGCGGATGTCTGCTCGGTCGCTGGTGGTCGTCGGTCACGGCATGGTCGGCCATCGGCTGTGCGAGGCGGTGCGGGAACGGGACGCCGGGCAGGTCTGGGACGTCACCGTCCTGGCCGAGGAGCCGCGGCCGGCCTACGACCGGGTCGGCCTGTCGGCCTACTTCACCGGGTCGACGGCGGACGACCTGAGCCTGGTCGCGGCCGGCTTTCTCGATCATCCCCGGCTGCGGGTGCGCCTCGGTGAGCCCGTCGTCGCCGTCGACCGGGCCGTCCGTACGGTGCGCACCGCCCCCGGACACACCTACCGTTACGACGCCCTGGTGCTTGCCACCGGGTCCGTCCCGTTCGTCCCGCCGGTTCCCGGGTGCGAGGCCGCCGGCTGCCACGTGTACCGCACCATCGAGGACCTGGACGCGATCAGCGCGTCGGCGCGGTCGAGCCGTACCGGCACCGGCGTGGTCATCGGCGGCGGCCTGCTCGGCCTGGAGGCGGCGAACGCCCTGCGCAGCCTGGGCCTGACCACCCACGTCGTCGAGTTCGCCCCCCGACTGATGCCCGCGCAGGTCGACGACGCCGGCGGGCAGACGCTGCGCGCCCACATCACCGGGCTCGGGATCGGCGTGCACACCGACACCGCCACGGAGCGGATCGAGGCCGACGCCGCCGGTCGGGTCGCCCGGCTCGTCTTCGGCCGCCACCCCGAGGGCCTGGCCGGCCTCGACGCCGACGTCGTCGTGTTCTCCGCGGGCATCCGCCCCCGCGACGAGCTGGCCCGTGGGTGCGGACTGGCCGTCGGGGAGCGCGGCGGCGTCGTCGTCGACGAGGGTTGCCGCACCAGCGACGAGCACGTCTACGCGATCGGCGAGTGCGCGGCGGCCGNCGGGCGGGTCTACGGGCTGGTCGCCCCCGGCTACGCGATGGCCGAGGTCGTCGCCGACCGGCTGCTCGGCGGCGCGGCGACCTTCACCGGCGCGGACCTGTCCACCAAGCTCAAGCTGCTCGGCGTGGACGTGGCAAGCTTCGGCGACGCCTTCGGCACGACGCCCGGCGCGCTGCCGATCACGTTCGCGGACCCGGTCACCGGGGTCTACAAGAAGCTCGTGCTCTCCGACGACGCGACCAGCGTGCTCGGTGGCATCCTCGTCGGCGACGCCGGTGAGTACGGCACCCTGCGGGCGCTGGTCGGCGCCGTCGGCGCGGTTCCGGACGACCCGGCGCGGCTGATCCTGCCGGCCGGCGACGGTGCCGGTGCCGGCGCCGGGGTGACGCTGCCGGCCGAGGCGCAGATCTGCTCGTGCAACAACGTCACCCAGGGTCAGATCTGCGCGGCGATCAGCGACAACGGGCTGACCGACGTCGCCGGGATCAAGGGCTGCACGAACGCGGGCACGAGCTGCGGAAGCTGCGTGCCGATGCTGAGGACGATCCTCGGCCAGCAGCTCGCCGCCGCCGGCATCGAGGTCTCCACGGCCCTGTGCGAGCACTTCGACCACAGCCGAGCCGAGCTGTTCGAGCTCGTCCGCGTCCGCGGGATCACGACGTTCTCCCAGCTCGTCGCCGAGCACGGGCGGGGCCGCGGCTGCGAGGTCTGCCGGCCGGTGGTCGCGTCGATCCTCGCCTCGATCCACAACGGCTACATCCTCGACGGCGAGCGGGCCGCGCTGCAGGACACCAACGACCACATGCTGGCGAACATGCAGAAGGACGGGACGTACTCGGTCATCCCCCGGCTGCCCGGCGGCGAGGTCACCCCGGAGGCGCTCATCCTCATCGGCGAGGTGGCCCGCGACTTCCGCCTCTACACCAAGATCACTGGCGGTCAGCGCATCGACCTGCTCGGCGCCCGCGCCGAGGACCTGCCGAAGATCTGGAAGCGGCTCACCGACGCCGGGCTGGAATCCGGGCACGCCTACGGCAAGTCCCTGCGCACGGTGAAGTCCTGCGTGGGGGAGACCTGGTGCCGCTACGGCGTGCAGGACTCCACCACCCTCGCCATCGACCTGGAGCTGCGCTACCGCGGGCTGCGGTCCCCCCACAAGATCAAGATGGCGGTCTCCGGCTGTGCCCGCGAATGCGCCGAGGCCCGCTCCAAGGACGTCGGCGTGATCGCCACGGAGCTCGGCTGGAACCTCTACCTGGGCGGCAACGGCGGTCACCGGCCGCGCCACGCGGAGCTGTTCGCCGCCGATCTCGACACCGAGACCCTCGTCCGCTACATCGACCGGTTCCTCATGTTCTACGTGCGCACCGCCGACCGCCTGCAGCGCACCGCGCCGTGGGTGGAGGGCCTCGACGGCGGCCTGGCGCACGTCCGCGAGGTGATCGTCGAGGACGCGCTGGGCATCTGCGCCGAGCTGGACGCGGCCATGGCCCACCACGTCGACACCTACCAGGACGAGTGGAAGGCGACGCTGGCCGACCCGGTGGCGCTGCGCCGGTTCACCTCGTTCGTCAACGCCCCCGACACGCCCGACCCGGACATCCTGCACGTGCTCGACCGCGGCCAGCCCCGGCCGGCCCGCGACGGTGAGCGGGCCGCGCTGATCGCCGGGACGACCCTGCCGGTCGTGCGCCAGCCTGGCCCGCACGAGTCCGTCGCCGCCGCCGCCCCCGCCCCCGCCGCGACGCCGGCACTCGTCCTGCCGGACCCCGCCGAGATCACCTGGAGGTCAGCGTGAACTGGACCGATGTCTGTGCCCTGGAGGACCTCACCCCGGACCGGGGGGCCGGCGCGCTCGTCGACGGCGCGCAGGTCGCCGTGTTCCGACTCAGCGACGGGCCGGTCGTCGCGGTCGGCAACACCGACCCGATCTCCCGGGCCAACGTGCTCTGCCGCGGTCTCGTCGGCTCCCGCGGTGCGCGCGCGGTCGTCTTCTCTCCGCTGCACAAGCAGGCGTTCGACCTGGTCACGGGCGAATGTCTGGACGCCGAAGGAGTGCGCATCCCGGTCCATCCGGTCGAGGTGCGGGCCGGTCGCGTCCTGGTCGGCCCGGCGGGCACCGCCCGGCGCATCGCCTGAGCACGTCCGCACGGAAGGCGCGATCCGCCCCGAACGGGCTGGTCAGGCCGCACACTGGGAGAGTCGTCGCGGCCGGGACTCGCGCGCCGGCAGCGGGACAGGCCCGGTAGGGCAACAGCGACGGAGGTGACCGGCGTGGACAGACCCTCCGGGGGTTGGGTGGCGCTCGTCGGCGGCGGGCCCGGCCGGGCGGATCTCATCACCGTGCGCGGACTGCGCCTGCTGCGGATCGCGGACGTCGTGGTGGTCGACCGCCTCGCTCCCCGCGAGCTGCTGGCCGAGACCCGCTCCGGCGTCGAGATCATCGACGCGGGCAAGGCGCCGCACGGCCACAACCTGACCCAGGACGAGATCAACGCGGTGATCGTCGACCGTGGCCGGCGCGGGCTCGGTGTCGTGCGGCTCAAGGGTGGCGACCCGTTCGTCTTCGGTCGCGGCGGCGAGGAGGCCCTGGCCTGCGCCGCGGCCGGGCTGCCGTGCGAGATCGTCCCCGGGGTGACGAGCGCGGTCGCCGTCCCGGCGCTCGCCGGCATCCCGGTCACCCACCGTGGCATCACCCAGGACGTGTCCATCGTCAGCGGGCACGTCGACCCCTCCCATCCCGGCTCCACCGTCGACTGGGACGCGCTGGCCACGGGGCCGGGGACGGTCGTGGTGCTGATGGGTGTGGCGGCGCTGGCGGGGATCACCCGGGAGCTGGTCAAGCGCGGCCGGCGCCCGGACACGCCGACCGCGGTCATCCACGCCGGGGGCACCGCCGACGAGGTCGTCCTCACCGGCGTGCTGTCGGACATCGCCGAGCTGGCCGCGGAGGCCGACCTCGGCTCGCCCGCCGTCATCGTCATCGGGGACGTGGTACGCCTGCGCGACCAGATCGCCGGCGCCAGGGCTGCCCGGCGTGCCCCGGACCAGCCGGCTGACGAGCGGAGCTGACCGCCTCCTCGGCCAGCGTGCCGGTCGGCATCGCGACGGGAGCAGTGCCTGTCCGAGTTCGGCGTTCCGCCGCGCAGGGGCGAGCACCAAGGGCCCGGAAAGACCAAAATCCACCCTTACGTTAGGGTCGACTTTTCGATGGCGCATTGNCGAGGCGCGGTCGGGAGAATGTAGGCCGCTGCCGATCGAGGGGGTGTTCGGTCTTGGGGACCTCACGGGAGGCCGTCGGATGATCATCCAGGTGATGTTCGCCCGGCGAGCAGCGGATCCCTGCTCCCGGATCCTCCGCGCGCAGCGGCGGGCGGCGTCGGCGGGCCGGCAGCTCCCCGGGCGCGGCGGCCACCTCCGCTCGCCGCTGCTGCCACGGTCGCGGTTGCGGTTGCTGCCACTGTTGCTGCTGCTGGTCATCGGGCTGCTGGCCGCGGGGCTCGGGGCCTGTTCCCGCTCGCCGGAGCCGGCGCCGGCGGGGGTGCACTGGGTGTCCGGCACCAACGGCAACTACCCGACCGACGTGAACGCCTGGGGTACGTTCACCGGCCGCGAGATCGGGGTTGCGGTCGTCTTCACCAGCCGTAAGGACTGGTACAACCTCGTCTCGGCGGACTGGCCGACGGCCGCCTTCACCGAGGACAAGTTCCCCGGCGCACTGTCGATCGCGCAACCGCCGTTCCCCGAGGACGGCGACGAGGCCACCTGCGCCAGTGGCGCCTATGACGCCAACTGGCGCACCTTCGGCGCCACGCTGACGAAGTTCGGCCGGGGCGACGCCTATGTCCGCCTCGGCTGGGAGTTCAACGGCGCCTTCAACTACTGGCACGTGCGCGACGTCGAGACCTGGAAGACATGCTTCCGTCGAACGGTGACCGCGATCCGGTCGACCGCGCCGAAAGTCAGAATCGACTGGAACATGAACGCCCACGCCGACACGCTGCCCGGCAGCGGGCAGGACGTGTGGGATGCCTATCCCGGCGACCAGTACGTCGACGTCGTCAGCATCGACGCGTACGACTTCTATCCCCCGTCGATCAACGAGGCGAGCTGGGGCCGACAGTGCCACCAGCGGTCCGGACTGTGCACGGTGATCAAGTTCGCCCATGATCACGGCAAGAAGTTCGCCGTCCCGGAGTGGGGGGTGGCCTGGTCGAACGGCGGCGGGAAGGACAACCCCTTCTACATCAGCAAGATGCACGAAACGTTCATGGCGAATGCGGCGAACCTGGCCTACGAGGCCTACTTCAACACCTCCGAGCCGGCGAACGTCCTGTCATCGCTGTACAAACCGGACCTGAACCCACAATCCTCGAAGCGCTACCTGGAGCTGTTCGGTGCCCACTGACCCGTGGCCCCACTGACCCGTGGCCCCGTAGCCCACGCGTGCCGGGACCGCCCGCTCGGCGAGGCCGCGGGCGGCTAGCGCAGGGCGACGATGCGGTCGTCGCCCGGCTTCGGGGCGCCGCGGCCGTCGGTGTTGTTGGTGAGCAGCCACACCGAGCCGTCCGGGGCGGCCACCGCGGCGCGCAGCCGGCCCAGCTCGCCGGTGAACAGCGCCCGCGGCCGGCCTCGCACGGCCGTCCCGGCCAGGTCGAGTTCCCACAGCCGCTGCCCGCGCAGCGCCGCCACGTAGAGGGTGTCGCCGCGGATCGCGATCCCGCTCGGGGACGCCTCCGCGGTGGTCCAGGTGGCCAGCGGGTTGCGCAACCGGCCGCCGTCGGTGTCGCCGGTGCCCTCGACGCCGGGCCAGCCGTAGTTCCCGCCCGGGACGATCAGGTTGATCTCGTCGAGCCTGTCCTGGCCGAACTCGGACGCCCACAGGCGGCCGGCGGAGTCCCAGGCCAGGCCCTGGACGTTGCGGTGGCCGAGGCTGTAGACGAGGGAGCTGGGGAACGGATTGCCCGGCGGGACGCCGCCGTCGGGGCGCATCCGCAGGATCTTGCCGTTGAGGCTCGACCGGTCCTGCGCGCGCGAGCGCACCCCGGCGTCACCGACTCCGGCATAGAGCAGGCCGTCGGGTCCGAAGCGGATCCGGCCGCCGTTGTGGACCGCGGCGTCGGCGAGCCCGGTGAGGATCGGGGTGGGCGCCTCGGCGCGGTCCCCGGACAGCCGGAAGCGCACGATCCGGTTGTCGGTGGCCGAGGTGTAGTAGGCGTACACGAGCCGGTCGGTCGCGAAGCTCGGGGAGACCGCGAGCCCCAGCAGCCCCGACTCGCCGCGGTGGACCACGCCAGGCAGCCTCGCCACCTCGGTCGCCCGCCCGCCGCCCGCCGGCAGCCGAATGATCCGCCCGCTGTCGCGTTCGCTGATCAGAGCCTCGCCGGACGGCAGGAAGGCGACGTCCCATGGCGCGGCGAGCCCCGTGACCACGGTGCGCAGCCCCGGNGCGGCCGTCCCTGCCCCAGCCGCCCCCGCTTCCGAGGCGCCCGGCCGGGTTGCCCCCGAACGCGGGCTCGCCGCCTCCCCGGTCACCGGACCCGCGGTTGCCTGTGTGGAGGCGGCCGCGCCGGCGGCGGGCTCGGATCCACCGCCGCACGCGACCACCCCGACCCCGACCACGGCGAGTGCCGTGGTGAGCAGGATCAGCCGGCGGATTCGTTCCCGGCCTTCGCGGCGCGGTCCGGCCCGCCCAAGGCGCCCAGCGAGCACAGGTGCGGACATCGACGCTCCAGGACCGGCAGGAACCGGGCATCGGCGGATTTCACACCCGGACTTTCTCGACTGCCAACGATCGTCGGGGTGCTTGAGTGCCCGGCTTGCACGCGCCCGGGCGATGACGCGCGAAGGCCGGAAGGTGGGCGTCGTGGCCCGAGCGGGGCTCAGGTGGCGTGGCGGACGGCCAGGGCCGTGAGCATCATGATGATCGCGAGGATCGCGAGGATGAGCTGCGGGGAGATCGTGACGGAGTTCCGGCGCAGGTACTCGCGCGACGCGCGGCAGGTGGGGCACCGGCCCTCGATCACCAGACCCGAGCAGCTCGCGCAGACCAGATCTTCGCTGCCCATGCCGCCTCCTNCCCGCTTCCCGCCGCGGCACGTCGACCGCGGATCCGAGGGATCGTCGTAGATCCCTCCCGGGGTCCGGCCCGGCGCCGCGCCGGTCGTTCCCCGCCCGGTCGCCGGAACGGGATCCGGACGATCGACTCCCTCTTACGGTACGCCCGCGGGCGCCCCTTCGCCCTGCCGGCGGGCATTGGGTATCCGCTACCACACGGCGCACCGCTTCGCGGTCTGGCTCGGTTCGCGGTCTGGCGCCGCCAGGGGCTTACGCGGTGCGGCTTGCCGCGTGCGGCCGGCGGTGCGCCAGCCCGGCGGGGATCCGGGCCGAAGCGGCTCGCCCTCGCGTGCCGCGCCGGCCGGCTCCGGCTACGTCCTACCATCTCTGTCGCAGAATGTATGCGACCTGATGCTCGACGTGAGGATGGTGTGGTGATCGTCCTGAGCTCGGTGAGCAAGTGGTACCCCAACGGCGCCCGGCCCGCTCTGATCGACGTCAGCGCCGAGATCGGCGCCGGGGAGTTCGTGTTCCTGGTGGGACCGTCCGGATCGGGCAAGTCGACGCTGCTGCGGCTGCTGCTGCGCGAGGATCGCGCGACCAGCGGGCAGGTCATCGTCGCCGGCCGGGACGTCGCCCGGATTCCGGATCGGCGGGTTCCGCAGTTGCGCCGGATCGTCGGCTGCGTGTTCCAGGACTTCCGGCTGCTGCCGAACCGGACGGTGGCGGCCAATGTCGCGTTCGCCCTCGACGTGGTCGGGCGTCCCCGACATGTCGTGCGCAGCGTCGTCCCCGAGGTGCTGGATCTGGTCGGGCTGGGGGAGAAGGCGGACCGCTATCCCGACGAGCTGTCCGGGGGCGAGCAGCAACGGGTCGCGATCGCCCGGGCGTTCGTCGGTCGGCCACGGGTGCTGCTGGCCGACGAGCCGACCGGAAACCTCGACCCGGCTACCAGCATCGAGATCATGAGCCTGCTCGACGCCGTCCACCGCGCCGGCACGACCGTCGTCATGGCCACCCACAACGCGTCCCTGGTCGACGCGATGCGGCGCCGGGTGCTCGAACTCGGCGACGGCGCGCTGATCCGCGACGAGGCCGGCGGCCGCTACGACCAGACCGTGCCGCAGCCCCTGCCGCCGTCCGTACCGCCGCCGTCCGTACCGCCGCCGTCTGTACCGCTGCTGACGCGCACCGACCCGGTCGGCTGATGCGTCCGGGCCCGCTGGCCTCGTTGCTGTGGACGGGACTGCGCCGCAACCTCGCGATGACCGGGGCGGTGATCGTCACGGTGACCATCTGCCTGGNGATGCTCGGCGCGGGCCTGCTGCTGCGGGCCCAGGTGCACACCATCGACGGCTTCCTGCTCGACCAGATCGAGGTCGTCGTCGACCTCTCCGACGGCATCACCCCCGCCGAACGTTCCGAGCTGGAGGCGGAGATGCGCCGCGACCCGCTGATCGTCGGCGTCCACTACGAGACGAAGAAGCAGGTGTACGAGCGGTTCCGCCGGGACTTCCGGGGCTCGCCCGACGTCGTCGCCGGGGTCGGGCCCGAGGACCTGCCCGCGGCCCTGCGGCTGACCCTGGCCGATCCCCGGGCGTCGCGCGACATCGTCGTCACCTACACCGGGCTCGACGGGGTGGAGGCGGTCCGGGACCAGCGCGCCCTGCTCGATCCGCTCTACCGTTTCCTCGACGCCTTCACCGTCGGCGCCTTCACCCTGGCCGCCGTGCAGGCGCTCGCCTCGTTCGCGTTGATCTACACGATGATCCGGATCTCCGCGCACGGCCGCCGCCGGGAGACAGCGATCATGAAGCTGGTCGGGGCGTCGAACGGGACGATCCGGGCGCCGTTCGTGCTGGAGAGCGCGGTCGCGGGACTGGCCGNTGGGCTGCTCGCCGCCGGCGTGCTGGTCGCGGCGAAGGTCTTCCTGGTGGACGGCCAGTTCGCGCGGCAGACGATGTTCCCGCTGTTCGGCTGGTCCGCGGTCTGGGAGTCGGCGGTCGTGGTCCTCGCCGCCGGCGNGCTGGCCGCCGCGCTGATGGCATCGATCGCGCTGCGCCGCCACCTGCGCGTCTGAGCCGCCGCCGCATGATCGATACAATGGTGGATGGCTGCCCGGCCAAGGCCGTTCGGGCGTGGGGGCGCCGCCAGGACGTAGGTTCGGAAGCGTTCCGCGAACGTGTGGCAAGTGGGAAGAGGGTCGCAGACGGTGCCGAAGGAGACGGGGCGCAAGTCGATCGCGCAGAACAAGCGTGCCCGGCATGACTACGACATCCTCGACACGTACGAGGCCGGGCTCGTGCTGCGCGGCACCGAGGTCAAGGCGCTGCGGGCCGGGCGGGCCTCCCTGGTCGACGGCTTCGCCCAGGTCAGCGACGGCGAGATCTGGCTGCACAACGTGCACATCCCCGAGTACACCGAGGGCACCTGGACGAACCATGCCCCGCGGCGCAAGCGCAAGATGCTGCTGCACCGGGCCGAGATCGAGAAGCTGATCGNCCAGACCCAGGAGGGCGGCCTCACCCTCGTGCCGCTGAGCCTGTACTGGAAGGACGGCCGCGCCAAGATCGAGATCGCCCTGGCCCGCGGCCGCAAGTCCTACGACAAGCGGCACGCCCTCGCCGAGCGGGACGCCACCCGGGAGATCAGCCGGGAGATGGGCCGCCGCGTCAAGGGCCGCTACCGCTGACCGGCGCCGATCCCGAGCGCCTGGCCCAGCTCGACGCCCTGCTGACCGCCGACGGCGGTGCGGTGCTCGCCGCCGCGGCCGCGGTGTACACCGGCGGGAGCGGGAGCGGGAGCGGGAGCGCGGCGCGGGAACTCGCCGTCGGCGCGCGGCTGCGGGCCGAGGGTGTGCCCGCCGAGCTGGTCGCCGCCGCCTTCACCCAGGCGGAGCTGCGGCATCGGGCGGCGGCCAAGTTCGCCCGCGCCGAGGAGATGTTCTTCACCCGAGCCGGGCTGGAGCAGGCGTCCTCCCAGGCTGCGGCCGAACACCGGGCGGCGCGGTTCGCCGGCCGGCGTCGCCTGGCGGACCTGTGCACCGGGATCGGCGGGGACGCCCTCGCCCTGGCACCGGGGCGGGAGATCCTGCTCGTCGACCGGGACCCGGTACACCTGCGGATGGCCGCGCTGAACGTCGCCGCCCACGGGGCGCACCGAGTCGACACGCTGCTCGCCGACGTCCGCGACGCAGACCTGACCGGTTATGACGGGGTCTTCGTCGACCCGGCCCGGCGTACCGGGGACCGCCGGCTGGCCTCGCGGGCCAGCGAGCCGCCGCTGCCCTGGTGCTTCGCCCTCGCCGACCGGGTCGCGGCCGTGGCGGTGAAGGCGGCCCCGGGCCTCGCGACCGACCAGGTCCCGCCCGGCTGGGAGATCGAGTTCGTCGCCGACGGCCGCGACCTCAAGGAGGCCGTGCTGTTCTCCCCGGCGCTGGCCACGACCGAGCGCCGCGCGACCGTGCTTCACCCCGCGTCGCCTGAGGGGCGGCCGGTCAGCCTGGTGGGCATCCCGGACCCGGCGGAGCCCGGCGGCCCGGTCGCCGCCCCTGGGCAGTACCTCTACGACCCGAGTCCGGCCGTCACCCGGGCCGGCCTGGTAGGTGAGCTCGCGCGCCGGCTCGGCGCCTGGCAGATCGACCCGATGATCGCCTTTCTCAGCTCGGATACGCCCGTCGCCAGCCCGTTCGCCCGGTTGCTGCAGATCTGCGCGAGCCTGCCGTTCGACGTCCGCCGGCTCGCCGGCGAGCTACGCGGGCGCGGGATCGGGTCGTTGGAGATCCGTCGTCGTGGGCTCGCGGGCGACGTCGACGAACTGCGCCGCCGCCTGCTGCCCCGCCGCC
Source organism: Frankia sp. CpI1-P (assembly GCF_001421075.1). NCBI lineage: Bacteria > Bacillati > Actinomycetota > Actinomycetes > Frankiales > Frankiaceae > Frankia > Frankia sp. CpI1-P. Next base: position 27,148 of record NZ_LJJX01000051.1, on the reverse strand, counting down.
GCGATCTGGTCGCCGGCGGTCCGGCCATCACCCTGGTGATGACCAGGCTGCGCGACGAGCCCTGGGCCTTCCTCTGCACGCACTGGTTTCCTGATGCCCGTCCCCTGCCGCGCCCGTCCCTCATCGGATGAACCAGACCCGTAGCCGGCCCTGTCCGTCGTCGCTCGCCTGCAGCCTCGTGCCGAGGCTTGTGCGCGGTTTGCCGGCTCACGGCGCGGTGAGCCGACCCGTGGCCGCAGCGGTGAGGCAGCCGGCGGCGATGGCGGCGGCCAGGGCGAGTGGCACGACCCGGTCGACGTGCAGCAGAAGGGCGCTGCCGACCAGTGCACCGGTGAACATGGCCAGGGGCGCGGCCAGCCGGCGCGGAGCGTGGAAGCCGGGGCCGCCGGCCAGCCGTGAGTCGATGACCAGCCCCGTAAGGGTGGTGGTCAGCACATTGGTCGGTACCTCCGGGACCGCCACCCGCCGCGCCGTCGCGTGCTGCAGGCCCATCGCGGCGGCCAGCGGCGCGATGATCCCGTAAGGCCGGTCCGCCCTGCCCTCGCTGGTGAGTGAGGCGGCGATCAGCGCCGCGATGATCAACCCGGTCTGGATGGCCAGGGCGACCGTCAGCCACCGAGCCCCGCGTCCACGGCGCAGCGCCGGGGCCGTGCCTGCCCGCCCCGCGAGGACCGCGCCGGTCAGGAAGCCGGCCAACGCGAGCGCGGACAGGTCCGCGGACAATCCGGGCGCTCCCGCCAGTGCGAACGCGAGGAGCACGACGTTGCCGGTCATGTTCGCCACGAACACCCGGCCGAGCCCGAGAAAGCTGGTCGCGTCGACCAGCCCCGTCAGGCTCGCCAATGCCAACAGCAGCGCCACCTGTCGCCGGTCGCGCGCGGTCGACGGCGTCATCGGCACAGTGTCACCCCGACCTCGAGTCGCCCGGCACCGCCACCGCCGGCCGGGCGGGGCGTGGTGCGGTGCCGGCGGCGGGTGCCGTTACAGGCGCAGGGGACGGATCGGGGCGGCGATCAGGTGCGGCTCCGACTGCCAGTCGACGCCCGGCACGTCGACGTAGAGCTCGATCTCGTTGCCGTCCGGGTCGAGGATGTAGAGGCTGTGGGTGATCGTGTGATCCGACGCCCCGACGATGTCGACGCCCGCCTGCCGGATGCGGGCCAGGACCTCGCGCAGCTCGTCGTCGCTGTCGCCGACCTTCAGCCCGAAGTGGTAGAGCCCGATCCGGCGGCCGGCCGGCACCGCCGCCGCGTCCTCGCCGACCTCGATGAGCAGCAGTTCGTGATGCGTGCGGCCGGAGGAGAAGGCCGCCGCGGNCACGCGCAGCGGGTTGCCGGCGGAGTCCGCCGGGGCGGGGAACACCTGCCGCCAGCCGAGGACGTCCCGGTAGAACGCGACCGAACGCTCGATGTTGCGGACGTAGAGGACGAGATGTCCCAGTTCCTTGATCTCCACAGTGGTCTCCCCGGGGCTGGCGGACGGGATGCCGTTGCTCGTACAACTACCACGGGGGGTCCGACATGCCCGCCGCCGCACATCGATTCCGCGTCTGCCCGGCCGGGGAGCCGCCGGCCGTCGTCGACCCGGGCGGCGTCCGCCGGCTGCGGCGCAGGACCCCGGTCGCCAGCGTCCTGCGGTAGCATGGAGCGTCAGGCAAGACAACCGTACCTGGGGGTGATCGGTTTCGACTTCGGACGTCGAGGCAGGGGAAGCGGGCCGAGGATGAACGGTTATCTCGTTAACGATCCGTTCAAAAAAATAGCTGCCAACAAGAAGCAGCCCCTTGCCACTTTCGCCCTCGCGGCTTAAGTACTAGGCAAGCGTCAGCCTGGGAGAGCCTCCGGCCCAGGACCTGACGTCGCTAGGAGGATCACCGACTGACCCGGTCGCGGGGCCAGCCGGAAAATCAAACAGCGACTGAGCCTACGTCGGCTTGCCTGTGAGTCCGACGGGGCTGAGAAACAAGTAGCAGGCTCCGCCCGGAGAAGCCCTGTGTCGGTGCCGGAGGACGCGGGTTCGATTCCCGCCACCTCCACGAGCTGGCCCGCCGTGGTCGCTGGACTTCGTCCAGCTTCCCGGCGGGCCGCGATTTTTCCGGGGGGACGACCCCCCGAACCCCCCGAGTTGGCCCGCCGTGGTCGCCGATCTTCGATCGGCTTCCCGGCGGGCCGCAATGCCTTCCGGGGGGACGACCCCCCGAACCCCCCGGGCTGGCCTGCCGAGGCACGGACCAGATTCCCCGTCCTGGCCACGGTGAGGCTGGGCGGCCCGCGCTACCTCACCATCGGACTGGGCACCGACGAGACGCTGGTCGGCGTCGACGAACCGCTGTCAGCCCCATGTCCATCTGGCTTGCGCTCCCTACCCGCCCTACTCGCTAGTTAGCCGACATCCCTGTCTCGCACCATCTTGGCAGGTAGGGCCAGGAACTGGCCGACCTCCAGCACCCGATTGTTTCCCGCGAGCGCTCCCGCCATACCGTCGAGCAGGGTGTCGGCGCGTGTGGAGCCCGTGGCCTGGGCGAGTTCCAGTCCCATGGCGCGGAAGGCTTCTTCCCCTGCTCTCCGGAGTCCAGCGTCGCTGCGCATCGAGAATAGACCACCAGTAACAGCCCAGCTACGGACATCGAACGCCTCTCTGTCCGAGCCGGCCCGACGGATACNTCCAGTTCCCCGTCGAACCCGAAGATCTCGGGCGTGAGACGTCTGTCTGCGCAGGTCACGGGCCCATCAAGCCGTGAAGTAGACCTTCATGTCCGAGGGAACTTCCCACGTTCCAACACGAGGGAGAGTGGGGTCGTCCGGTCGCCGGCACCCCCCGAGCCGGTGGCCGGACCTGGCCAGCTCACGCGTACCCCGACTCGCCGAGCTGCGTGCTGGCGGGCCACCGCCAATCAAGATCATGTGGAGATGTCGACGTGACGACCTCTGCCGTGATGACCCTGGCCTGGGAGAGTACCTGGTTGGTCCGACCCGACACGCCCATCACCGCCTTCGCCAGGCNCATCCACGGCATCGGCAACGACGACGTCACCGACTTATCCGAACCAGGTGGATGATCCCGAAGAGCACCACCCCCTGGGTGCGAGGTCCTTATGGGGTGCTCGGATCGAACTGCCCGCTCTCGTTGGCGAATGCGACTATTCGAGCAAGCCGCTTGCCGACCCGATTGTGCGTAGGTCGATGTATAAGGCGAGACCGCCGTCCGCCGCCGCCCCGCAGTCGGCTCCGATCACTGAGGTGAGTCAGCGCACCAGGCAAGGGGGGCTCTCACAGTACCTGTATCACCAGGGTCTCCCAGACGTCCAAAACGCCTGTCAACCTGGTTGAGTCGAAAGCGCCGACAACACTCCATGGACACGCCCTGCAGCTTTACCCCCATCAGTTCAATTCAGCTGCCCCGAATGCGCGACCGTGTCGGCACATTCTTCCACGACAGATGGGACGGAGACCAATGGCGGACAACCAATTCACCGCTCACCCGGAACTTTTCGATCTGAGTGGGAAGTACGCCCTTGTCACTGGCGGCACCAGGGGCATTGGGATGATGATAGCGCGCGGCTTTCTCCAGGCGGGCGCCCGCGTCGTCATCAGCTCACGCAAGGCAGACACGTGCGCGGAGGCACAGCATCTACTGTCCGAATTCGGTGACGTTCAAGCAATCTCCGCCGACCTGTCCAGGCACGACGAGTGTCAGCGCCTCGCCGATCTTGTCAAAGTCGACTCGGAACGCCTGGACATCCTTGTCAACAACGCGGGAGCGATGTGGCGCGAGCCGCTGGCGACGTTCCCGGACGAGGCCTGGGACGCAGTGATCGACCTCAACCTCAAGTCGCCGTTCTGGCTGGTGCAGGCGCTGCTCCCCGCGCTTCGCAGGGCGGGCACCGCCGATGATCCCGCGCGGATCATCAACATCGGCAGTATCGCCGCCATCCACGTCGCCCAGTCGCCCAACTACTCGTACGCCAGCAGCAAAGCGGCACTCCATCAACTCACCAGAGTGCTTGCCAGAGAGCTGGGCCCACAGCACGTCACGGTGAACGCGGTAGCACCGGGAGTGTTCCCGTCGCAGATGATGGCGTCCACGCTCGATGCCATCGGCGACACGATCGCGGCGGCGGCCCCTTTGCGCCGGCTCGGCCGCGACGACGACATGGCGGGTATCGCCGTGTTTCTCGCTAGCCGGGCTGGGTCCTACCTCACGGGCACCATCATCCCCGTAGACGGCGGCATCGCGACGACCGCATCGGGTACCCCTTAAACTGCGGGACGGGCTTACGGCGAGGGGATGGCCACGATGGATCTGCGCACCGAGATCCGGGAGTTTCTCAGCTCGCGTCGCGCCCACATCGCACCCGAGCAGGCGGGCCTGCCCGCCTACGGCAGTAACCGTCGGGTCAAAGGTCTGCGCCGCGAGGAGGTAGCGCTACTGGCGGGGGTATCGGTCGACTACTACGTGCGCATGGAGCGCGGCAGCCTCGCCGGTGCCTCCGATGGCGTGCTCGACGCGTTGGCCTCTGCCTTGCAACTCGACGAGGCCGAGCGCGACCACCTGTTCCACCTCGCGCGCCAATCCAGGGCGCCCAGCGGCCCACGCCGGCGTAGGCATGCCGTGACGGTGNGCTCGACGCTGCAGCAGGTGCTCGACGCGATCTCCGATGCGCCGGCCTGGATCGGTAACGGCCGTTATGACGTNCTCGCCATGAATCAACTCGCTCGCGCGCTGTATTCACCGGTGCTGGCCGACCCGCGACGGCCCGCGAACACAGCGCGGTTCGTCTATCTAAGCCCCGAGGCGGCCAGAGATTTCTTTGTCGACTACGACCAAATTGCCGGTGACGTGGCCGCGAAGCTACGCATGGAAGCCGGTCGCAATCCGCACGACGAGGAGCTGATCGCCCTGGTCGGCGAACTGTCAACGTGCAGTGAGCTATTTCGGCAGCGGTGGGCATCTCAGGACGTGCGGCTGCACCGGTCCGGCCGCAAGCGTGTGCGCCATCCGATCGTGGGCCAGCTCGACTTGGACGTCGAGTCCCTGGAACTGCCCGCCGAACCCGGCCTGCACCTCAACGTCTACACCGCACCCGCGGGCACACCGACCGCTGACAATTTAGCGCTCCTGGCGTCGTGGGCGGCCACCCAACAGACGCTGGCGACCGAGCTTGAAGCACACAACGGATAGTCCAACCCCTTCAGCCGTACTGGTCAGCGGACCATGACGTGGGGCAACAATCTGCCGGAAGGTAAACACGGGAGTGAGACAAAAATCAGTGTGGACACGCGCATGAACCGTTGAAGATGGCGCTGTGGCGGCGCGATGACGCCCGACGCCGTGTCGATGACGGGCTGATCCATCACAGCGATGCCGGGCCAAGACAACTCGAACGCGATTGCGGAACCGAATCCTCGGACGTCGACCTGCTGTACGTGCTGGCGCCTGACTCGACGCTTGGCTTCGAGATCGTTGATCTCCGAGACGAGCTCGAAATGATCGTCAGTCGCCGCGTCGACCTGGTGCCCAAGTCCCGGCTGAAGTGGGTTATCCGCGATCGGGTGCTCGCGGAGGCTCGGGTCCTCTATGCGGCGTGATGAGCTGTACCTCGTCGACATGATCGAAGCCGCGGCCGCCGCGACGACGTTCGTCCGGGACGTCGACGAGACCGCGTTCGCAGCGAGCGACCTGATCCAGAGCGCCGTTCTGCAGAAGCTCCTGGTGATCGGTGAGGCGGCGGGGCGAGTCTCGCCCGAGATCCGCGCGCGCTGGCCGGGCGTGCCGGGGCGGTCCGTCACGGACTTTCGTAACATCGCCGTGCATACATACTTCGAGGTCGACTGGTCCATTGTGTGGCGCATCGCCACGACCGCGCTGCGCGAACTTCAGGAGCAACTGACCATGCTCCTCAAGGCGGAGTTCCCGCTCGTCGCCAGCCAACTCGACCAGCCGCACTGACCACGATCACGGTCACCTGGCGGCCCGGAAGTGCCCGGACCGCCAGGCGTTCGGAACGCTTGCTCTCCTCCGTGGACAATGTTCTGATCGGCACGATCACCGAGCATCGTCCCCGTTCGGGGCCCGCGTAGGCCTTGCTGGGCGACGACGCACGCATAGTCCGCCGGTGTCTACCGCGGTGCTCCCCTCGCCCGTGGCGCCNCTGAAGGCACTGATTGCCCGCCAGCGTCCCCCATCCCCATCGCGACCCAGCGAAGACGGCGTGTTTGACCTCCGCTGGGCGCGCGACGGCCGAGCACTTCGGAAGTACGGCACGGGAGTCCCCAACCGCGCTGACCCACACATCATCTGGCTGCGGATCGGCACCTATGGCATCTACCGCTGAACGTATCCGCAACTGCNGCGAGACCCGGATTTGGCCACCATCGGTTTGGAGTTGGCCTCGCGAGATGACCGCGAGAGGCCGTATGCCCCCGAGGCCTAACACCTCGGGGGGCGCGTGGCACGGGTCTACGTCGCTGCGCAAGGCTGACTCCTGCACGAACCGAACCGATCTCTGCCACCCCCAAGGAGGCACCCTTGACCNACACGAACACCTACGTGCATGTCGACGCTGACACCCGCGAGGTCCGCATCGTCCGCGGTGAGGCCGACAAGGTAGGCGCCATCATCGGCCACCTCGACGCGATCTACCTCACGCCGGGCAGCTACGCCGCCGATCAGGCGGCTGGCTTCCCCGCTCTCGGCGAGGCCACCGACAACCTACTCTCGACCCTTGAAGTCCGCCACGTCAGCGACTGGAGCCCTGTCGGCCAGGGCCTGTACGCCGTGGTCGTTGAGACCGTGCCGGTGCCGACGGCCGGCTGACCCGCCCGAGACNACGAGCGCCCCGGCCTGGATACCAGGTCGGGGACGTCCGCTCGCCCGGAACCCGCGGCCAGTCTGGCCCGATTGGCGCTCGGATGGTCCTATGGCCGATGTCCGGCCTTGCCGGTGCGCCCAGGACGGGGAACGATGCATCCCGAAAAGCCAGACCGACCGGATGGCCCGCTGCCATGCTGCACTCACACCCTCCAGGCGCGAAATCATTGCAGCGCCGACGGCCTGCGATCCAGCGAATCGAGGCAGCGCATCCGCGAATGTCGAATCGCGTGCCGATCAGAAGCGCCACGACCGAGAGGTCGACCGCCGGGGTTACGAGGGACGCGACGTAGGTTGGCATCCCGAGACGGATACCGAGCGTCGCCGCGTTCCCGAACGCGAACAGGAACGTCAGCCCGACCAGATATTCTCGGCCGCGGCCCTCGCGGCGGCCNGATCAGCATCAGCAAAGACCGAGGTGCAGACGTCACCGGTGAAGTGGACGGAGGCGTGGCCAAGGAGCTCGGAGACAATCTTGAGGTCGCAGGTGACGCGGTAGGGGATCGACGGCGGGACGGTCGGAGCCCGGAGGCTTCGGCCTGACTGTGCCCACGCATGGTCCGCCGCACAGAGCGGATGGCCTCTGATCTGGGTAAACAGTGCCGATACCGAGNATCTCGGCCTCTGTGACGTCAGCCCCGACGAGTCCCAGGCGGCGCTGGAAGNCGCCCGCCAGAAGGCTGATGGCTGATGGCTGAACAAGATGTCTCCCCGCTGCTCGATACGTGCCTACTCGTGCCCAGCAGGGCCTGCGACGTGCCGCTCGGTTCGTGCGCGTTGAGGAATAGCGGGCGCTGATTCCATACCAGACCNGAGCATCCCATCACCTAGATGGACATAAGGTCTCGAACGCCCATCGCCGAGCCGCTTGCTCTCCTACTCTTTGGCCGACGGGTCCTGACAGGAGGAGTCACCTTGCTGCTTCCCCCTCAACCGGCTGGCGGAACGCTCACGCACCGCTCNCACACCGGGGCGACCAACATCGGCAAGGCCGACATCAGCGNAGACGTCTACTGCGAAGTGAGTGGCCTCTATTATGCCATTCATCTGAGCAAGCAGGCGGTTGTCTGGATCGGCGGCATGGACAAGCTCTTCGATCAGTTCCTGAAAGCGGCCATGGAGGGGCTCGAGGAGCTCGCGCCGCTCTTCGAGGCGGTTAAGGCGTATATTGATGTCGAGGTGGAGTCGATCAAGGCGGTTTCGGACCAGGTGTCGGACGGAAGGGTCAAACTGGAGGGGTGGATTCCCGATCCTGCCGTGATGCCGGTGCCGGACGAGGGCTACGTCCCGCCGGGAGGATGGAACCCTCCGGACCCCGTGAACGGCCTGCGGTGGTGGACCGTGAACTCCATCAACCTCTACAAGAACCGTTGGACTTTCACTGCCACCAATTCGAATCCGGACGAGTCCGTGTCGTCGGTCTACTTCTCCACGGGGTATGACGGGAACTCCATGCACACCAACCCGGAGGATTTCAGGGGCACCTATGGATGGTCCTGCCTCAAGGACTACAAGCAGTTTGACAGTGGGCTGGATACCTGCACCTTCGTCCCCCGCACCGGGATGTGGTGGCTGTTCAACGACACCTACTGTGTGCGAACGGACGGTAACGGAACCTCGGTNACCTGGTCGCCGTCGAAATTGACGGATACCTGGAGGGGGCTCAGCCGGATCGACAGCGGAGAGTTCGGCGAGGAAGAGAAAGAGCAGTGGGCCAACGGCATCTCCTGTGCCACGNCCTTCGGCGACTCCTACCTGTTCATCGCGGGAAACCGGGTCGTCCTGCTCGATGCGAGCAGCGGAGATATGCTGCCCATGGGGCCCTGGGCCAGTCCTCTGGGTGTGACTGACATATGGCCGGCTCTCGCGGACCTGCCAGATGCCGGCATCATGGACGGCCAAGGGCCGAAAGCCGTGTACTGGGACGTCAGCGGCGACGTGACGATGGTGTTCTTGGTCTTCCATAGCACACTCTTCACCAATCGCTCCGACTACAGTGACCCGAGTGGTTTCATGTACAGCTACATAGCGTGCCCATCCGACACGGCGAGCTCGTACTACAGCTGGAACGCCATGTTTGACTACCTGAACGGCCCATGGCCGTACCCCAGGTGCGATTGACCGGCGTCGCCCCGGGGTGACGCCACCTCCGGCCGGCGCGGCGCGCAGGACGCCGGCTGTCGATCCATACTCGCCGACTGGCTCTCCGGAGTCACGCTGACGTCGGCGTCAAGCGGCTTCAGCCCGACGACGATCTCACGATCGTGGTCACTCGGCGGACCGGATCCTCCGGACCCGCCAGGCGTGCGGAACGTGTGTTCGACTCTCTGGATGATGTTGCCGGCTGAGCGATCACCGGGCATCGCCCCTGGTCGGAAGTCGCGTGGAGACCGGGCGGATGGTGATCTCGGGACCCTGAACTAAGATCAAACGGTTCTTATTGTGGTGCGTTAGGTCCACCACGACAGCCTTACTCGAACCTTGGCCCGCCAGGGCAGTGCTCGGTGAGGCAGCCGAATTAGCAAGATCAGCAGAAGCGGCGTCGCCCTTCAGGGCGGTGCCGCTTTCTCCTGCCGGGGCATCGGGCGTTCCCCGGTGCGTCAGCGCATCATCGACGGCCTCACCCAGGCTCCAGGGCCTGTCCTTGGCCCGATCGTCCTGGGGCTGAGACCCGTCTGTGCGCCGTCCTCGGGCACGATGGTGTCATGACTGCCTATTGGATCAGTATCTACAAGGAGATCGTCGATGAGAGCAAGGTCGCGGCGTACGCCGAGCTGGCCGGCCCGGCGCTGCGTGCGGCCGGCGGCACCTTCGTAGCCCGGGGTCTTCCCGAGCAGACGTACGAGGCCGGGGAGAAGACCCGCACCGTGCTTATCGAGTTCGATTCGGTCGAGGCTGCCCGGACCGCACACGACAGCCCCGCCTACCAGAAGGCCCTGGCCGTCCTCGACGGCGGCGCCGTTCGTGACATGCGCATCGTGCCGGGCGTGTGACGAGTCGGGACGCTCTGGTCCGATGGCCGGCGCAGCCGGGAGACGAAGACCGGCACCGTGGCCGCCGCCCGGGCCGGGGGCTGCTCCGGACACAGGTCGTCGATGAGCTGCTCGACCGAAACCACCCGGCGGTGCGACGCTGATGATGGTCAGCGCTGCTCAGACGTTTCGACAGTGCGAGGTGACCATGGAAAGTCTTGAGGACCGTCTTCAACGGCTCGAGGACCGCGATGCGATCCATCAATTATTCGTCGATTACGGCCGGCATCTTGATCAGGGCAACTGGGAGCGGTTGGCGGCCCTGTTCGCCGAGGACGGTGAGGTCCTCCTGGGACCGATGGGGCGGGCCAAGGGACCCGAGGCCATCCAGGAACTCATGGCCCGGACCCTCACGGCCGGGCTCGGNACCTCGTTCCACATCATTTCCAGCCCCGACGTGATCCTCGCCGGTGATACCGCGACGGCGGAGGTCATGTGGACGGTGGTGGAACGGCGCCCCGACGGCGGACTGGGGATATCTCTACTCGGGCGGCACCTGGACCGACTGTCCCGGACGCCCGAGGGCTGGCGCATCCAGCGTCGGAAGGGCGATCTCCACCTGGTCGCGAAGCCACCGGCAGCNGGGGCCGCCCCATCCTCGTCGAGCGGGCCATGAGCGGGCCGAAATCCCGCCCGCGGTAAGATCAGATCGCCGCGCCGGCGTCGCGGAGCAGCTCCAGCGCGGCGTCGAGCGCGCCAGCGATCGCCGGGTCGGCAACCTCGCCCGAGATCCGGGTGAGCCGGTCGACGTCGATGCGCACCCCGGCCAGTCCGCTGGAGAGGCCCTGCGTGTGTGTCACCGCTTGCCGAGACGGCTGGGTCCGCAGACGGGTAGGAAGAGTAACCATCCAGTCCGGGGTGGACCTTGNGGGCAGCCGCACGCAGAGTAACCTCCGTCCGCCCCCAGTGATCAAGCGGGAAGGCCCTCCGGGTACCCGGTCGGTACCCGGAGCGGTTCCACTTCTGGGCGATTTCGACCGATTTCCGGCGATCATTTCTCGCTTGAGAACCATTGTGAGACAGCGGTTTCAGCTATTTTCGATCTTCGTCCGCGGGGCAGGGTGCCACTTACCAGCAGGAGGCGGCAGTCAGGGGCCGGGCCAGCGTGGCTCGGTGTGGGCCCGGCCGGCGGATCAGCTGTCCGGCGGCGTCATCGGCGCCGACGGGACGTCGAAGTAGCCGATGATGTCGGCCCCGCGGATAGCCAGGTCGCGGTCGGTGAATCCGTCGAGCCGTTCGGCGTCGCGGGCCAGCACCGTCGCCCCGCCCTTGTCGACCAGCATCACGGAGATCCGGGTCGTGATCCCGGGATAGCCGGGGTAGCCCACGACGCCGCGCGGCCCGCGAAAGCAGAGCTGGTCGGAGACCGTGAGCACGTCCCCGGGGTAGTAGCGGCCGTTGCCCGGGTTGTGCCGGGGCGTCGAGTCGGTCGTGCCGGGATCGGCCCAGCCGGCGCCGACGAGTTCCTTGCCGGCCGGCACCGGTGCCGACAGCCGGCCGCCTACCTCCAACGACGGGTTCCAGGAGGCGTAGTAGGTGTAGGAGGCATCGGAGACCCGCACGCCGTACTGGTCGGAGCCCCGCTGGTCGACAACGGTCGCTGTCGTCTTGAGTGGCAGGTTGTAGCAGCCGTGTGGGCCAGCCGCGGTGGGCGGGGCCGGCGTGGCGGTCGGGGCGGTGCCGCCGCCGAACAGCAGCGCGCCCAGGCCGATGCCGGCGCCGAGACCCACCCCGAGCAGGCCGATCGCCGCGCCGATCAGCGTCCGGGTCGGTCGCGCCGGCCGCCCCTCTCCGGGCCGCCTCTCTCCGGGCTGCCCCTTGTCGGGCTGCCTCTCGCCAGGTCGCCTCTCTCCGGGCTGCCTCTCGCCAGGCCACGCCGGGTCGGGCTCGGCCGGATCGGCGGGTGACGGGTCCGCGACGACCGTCGCCGGCGTCTCGTCCGGGCTCCGGCCGGTCTCGCGTTCGGGTGCGGTTCCCGTTTCGGCTCCGGCCGGCCCGGCTGCGGGCTCCGGTCCCAGCCCGGCCGTGCGCTGTAGCCGGTGCCAGGCGGCCAACCAGGCCGTGCGTCGGGCCGGGTCGAAGGCCTCGACGATGCGGGTCACCGAGTGTTCGGTGAGCCGACGGCGCCGGTTGCGCAGGTCGTTGATGGTGGTCTTGGACAGGCCGGTCCGTGACTCGACCGACCGGTCGTTGGACCGCCCCCACAGGCCGGTGATCGCTTCGTGCAGATCCTGGTAGCTGGAGACCCCGTCCGGGTCCTCCGGCGATGTTTCCCCCGTGTGCGACATCGCTTCCGTTCCTCGGTGGGCTGCGGACTTCCCCCAGCGTCGTCCGTCCGCTCAGTGACGTCGGCGATTCCTCCCGTTCCGGCTGTCCTGGAAGGACAGGACGGGACAACCGGTACTCATCATGCCGATGAACTGCGGCTCCGGGAACCGCTGTCCTGGTTACGGTCTTGCCCGGCCCGGCTGACCNGGGGGTGGTCGGGCCACACGACATCAAGGGCGCGGANGGCGGCCACATGAGCGATCTGGACGACGTCGAGTTCGACGACGGGGTGACGGTCACCGACCCCGACCAGGACGCGCTGGGCTATGTGTACGAGACACACGACGACTACCTGCACGGCGAGGACCCGGCCGAGCTCGAGCCGGACCACGACGACGACGCCCACAACGACGACGCCCACAACGACGACGCGTGCGACGACCACTTTGACGGCCTGGGCGATGAAGACTTCTGACGGTGACGCCAGCAGCCCGGGCGNCGGCCGATTCTTCGCAGACAACGCGGACCGGCTGGCCGGGCTGGACGACGCTGAGCNGGTGGCCCGCTGCCTGCGCCAGGCTCAGGAGCGGCTGGANCAGCCGATGCGGGTCGCTGTCGCAGGCCAGCTCAAACGCGGGAAGTCGACCCTGGTCAACGCGCTGCTCGGAGAGACGGTCGCGGCGACCGGCCAGCTCGAGCTGACCTTCAACGTGAATGAGCTGGTCTACTCGGACGAGCCGGCGGCCGTCGTTCGGTACCAGGACGGCCGCTCGGTCGAGGTCGACCCGGCCGACCTGCACCGGTGGACGGTGCGTGACCCGGAGCGGCTGGCCGATCTGAGGGCGATCCGGTCGGTCGAACTCGGGCTCCCGCACCGGCTGCTGCGGACCTTCCGCCTGGTCGACACGCCCGGCCTGGGCAGTGTCGACGGGGTCGACGCTGCGAACACCCACGACGCGCTGGGCACGTACGGAGACCCCGAGGCGCAGCGGCGGGCCGAGACGCTGGCCACGATCGGCCGGACCGAGGCCGGCATGCACGCCGACAGCGCGGCCGAGGTGAACCGGGCGGACGCCGTGCTTTTCCTGTTCGCGCGCAGCCCGCACGAACGGGACCTGCGGGTCGTCACCGAGTTCGTCGGGTCCGGTTCGGCGGCGACGGTCACTGCGCTCAAGGCGTTCGGCGTGCTGTCGCGGTGCGACGAGTACTGGCCACCGCAGCCGGACCTGCCGGGTGACCACAACCCGATGACCTACGACCCGATGGCGGCGGCCAGCCAGATCGCCGCCCGGCTGGGCCAGCGCTCGGCGCTGGCCCGGTTGTTCTTTGCGATCGTGCCGGTGGCCGGGCTGGTGGCCGAGGGGGCGCAGACCCTGCCGGCCGCATCGTTCGACGTGCTGGCCGACCTGGCCGCCGCTGACCCGAAAAGGCTGGCCCTGCGGCTCGGCGACACCGCGTTCTTCGCCACCCGCGAATCCCTGCCCGGCATCCGGGTGCCGGTGGAGCAGCGGCGGGACCTGATCCTGCGGCTCGGTGCCTGGGGGATCCACCGGGCCTGCGGCTACCTGCGGGACGGGCTGGGCGAGGCCGAGGTGCGGCAACGGCTGTTGGCCGACAGCGGCGTCGAGCGGCTGCGTTCCCTGATCGTCGACCATTTCGGTAACCGGGCAACCTTGATCAAGATGGACGGCGGCCTGCGGGACCTGGAGAACGCGATCGTGCGGCTGCGCCGCGAGGCGCGCCAGGCTGGGCGCCCGGTGCCGGCTGCGGTCGATGCCCTGGCCGGGCGAGTGGAGAACCTGCGATCCAACGACCACAGTTTCGCCGAGCTCTCGGTCCTGTCCGCGCTCTACGCCCAGGAACTGGATCTTTCGTCGGTCGAGCGCGACGAGCTGCTGCGGGTCACCGGCGAGTACGGGCAGGAGCCGACCGCCCGGCTGGGTCTGGACCCGGCCGCGTCTGCGGCCGACCAACTCGCTGCGGCCACGGCCCGGATCCGGTGGTGGGCGGGCCGCAGCGCCGATCCGTTGCTGGACCGGGAGACGGTCCGGGCGGCGCGGACCGTCCTGCGCAGCTACGAACGGCTGGCCCACGGCGCAGCCCGGCCGAGGTCCGATGGTGAGGTGGTGGTCGGGTGAGTACCCGTCGAGTGCTGTCACCGTGGCACGAGCTGCGGGACCTGCGGAGCCGGGCCGACGGGTTGGTGGCCGACCTGACTGCGGCCCGGGCCGAGTCGAAAGCCGGTGCCGCCGCCTACGCGGAGCTGGCCGCCGACCGCGACCGTCTGGCCGCCGACCGCGACCGCTTGGCCGCCGACCGCGACCGCCTGGCAGACCTGCTGGCCGCGATCGACGACGCCGGGCCGCCGGTCGTCGTCCACGACCTGATTGNCGTGGCCGACAACCTGGTCGACCTGACCGATGACGAGGCGATCGCCGACCCCGCGGCCGCGGCCGCGTTCGCCCGCTGGATCACCCAGCGGGTCGGCACCATGATCAGCCACTGCGAGGTGACCTGNGTCGCCGACGAGGGACCGTTTGATCCGGCCCGGCACGAGGCCGTCGCGTCCCGGCCGGCGCCGGATGCCGGACACCAGGGCCGCATCGCCGAGACCGTTCGACCCGGCTACCTGTGGCGCGACCAGATCGTCCGCCCCCAGCAGGTGGTCGTCTACGCCGCGCCTGAGGGGAACGAGCCCGCGTGACCGACAGCGATTTCGACCAGCTCCGGGACCGGGTGCTGGCCTTCTTCCCGGAACTGCTGGACGTGGTCGGCGGTGACCTGTCCGCGGCGGCCAGGGAGATGCTCACCGCTGGGCGGGACCGGCTGGCCGCCGGGCGTTACCGGGTCGTCGTCTGCGGCGAGTTCCGGCGGGGGAAGTCCAGCCTGCTCAATGCTCTGCTGGAGCGACCGCGACTGTTCCCGGTCGACGTCGACGTGACGACCTGTGCCGTGATGACCCTGGCCTGGGGGGAGCGGGAGTCCGCCGTCGCCTGGCTACGGGACGCGACCAAGCCGGACCGGCCTTCGCGGCGGGTTGACCTGACCTTGGCCGAGGTGCGGGAGTTCGTCACCGAGCAGGCGAACCCGGGCAACCAGCGGCAGGTCGAGCTGGTCGAGATCACGGCTCCGATCCCGTCCCTGGAGACCGGGCTGGTGCTGGTCGACACGCCCGGCATAGGCAGCATGAACGCCGAGCACACCGCCGCCACCTACGCGTTCCTCCCCAACGCCGACGCCATCCTGTTCGTGACCTCGGCCATGGCGCCGCTGTCCAGCCGGGAGCTCGACTTTCTGTCTGACGCACTGGAGCGGTCGCCGGTGGTCGTCGTTGCCGTGACCATGATCGACAAAGTGGTGTCGGCCACGGCGATCGTCGACGAGGCGCGTAGGCGGGTCGCGGGCCGGACCGGGCTCGACGCGGACGAGCTGCTGGTGGTCGCGCTGTCGTCGGCCCGCCGGCAGCAGGCCACCGCCGAGCCGGACGAGGAGCTGACGGCCGAGCTGGTCGCCGAGTCCGGCTTCCCCGAGCTGGAAGCCGAGCTCTGGGGCGGTCTGGCGGCGGGCTGTGGGGCGGCCCAGCTCGGCTGGGCCCTGGACGCCCTCGACAGCGCGCTGGCGCTGGGTGCGGCTCCGGTCGCCAACGAGCTGGCCGCGCTGGCTGCCGGTGGTGAGCCCAAGAAGANCGAGGCAGAGCTGGTCGCGGCGACCGAGCAGGCCCGGCGACTCCAGTCGGACACCGCCGGCTGGCGGGAGGAGCTCGCCCACGCGTTGCGCACCGAGTCCCGGCCGGTGCGCCGCCGGCTCGACGAGGACTTCGAGGCGATCCGGACCCAGATCCACGATGCGGTCAAGGCCGACGCCGACCCGGACGCGCTGGTCGGCAGCGTCAGCGCGACGATGGTCGACGCGGTGAACGCGGCCAACGGCGACCTGATGCGGCTGGCTGAGTATGTCTGCGCCGATTTCGCCACGCGGACGGCGCTGACCCTGACCGCGCCGGCGGCGTCCGGCAGCGGGTTCACGGCCCGGGTGTCGGCCCCGCACCTGACCGTGTCGGCCGGTTCGACCGGGCTGCGGAAGGCGTCGCGGGCCGTCCAGGCCGGGCGGATGTTCTACACCGGCGGCGCGGTGGGCGGAGCGCTTGTCGGCACGGCCGTGATGCCGGGCATCGGCACCGTCATCGGAGGAGCCCTCGGCGCGCTGTTCGGCCTGATCTCCGGTTCGGTCGCCGGCTACCGGGAGACCGTGCAGGCCGACGATGAGCGGGCGGCGCAGGAGCGGCGTTCCCAGCTCCGGTCTCACCTCGACCAGACCGTCCGGACCAACCGCGAGCGGGCCCTGCGCACGTTCGACGAGGCCCTGACCGACATCACCCATGTGGTCCGCCAGGAGCTCAACCAGCAGGTCACGCTCGCCCGGGAGTCGCTGAACCAGTCGGTCGGGCGGCTACGCGAGAACAAGAAGCGGTCCGAACGCGACCTGGTCCGGCGACAGGCCGAACTCGAGCAACGCCAAGCCGGCTACGAGACGCTCCGGGCCCGGCTGGACGGCCTGCGCGCGGNGGCCGGACACCTGCGCCGACCGTCGCGNCCGGCGCCAACGGACGACAAGAACACGGCGCACGACGGGGGTGCCAACTGCTGCGGTTTGAGTGCGCAGTATGATGCATGAGTGAACTTGAAGCAGTGGGCTGAGCGTGAGGGCGTGCACCACGTCACCGCGTACCGCTGGTTCCGGGAAGGCAAGCTGCCGGTACCGGCCCGCCGAGTGGGCCGGCTGATCCTTGTAGAGCCTGATGCCGCCGAACGGCCGGCCGGGCTGGCCGCNGTGTACGCCCGGGTGTCGTCCGCTGACCAGAAACCGGACCTGGACCGGCAGGTCGCCCGGGTCACCGCTTGGGCTACAGGGCGGGGTCTTCCTGTCGACCGGGTGGTCACCGAGGTGGGTTCGGCGCTGAACGGCCACCGNAGGAAGTTCCTCGCCCTGCTGCGTGACCCGGGCGTGTCCACGATCGTCGTGGAGCATCGCGACCGGTTCGCCCGGTTCGGTGCCGAGTATGTTGAGGCCGCGCTTGCGGCGAACGGCCGCGAGCTGCTGGTGGTCGACCCGGCCGAGGTCGATGACGATCTGGTCCGGGACATGACCGAGATCCTTACCTCGATGTGCGCCCGGCTGTACGGCCGTCGTGCCGCCGCGAACCGGGCCCAGCGTGCGGTCGCTGAGGCGACGAGAGACGGCCCGGCGTGAAGGCGTTGCAGGCGTACCGGTTCGCTCTTGACCCGAACCAGGTCCAGCTCGCCGGCCTGCGCCGGCACGCCGGGGCGGCTCGGTTTGCCTACAACTGGGGTCTGGCCCGGGTGAAGGCCGCGCTGTCGCAGCGCACCGCCGAGCAGTCCTACGGCCTGACCGGCGATCTGCTCACCCCGGTCCCGTGGACGCTGCCCGCGCTGCGCCTCGCCTGGAACGCGGCGAAGAACGACGTCGCCCCGTGGTGGGGCGAGTGCTCGAAGGAGGCGTTCTCCGCCGGCCTCGACCAACTTGCCCGTGGGCTGAAGAACGTCACCGACTCCCGGAAAGGGAAACGGAAGGGCCGACAGGTCGGCTTCCCCCGGTTCAAAAAGCGCGGGAAGGGCCGCGACTCGTTCCGTTACACGACCGGCGCCTACGGCCCAGCCAGCGAGACGTCCGTGAAGCTGCCCCGGATCGGCCGGGTCAACGTCTACGAGCCGATGGCCGCGCTCGCGTCCCGGCTGGCCGACGGGCGGGCGCGGCTGCTCGGCGCGACCGTGTCCCGCACGGCCGCCCGCTGGTTCGTCTCGTTCACCGTTGAGGTCGAACGCGAGATCCCCGCCCGGCCGTCCTGGCGGCAGCGCACGGGCGGCCCGGTCGGGGTCGACCTGGGAGTGAAGACCCTCGCCGTCCTGTCGACCGGACAGAGCGTGGCCAACCCGAAGCACTACCAGCGGGCCGAACGGAAACTGCGCCGGGCGTCGCGGGCCTACGCCCGGTCGAAGCCCAGCTCCGCCGGCCGCCGCCAGCGCGCCGCCGCGCTCGCCCACGTCCAGAACCGGATCGCCGACCAGCGCCGCGATGGCCTGCACAAGCTCACGACCCGGCTCGCCCGGTCCCACGACGTGATCGTGATCGAGGATCTCCACGTGGCCGGGATGGTCCGCAACCGCCGGCTCGCGAAGGCCGTCGCGACCGCCGGGTTCGCCGAGATCCGCCGTCAGCTCGCTTACAAGACCGGCTGGTACGGCTCGACCCTCGTCGTCGCGGACCGCTGGTACCCGTCGTCGAAGACCTGTTCCGGCTGTGGCTGGCGAAACCCAAGCCTGACGCTGTCGGACCGCATGTTCCACTGCCAGTCCTGCCGGCTGGTCCTCGACCGCGACACCAACGCCGCGATCAACCTCAAACACCTCGTCGCCGCCAGTGCGGTGGAGACGAAAAACGCCCGCGGAGCCGACCGTAAGACCGCGTTCGCGCGGCAGGTGGCTGTGAAACGGGAACCCGGCACGGCTGCGGCCGGTCAGACCGGGAGCGCCACCACATCGACGGTGGCTGCGAGACGAAGGCTCACTCATGCTTCATGACTCGCAACGGGATGAGCTGTGGCACTGGTGTACGGGATCGACTTCGGGATGTCGACTTCGGCGATCATGGTTGGTCGGCCGGGCGGCGATGTGGTGACCATCCAGGACCCGGCCGACCGCAGCCGCGTCTCCATGCCGACGGCGGTCTTCCTTGGCCCGGACGGCACGATAGCGGTCGGCGAGCGGGCCCGGCGGATGCGCCACACCCGTATCGAGGCCTACCGGGACGGGTTCAAGGGCGACATCGCGGACCNCACGCCGAAGCGGCTCGGNGACCAGGAGCTGACCAACGTCGAGCTGGTCAGCGAGGTGCTGCGGCATCTGCGTCACCTGGCCGCGGAGAAGGTACCGGGCAAGGTGAAGCGGGTCTGCATCACCGTGCCGGTGTCGTGGGAGCACCAGCGGCGGCGGCTGATGTTGGACGCGGCGGGCGCGGCCGGCTTCGACCCCGCCGTCCTGCGACTGGTTCCCGAGCCGGTGGCCGGGGCCGAGCACGCCTTCGGTACCGACGACTTCAGCGGGCCGGGAAGGATCCTCGTCTACGACTTCGGCGGTGGGACGTTCGACTGCGCGGTCGTCGAGCAGCAGGCGGACGGCACCCGGGAGGCGCTGGGGACCAAGGGCCTCGACGTCGGCGGGAGCGACATCGACCGTGACCTGCTCGCCCACCTCGCCGTCACCTACCCGCCGATCAAGGAGCTCCTCGCGTCGGACGCGTTGGATGTCCTACGGCAACGGCTCGACCTGCGGGACCGGGCCGAACGGCTGAAGCGGGAGCTGTCCACCCGGAAGTCGGTCACGGAACTGGTCGGGCAGACAAAGCCGCCGACCATGGTTGAGCTGACGCGCTACCGCGTGGACGAAATCGCCGGCCGGTACGTCCGGGAGACGATCGACACCTGCGAGGGCCTGCTGGCCGACCTGGGTCTGGGCTGGCGCGACGTCGACGCGGTAGCGCCGGTCGGCGGCAGTTCGATGAGCCCGCTGGTCGGGCGGGAACTGGCCCGACGGTCCGGGCGCCGGGTGCTCAAGGTCGACGAGCCCGACCTGGCGGTGGTGCGGGGCGCGACGTTGACCGCCCGTCGGATGATCGCTCCCAAGCCTGTGATCACGTCCAAGCCGGGCGCGGCCAGCGCCGACGCGGCCCCGTCGGCGACCACTGGTCCGGCGGTCAAGCCGACGCCGCCGGAGCCGTTCCGGGCCGGAACCCACGAGCGGCCGAAGATCTCCACCCCGCCGGTGTCCCGGCCGAAACCCCCCTCCCCGTCGGTACCCAGTTCCCCGTCGGTACCCGGTTCCCCGTCGGTACCCGGTTCCCCGTCGGTACCCGGTTCCCCGTCAGGTTCGTCGTCCTTCGACCGCCTCAAGACCGTCCTCGGCTTTGTCGTGGGTGCTGTGCTCGCCGTGGTGGCGCTGACCATCCTCGGCGGTCTGATCGGCGTCACGCCGCCCGGCGCGCTGTACGTCATCGCGGCAATCGGAGTCGGGACCTTCTTCGGCGAGAACTTCGGCCGACGCGGCTGACGGTGAGCTTCATGCCCGCTACGTGAAGACGAGAGCGGGCCGATCGCCCGTATCGCGTCGCCTGCTTCCACCGGCGTCCCCCCACCCTGCCGGCGCGTCTCGAACCGGGGCAAAAACGACTTCGCCAGCTCCCACAGATCACTCGGGACCAGCCGCCCGGCGAGGCTGCTCGCCAACACATCCATGATCGAATCTATATCCGGAGGTCCACGCAAGACACGCTCTTACCCCAGGATTGGTGTGTCGACCCGTGGCGCGGCGGCGCTGTTCGCGATGCAGAACGCCCTGCTCTGAATGGGAACCACCCGAGAGTCGACCCGGCTATGTCGTCGACCCGACTGCGGCGTCGGTGAGAAATGGCCGGCGCTGGATTTGCGGCGGGAGTACGGTTGCCGCATTCCGCCGCGTGGACTGTGGTCTGTCACCCGGGTTTGACCGGTGGCCGGGCACCGCGATGACGCCATCGGTAGGGGAGGCCCCTGATGACTCGTGAGCGGGCACCATCGGTGCCGCGGACCGCGACCGCTGGGCGGCCTCGTCCAGCCCTGGCGCGTGTCCACGCGCGGCGCTCCTTCACCCTCGGCCAGGCCGCGGCCACCGACCTGGCCGTGGCGACACCGTCGTCCGGCAACGCGTTGGACGAGGCAACCCGACGTCGAATGGAAGCGGGCTTCGCTACGGATCTCAGCGGCGTGCGGGTGCACACTGACGCCGCGGCCGCGCGAACGGCGAGCGCGCTCGGCGCGGCCGCCTTCACCCACGGCGAGCAGATTTCCTTCGCCGCCGGTCGCTACGTTCCGGGAACCGTGGCGGGCGACCACCTGATCGCGCACGAGCTCGCCCACGTCGTTCAGCAACGGCTCGGCGGGCCGGCGCCGGCGCTGGACGCCGCCGCGTCTCACGAGACGGCGGCGGATCTCCAGGCCGACCGGGTCAGCAAGGGCCAGGCGGCCAGCCATCCGGCCGACCGGGCCCAGGGAACAGCCCGTGGGGTCGCGCTCGCGCCCGGCGGCCCGAGCGGTCCGACTGGTGGCCTTCCGCCCCTCACTCCTGACGAGCTGATGGACACCATGCTCGCGCAGCGCGGATTCGGCACCAGCACGACGGGGCCGGTGTCGATCGATCCGAACCTGGTCGGCAAGCCGACGGGCTATGGCTATCGGACCTATGCGGCGATCCAGATTGTCGACGCCAGGGGAAACCAGGTCGCCGTCGGCCTTGGTGCCTACACGAGCAGGTCGACGCCGCACGGCGAGCAGGGCGCGATCGGGGCGCTCAGGGGCAGCGTCAAGCCCGGCGCCCAGACAGCGGGCGGGACCATGATGGTCGCCGTCGACCAGGTTCCCTGTCCTGAGTGCGACACAGCGCTGACGAAGGCGGCCCACGAGTTCGGGGTCGAACGCCTGGAAATCTACGTTCCCGCACGCGAGTCGATGACGGTGCCGGGCACCACGGCCAGCCCGAAGACATCCTCCACCAGCGCGTTCCAGGGCAATCGGCCGGCGACCTCCGCGCGGCTCGTGCGCGGTGTGACCCTGGGCCCGACCCCCGCGGCGGGCTCTCCCGCCGTCGGCGAACCGTCGGCCGCCCCCTCGGCGGCCGAGTCCGGCCCCGCGCCCGAGCCCAGTCCGGCAACGAAATCCGGTCCCGCGGCCAAGCCCGCGGCCAAGCCCGTGGCCGAGCCGGCGCCCGCCGCCGCTCCGAAGTCGGCGGCCCTCGAACCCACACCCACACCCACACCGAAACCGGCGGTGGCCCCGGAGCCCGCGCTCGCCCCCGAAGCCTCGCCCACGCCGACGCCCAAGAGAGGCGGCGGCGGCATCGGCGGCCTTGTCGGCGGCGTGCTGAGTATTGCGCTTCCCATCGTCGGGTGGGCACACGGCCGCGCCGTCGAAAAGCGGATCAAGGACCAGGCGGCCAAGGAGGGCTACGTGCCGTTCGACANCCCGAGCGGACACGGAATCCTCTACGACCTCGGAGCGTGGTTCCTCGACCCGGGCAATTCGGCCGACAAGGCGGTCGGCCTTGATGGCCGGTTCAACTTCGGTGTCTGGCGCAAGAAGATCCGCGACGTCGCTGCCGCAAAGAAGCCGGGCGAGACGCTGACGATGCGGTGGGACGTCGGCCGTTGTGAACGCGACATACTCGGCAACCAGAAGATTGATCAACGAGATGTCGTCTACCGCAAGCAGGCGGACGGCCGGTGGGAGGTCGAGTCGGGCAGTGCGGCCGGAACACCCGACCTCAACGACCTCGTCTCGACCGACGTCCCTGACAGCGTGATTCGGTCAATCATCATGGCGGACCCCTGTCTGGCCTGACCAGTCGGGCCGCCGTCCGGTCAACGGCCCGGCTCAGTGACCGGTATCGGCGCGGGGGGTGCTTCGGCCGAGGTGGGATGTGCCTGAAAATCGGTGGCCGGCGGCGCGTGGACGGATACGATCGATTCGTTGGCGGCCATGTCCACGGTCGAATTCCACGGGTGGACCGCGCGTGGCGCGGAATGCCCCGAGTATCTTTGTTTCCGGCGTCACCGCGCGCATTCTGAAGGGGGTGTTCGTTGAGTACTTCACCAATTTTTGGAACTATTTACCGAAGTGACCCTCGTCGTGCCGGAAAACAGGGGTTGTGACGGGATGAATCACCTCGTCGGCAGGGACCGTGAACTGGCGGTTCTGGCCGCCCTGCTTGCCGAGACACGAACAGGTCGGCTGGGTCTGGTCGTTATCGACGGCGATGCCGGCATCGGTAAGACCGCCCTGGCACGCCGGTTCGTCGCGGGCCTGAGCGAGGAGGTCACGCTGCTGGCGGGCGCTGACGAGGCCGAGAGATCGGTCCCCTTCGGCGTCATCGAGCAGTTCGTCGCCGGGATACCGCCCGAGCGCGTGCCGCCGTCTCTCGCGGGGCTCGCTGGCCTGTCCCGCGGCGCGGAGTCGTTCCAGGCTTCGGCCAGGGTCGGTGCCGCGCTTGCCGCCGCGCTCGCGGACGGTGGGGCCGCGCTCGCGAACGGTGGCGCT
This sequence comes from Frankia sp. CpI1-P, assembly GCF_001421075.1. Classification (NCBI taxonomy): domain Bacteria; kingdom Bacillati; phylum Actinomycetota; class Actinomycetes; order Frankiales; family Frankiaceae; genus Frankia; species Frankia sp. CpI1-P. The sequence continues at coordinate 3,838 of NZ_LJJX01000051.1, read as the reverse complement.
GCCGATCGGGTGTTGGTCCTTGTCGTTGATGACGTCGCGTGGGCCGACGTCNCGTCGCAGCGGGCGCTGGCTTTCGCGTTACGCCGCCTGCGGCGCGAGAAGGTCCTGTGTCTGTTGACAATGCGGAGTGGTCAGAACGCCGCGCTCGCCGACGGACTGCGTCGGGTGCTGGTGGACAGCGCTGTCTGGTTGCGTCTGTCCGGACTGCCCGCGGTGGATCTTGGTCACCTCTGTCGGGCTGTTCGGGCGGTTCCGCTGTCGGCGCGCGCGGCCGAGCGGCTGCAGGAGGCCACGGTCGGCAACCCGCTGCACGCCCGGGCGTTGCTCGAGGAGTTGCCAGAGGACGTGCTGCGCGCCGACGACGACGGACCGCTACCGGCGCCCCGATCATTCGGGCTGGTGGTGCTCGCGCGCCTTACCTCCTGCCCCGAGCCGACGCGGCGNCTCGTCGTCGCCGCTTCCGTGTTGGGACAGGTCTGNTCGTTGGCCGCGGCGCTCAGGCTCGCCGAGATCGACGACGTCAGCGGGGACGGCGCCGATGGCCTGGCCGCGCTCGAACCGGCGGTCGCCTCCGGGCTGCTCGCCGAACGCCACGGCCCGCTCGGCCGACGTATCGCCTTCGCGCACCCACTGATCCGAGCGGCTGTCTACCATGACCTCGGTCCCATCCGTCGCTGTGCCCTGCACCGCGGCGCCGCCGACATCGTTGACGATCCGCGTGACACGCTTCGGCACCGGGTGGCCGCGTCGCCGCTGACCGACGACGCTCTCGCTGGTGACCTGGTGGAGGCCGCTGGGCAGGAAGCCTCCCGAGGGCGGTGGGCGGCCGTCGGCGATCTGCTCCTTGATGCCGCTCGCCTCACGTCTCATCGCCCAACCCGAGAGAGACGCTTCGTCGACGCGCTTGACGCCACGCTCCACGCTGGAGACGCCGCGCGCGCGGTGGCCCAGCTCGAGGACACGGAACCGCTCGCCGACGGCGCCCGATACCACTATCTCCACGGGCGGCTCGCGCTGGTTCGCGGCGACTACGTCGCCGGTGAGGCGAGGCTCCTGCGGGCCTGGGCGGAACTGACCGCGCCTCGAGCCGGGTCCCGGCCCCAGGTCCGATCCCGCTCCTTACCCCAGGCCGAGTCCTCGGACGCCACCGACGTCCGGACCGCGACCGCACGCGACCCCGCCATGGCGAGCGCGGTCTGCGAGGCGTTACTGATCGTCGGTCTGAGCTACGGATCATTCCGGTCGGGCGCGTCGTGGGCCCGCCGGGCCTTGCTCGCTCGACAGTTGGCCGGCGGGTCCAGCGGCGGCCAGCCCAGCAGCCTTCCCTATCTGGCGTTGACCGCCTACCTGTGGTCGGGACGCCTCGCGGACGCGCGGGCCGTTGCCGAGTCCGTCGAACGCGACGCTGCGGCTGGCGAACATCAACGGGAGTTGGCGCTGCTGGTCCGGGGGGTGTACAAGGCGTCCACCGACGAGATGGCCCAGGCCCGGACGATTCTGCGGGCCGCGGCGGAGGCGCACAACGGTGATGACCCGGCGGCGCCGGTCGGACTGGTGGCACTGGCGCATCTGGCCCTGGTCGAGTTCTGCCTGGGTGACTGGGATGACGCGCTTGCGCACGCCGAGACCGCCGCGGCGGCGGCCGTCGAGACCGGCCAGGCGTGGCTGGCGTTGTGGTGCCTGCTCGCCATGATCCAACCGCTCGCGGCGCGCGACCCCGAGGCGGCCGGCGTGCATGTGGCTCGAGTCGAGCACCTGCGTGTCGCGCTGACCGGCGGCCGTGCCGAGGAGTTTGTGCGCATCGCGCGAGCCCGCGTCGCGCATGCCCTCGGCGCGCACACTCGTGTTGTCGACGAGCTGGAATGGTTCGTCGCGCATCCGGCGGACGACCCGGTCCAACCCGTCAGTCTTCCCTGGAGGGTGTTCTACGCCGAGTCGCTGGCCTGTGTCGGTCGCATCGACGAGGCCGAGAAGATACTCGCCCCCCTCGAGCGGTCGGTCTCCCAACGGGGCATGAGCCTGACCGGGTTCGCCGCGGCGCGGGCGCGGGTCGCGATCGAATGGGCGAGTGGGCGGGCCGGAGCCGCCATGGGGGCATACGAACGCGCGGTGGCGACGACTCTCAGCGTGCGCCTGCCGTTCGACCGGGCACTACTCGATCTCACCCATGGTCGTTTTCTGAGCCGGGCGCGTCGGCTCGGCGAGGCGGCACAGGTCCTCGCCTCCGCCCGGGACATTTTCGCCTCGCTGCGCGCCACGCCGTACCTGACCTCCTGCGAGACCGCGCTGGCCGCGTGCATGGACGCCATGCCTCGGGTCAGGTCACCAACCCCAACCCCAACCTCCNCACCAACGCCGGTCCTCATGCTGCCGGGCCGGGTGCGTGGTCTGACCCGGCGGGAGTCGGACGTGGCGCGCCTGGCCGGCGACGGGTTGTCGAACCAGAAGATCGCGGACGAACTGGTACTGAGCGTTCGCACGGTCGAATACCACCTGGGAAATGTCTACGCCAAGCTGGGCCTGCGTTCGCGCGCGCAACTGGCGGCTGTCCTGAATTCCCGGTAGCCAGCCGGTGTCTGTACCCGTGGTCCATAACCGCGTGAGCCGGTGGTATCACCGTGGCGACTGGTTCCCTGACGTACTAGCCTCCGTCCGACCGCGGTCTGCCTCCGGCGGAAGGAAGNCGTCATGCGGGTCGTTATCACGAGGAATTGTCAAGACCTGTGGATGGTGATCGTTAGGCGGCTTGGTTGACGGGTGTGGTGGTGGGTCGTTCGACGAGCTGGCCGGCTTCGAAGACGGCGCCGGCGCGGACGAGGGCGACGAGGTGGGGTGCGTTGACCGCCCACCAGCGGGCCTGGGCGGCCTCGATGAGCGTGAACGCCATGGCCAGCCCGGCGGCACGCGATCCCGGGCCTTTGGTGACCCGGGTGCGGTGGCGGACGGTCGCGAACGTCGACTCGATCGGGTTCGTGGTCCGTAGGTGCACCCAGTGTTCGGCGGGGTAGTCGTAGAACGCCAGCAGCACCTCCAGGTCGTCGGTGACCTTCGCGGTGGCTTTGGGGAACTTCGCTCCGTAGGCGGCGGCGAACGCCTTCGCCGCGGCGGTGGCGTGGGTCTTGTCCTCGGCGTTGTAGATGTCCGCGAGGTGCTTCTTCGCACCGGGATGCGCCGACTTCGGCAGCGCGGCCAGGACGTTCGCGGTCTTGTGGACCCAGCAGCGCTGCTCGGCGGTCTGGGGGAACACCTCACGCAGCGCGGCCCAGAACCCCAGCGCGCCGTCGCCGACCGCGAGCACGGGGGCGCCCATGCCGCGGCGCGCGCAGTCGCGCAGCAGGTCCGCCCACGACCCGGTCGACTCCCGGTAGCCATCCGCGAGGGCGACGAGTTCCTTGCGACCGTCGGCGCGGACCCCGATGACGACGAGCAGACACAGCTTCTCCTCATCCAGGCGGATGGTGACGTGGATCCCGTCGGCCCACAGGTAGACGTAGTCCACGCCGGCCAGGTCCCGGTTGGTGAACGCCTGGTAGTCGCCCTGCCAGGTCGTGGTCAGCCGGGTCACCGTCGAGGCGGACAGGCCGNCACCCGAGCCGAGGAACTGCTCCAACGCGGGCACGAAGTCACCGGAGGACAGGCCGTGCAGGTAGAGCAGCGGCAACACCTCGGCGATCTTCGGGGAGCGGCGGCACCACGGCGGCAGGATCGCCGAGGAGAACCTCTGTCGTTCCCCGGTGGCCGGATCGACCCGGCGGTCGTTGACCCGCGGTGCGGTGACCTCGACCGCGCCGGCGGCGGTCATCACCTGCCGCGGCTGCGCGTGACCGTTACGGACCAC
>NZ_LJJX01000050.1:0-46504 GCF_001421075.1 Frankia sp. CpI1-P | reverse complement strand
ATCTTCTGCGGCCCGGACTCACGGCTGAACTCCGCCAGCGTCCACCCGTTCTTCCGCTCGGTCCGAGACAACAACCCCGCCACATACGCCCGCGCCTGCGCCCGGGGCTGATCAGACCGGAAACAGCCTTCCACCCGGCCGAACAGCTCCTCCAGCCCCGCCTCCCACATCGCTACATCCACCTCGGATACACTCTGAGCCGCGGCCACCGCGGTCTCTCCCTTTGTTCTCACAAAACATGGAGAAACACACGGTGGCCGCTCTTCCGTCCACACCACACCGCACTCGAAGCAAGAGATCACACACCGACCACTGTCGCTGTAGTACTAGGAAGCTTTCGAGGGACTCCGTCGGGCTCGGAATGAAGAGCCGGGCCGCAGCCCATAGCTGCTGGACGTTCCGGGCTCCGNGCGGGAAAAGACGGTGCACCGCGAGCGCCGCCGTCGACTGTTCGACGAGCAGCTCCGAAAGATCGTTTTTTTGTACCGTTTACCAGTAAAAGCGGAGATCTGGGCTGTAGCCACCACCAGGAGCATAGAATGATCTTCCCGACCGCCTCGTTCGTGCGGAATCGCACGGCGCTCGGAATCTCCCTCACCGATCGATCCATNGACTTGACAAGTTCCTGCACCGACGTTTCTTCATGACCCGGCCGGACCAGAGCACAGAGAATGCGGCTCACCTGGGTGAAGCTGCCCTTGAACACCGTTGGACCACCCACAGCCGCACGCCAGTAGAAACGGCGGAGCAGGATCCGATTCCGTTCGGTAGGNTCGGGAAAGTGCGCAAAGAATCGAACAAGTACGACGAGCAGGGCCTTGTATGTCAGCAGGGAGAGATGCGGCACACCGGCGTCCCGCTGCAGAAATGCGACAGCTCGCACAAGCGCCGCCTCGCTCTCGGCATAAGCCGATTCCTGCGACTCGCCGGGGAAATCCGATGTAACCCGCCGGTCACCATCAGCAAACTCGCCACGTATATCACGCATAGGATCAGGGCCACGCCTGGCGCGTATCGAGTGCAGTACCGTGTTTGCATCAATTAGGCCGAACCCGGTCTGCGCGTCAACGCGCTCAGCGATCCGCGACAGCGAGAGGCGTTGGGCCGAGCCCTCTTCTGGACCGGCAAACAGAGCGGAGAATATCTCGGCCCGACTCAACCTTTTGCCGAAGTTGTTCATTCGGTCAAAGATGTCGGTAAGGACTTCCTCGTCGTCCTGGCGGACCAGGTAGGCTGGGATCTTGTACTGGCGAAGCATCGTTGCAATACGTTGCGCCACAGGAAAATACTCTCGGGCACCCCGACCCGAATCAGAGAACCAGCCAATCAGCTCTACGAGATCAAACAAAATCGGTAGGGGTATGTAATAATCGTCCATCACCCTGGGGCGATCAACAAATTTCTGAGCCTTGAGGTCGTAGTGCACAGAGAACGGGCTGTGCCTGTTCCCCTCGGGATGCAGCGCGTTGGCAATACTCGTGATGCGNTGCTGACCATCGACGACCCAGAAGGTGTTTTCACCTTCTGGGGCTGCAATCCGCAACTCCCCCAGCGTGACAGACTCGACACCAGAATGCCGAACCCAAAGCAGCAAGCTGCCGATTGGATATCCCTTGATGATGCTGTCGAAAAGCCGGACGACATCCTGGCTTCCCCAGCGGAAGTCACGCTGGAAATGAGGGACCCGGACCCGACCCTGCCAGGCCTGGGCGACGAGATCCTCCAACTCGTACGTCGTAGCACTGGGTTGGGTGCCGAGTCCGTCGGTCGACATGGCAACCATCCTTCACGTTACGAGCGAACGGCCGCCCCGCGCCCGACACTGCCCTACGAGGACTCGTCTCGACCCAACGACGCAGCGAGTGATGATCACCTTACTGGCCTGCCGAGACGCCGAGGCCCGGGCCGATGCTGTGGGCCAACGACGAGTGGCTCATGCTAGACAAAGTAGTGAGTGGCCACTACCTTGCCAGTGTGAGGACACGGACTGAGGGTGGCAGTGGGCGGATGAGCGCCGAGCAGCGGCGGGCGAGCGTGCTCGCCGCGGCCGTCGTGGAGTTCGCCCACGGCGGGCTGACCGGCACGTCCACGGAGTCGATCGCGGCGCGGGCCGGCATCTCCCAGCCGTACCTGTTCCGGCTGTACCCGACGAAGAAGGNGCTGTTCCTCGCCGTCATCGAGGACACCTTTCGCCGGACCGCCACCCACTTCGAGCGGGCCGTCGGCGAGCTGACCGGCGAGGCCGCGCTGGACGCCATGAAGGAGTCCTACCAGGAACTGCTGGCGGACCCGACGTATCTGCTGAATCAGTTGCAGGCCTACTCCGGCTGCTACGACCCGGACGTCCAGGTCGCGACCCNCACCGGCTTCCACCGGCTGTGGGACGACGTCGTCCNCATCACCGGCCTGCCGACCGACGAGATCCGGCTGTTCTTCGCCTACGGCATGCTGTTCAACATCATCGCGGCGATGGACCTCGCCGTCCTCGACGAACAGTGGGCGCAGATGATCTGCATGGTGGCACCGCCGGGCTCGACCGCCGCCAGCGCCCTGAGACCCGACGCGCCGAGCCCCGACCTTCCGGGCCCCGACCTTCCGGGGCCCGGCGCCCTGGAGCCCCACCCCACCTGATCCGGATCGACCGCGGCACGCCGGCTCCCGGCGGGCCATAGCCCGGCGCGCACGTCCAAGGTAGTGACTGGTTACTACCTGACAAAGATAGTGAGTGCTCACAAGAAACGGAAGGAGAACCGCCATGCCCCGACGCCCCAGCACCGCTTGGACCCTCGTCGTGACGTCGCTGGCCGCGTTCATGGTGTCCCTGGACAACCTGGTGGTCACCACGGCGCTCCCGCGGATCCGCGAGGATCTCGGTGCTGGTCTGGAAGGCCTGGAATGGACGGTGAACGCCTACACCCTGCCGTTTGCCGTCCTGCTGCTCACCGGGGCGGCCCTGGGTGACCGACTCGGGCGCCGGCGGGTGTTCCTCGCCGGTCTCGCCGTGTTCACCCTGGGCAGCGCGGGTGCCGCGCTCGCCCCGTCGATCGGCGTCCTCATCACCGCCCGCGCCGTGCAGGGTGTCGGCGCCGCCTTCGTGCTGCCGCTGACCCTCACGCTGCTCGCCGCGGCCGTGCCCGAGGAGCGCCGGGGCGCCGCCCTCGGCATCTGGGGGGCGATGACGGGGCTGGCCGTGGCGGTCGGCCCGCTCATCGGCGGCGCGGTCACCGAGGGCGCGAGCTGGCAGTGGATCTTCTGGGTCAACGTGCCGATCGGCCTCGTCGCGCTGCCCGTCGGGCTGCGCGCGCTCACCGAGTCGCGGGTCCGCTCGTCCCGGCTCGACCTCACGGGCGCCGCGCTGATCAGCGCCGGGCTGTTGGGCGTCACCTTCGGCCTCGTCCGCGGGGAGGGGCACGGCTGGACGAGCACCCCGGTGCTCGGCGCGCTGGTACTCGGCGGCCTCGGCATCGCCGCGTTCGTCGCCTGGGAGCTTCGGGTCGCCCGCCGGGGCGGGACGCCGATGCTGCCGATGGGGTTGTTCCGCGTCCGCGGCTTCGCGGCCGTGAACGCCACCGCGCTGCTGTTCTCGATGGGTATGTTCGGCTCGATCTTCCTGCTGGCCCAGGCGCTGCAGAACGTCTACGGCTACTCGCCGCTGCAGGCCGGCGTGCGGACCCTGCCGTGGACGGCGATGCCGCTNCTCATCGCGCCGCTCGCCGGGCCGGTGTCGGACCGCATCGGTGGCCGGCCGCTNCTGGTCGGCGGGCTGGCGCTCAACGCCGCCGGACTCGCCTGGATCGCGCTGGTGCTCACCACGCACATGTCGTACTCGGCACTGATCGGGCCGTTCATCCTCTCCGGTGTCGGCATGGCACTGTTCTTCGTGCCGATCGCGACCGTCGCGCTCGGGGTCGTGCCCGCCCGGATGCAGGGCATCGCGTCGGGCACCAACAACNCCCTGCGCGAGCTCGGTGGAGTGCTCGGCATCGCGGTGCTGTCGTCGGTCTTCACCGCCCGCGGCGGCTATGACACGCCGGCGGCGTTCGTCGACGGGACGCGGCCCGCGCTGTGGCTGGGCGTGATCGCCGTCGCCCTCGCCCTGCTCTGCGCCCTGTCCATCCCCAGGCGTGGCGGCCTCGCCGCCGGGACCGCCGACGAGGCGTCCGAGGACGCAGGGCCGGCCGAGACGGCGCAGCCGGCCGCGGGAGTAGGCAGCGGCGCGGCGATCGGTGCCACCGACCTCCCCGCGTCGGCGGACGGCGGATCAGGCGGCGCGGGCCGGCGGGTTCCCGTCGCCCAGGCCACCGCGGCCGGAGCCACCACCCGAGTCACCACCGCCCGAACCACCACCTGAACCGCCACCGCCTGAACCATCGCCGCCCGAACCGCCACCCAGGCCACCGCTCGAGCCACCGCTCCCAGGGATGTCCGGCAACCCACCGAACGGTCCCGGCGGCTGCCCGTCCGCGGTGCCGCCGCCGGCACCGGCGGTGAAGGGCGCGCCCGGGGTGAGCAGACAGTAGCCGCCGGACTCCCTGCCCACCTGGTAGGACTCCCGGCTGGCCGAGTCGTCACCGCGCCGGATGTCGACCTGGACCTCCCGGATCGTCTGGGCGGCGGCGGGATGGCGAGTCTGCACGCCCCGCACGGCGAACGACGCGATGCCCCCGCTGATCCCGTCGAGCGCCCGCATGAGGATCGTGTACTCGACGGCCGACCGGTTGCCCCGGACCGAGCTGCACAGCCGGTCGTAGGCGGCGTCGTAGTGGCCGGCGCGGACGTCGCCGAGATAGGACCGCACGGCCTCGGCGGGGCCGTTGTCGGACCGGGTGAGCAGAACGATGCCGGTGCCGCCCGCGCCGACGGCCACGGCGAGCACGAGGACGAGCGGGATCAGCCAGCGGGCCGGCCCGCGGCGCGGCGGTGCCCCCGGTGGCCTGGCCGGTGGCCCGGCCGGCCCGCCCGGCCAGACCGGGCCGCCCCAGCCGTGGGGCGGGGACCCGGGCCCGCTGGGTGGTCCGGCGGGAGCCACCATGTTCGGTGGCCCGCCCACGCCGACGGGGATCGGCCGCATGGGCGGTCCGACGCCGGCGGGACCGACGGGGACCGGGCCCACCGGAGCGGGACCTGTGGGGGCTGGGCCATGGGGCACCGCGCCAGGAGGGGCCGCGCCCACGGGGGCGGAGGGGGGCGAGGACCAGGCGGTCCCGGTGCCGCGTTCGGTGCCCGGCCGCCGCGGTGCCGGCTGCGGGCGGGGGATCTGCGCAGCCAGGAGCGGGTGTGGGCCGGCAGGCCGATCCGCGGGCGCCGGGCTCCAGCCCGGTCCGGATGCGGTCGCGGCGAAGGGAGCGGCGGGCGGCGCGGGCGGGGCCCAGGGGCCCAGGGGCCCGGTCGTGTCCGCCAGGTCAGCGTCCTCGGCGCCCGGCTCCCGCCGACCGGACGGGTTCTCGCTGCCCTGGCCGTTCATACGTCTCCCTCGTGGCCGGTCGAACCGTCGGTTCTCGATCCGGTCGCCCCGCCGCCCATCACATCATCCTGCCCGTATGGGCAGCGTGGGCGGGGGCGAGGAGATCCCACGGGGGCGGACGGGGCACCGGCGGCTCGACGCAGGCGCCGCCTGCTCCGCTAGCGGCGCGTCGCCGGGTCCGGCAGAGGGTCGGCGGCACGCTCCCCCGGCGGCGCCCCGGGCCCGGGCCCGGCATCCGGACCAGGTTCCGGGGACGCGGCGGGAATCGGCGCGCCCCGCCCGCGCAGGGCCACGCCGACGCCGGCCCACACCAGGTCGGCCACGGTGGCCAACAGCCGGGCAACCAGGGCGACGAGCGTGGCGGGACCGCCCGCGACGGCGGGCGCGAGCGCGAGCACGAGCACCGCCTCGCGGACCCCCGCGCCGGCCGGAACCACCAGCACCAGGAAGCCGGCGGTCCAGGCCAGGGCGTAGGCGCCGACCGAGAGCAGCAGCAGCCGCCCTCCGCCGACCTCGGGATCGAGATCGCGCACGAGCAGCCAGGTCGCCAGGCCGTACCAGCAGAAGCTGACCAGCAGCCAGCCGGCGCCGGCGGCGATGGGGCGCAGCGTCAGCGGCTCGTCGAGCGGCGCGCGGCGCAGCAGCCGGAATCCCAGCGCCAGCAGCCGGGACAGCACCGACGGGTAGAGCACGACGGCGAACACCGGGACGGCGGCCAGCGCCCACCAGTAGCGCGCGAGCGCGTCGGCGGAGACGAACGGGAGGGTGACCGCGGCGGCGAGACCCCCGCTGGGAACGGCGAGGGCCAGCACGACCAGGCTCGCCGAGGCCGCCTTCGGCCGGGAGATGCCGTAGTCGCGGGAAAGCTCCATCTGAGCGAGGACCGGCCACACGCTGCCCGGGATGTACTTCCCGATCTGACCCACGAAGAAAATCCGTACCGCCGCCCGCAGCGGCAGTTCGGCGCCGAGCCCGGCCAGCAACGCCCGCCAGGACAGCACCGTCGTCCCGACGGCGAGGACGGTCGCGACCCCCGAGGCGACGACGCTGCCGACGGTGAGCAGGCGGAACGAGTCCCGCACGTCGTTCCACTGGCTGACCAGGGCCACCGCCAGCAGGCCGAGGGCCACCAGCAGCGCGCCGCGCACGAGCCACCAGCGCGGGCCGCGCCCGGACCGGCGCGCGGAGACGGCCGCCGGCTCGGCCGACGCGGTGTGCTGACCCACCGGGCCAGCCTAGGCCGGGATCCCGGCCGTCGGTGCGCCGACCCCCGGGACCGGCCCCGTCGGGCGGCGCGCAGACGGCGGCGCCCCACCGCCGGGGGTGCCGGTGGTGGGGCGCCGAATCCGCGAGACGCGGTGGGCAGCGACGATCAGTGCTGGTCGGCGACCTGCTCGCCGGTACGCTGCGCGCCCGGGGAGGCCTGGTCGGCGTCCGCGGCCGGGTCGCCCTCCAGCGCGGGCTGACGCTTCGCGATGGCCTCGACGACCTTGCGGGCGAGGTCCTGGGGGGCGAGGCCGACCTCGGCGATGATCTCGTCGCGCTTGGCGTGGTCGAGGAAGCGCTGGGCGATGCCGAAGTCACGCAGTGGGACGTCGACGTCGGCGTCGCGCAGGAGCTGGGCCAGCGACGACCCGACCCCGCCGACCCGGCCGTTGTCCTCGACGGTGACGACCAGGTCGTGGTCCCGGGCCAGGTCCACCAGCACGGTGGGCAGCGGCTTGACCCACCGGGGGTCGACGACGGTGATGCCGATGCCCTGGCTGGCGACCAGCCGCGCCACCTCCAGGCAGGTGGCGGCCATCGCGCCCACCGAGACGAGCAGCACCTCGCGGCGCTGGGCCACCGCCGGCGAGCGGAACAGCACGTCCACCCCGCCGATGGTGTCGATCGCCGGCACGTCCGCGGCCACCTTGCCCTTGGGGAAGCGGACCACGGTCGGCTTGTCGGTGGTCTCGACGGCCTCCCGCAGCTCGGCGCGCAGGGTCGGCGCGTCCCGGGGGGCGGCGATCGCGAGGCCGGGGACGACCTGCAGGAACGACATGTCCCACATGCCGTTGTGCGACGCGCCGTCCTCACCGGTCACCCCGGCCCGGTCGAGCACGAACGTCACCGGCTGGTTGTGCAGGGCGACGTCCATCAGGACCTGGTCGAAGGCACGGTTGAGGAACGTCGCGTACAGACACACGACCGGCTTGAGCCCGCCCATGGCGAGCCCGGCGGCCGAGGTGACGGCGTGCTGCTCGGCGATGCCGACGTCGAACACCCGGTCCGGGTACGCCTTGGCGAACGGGCCGAGGCCGACCGGCTGGAGCATCGCGGCCGTCAGGGTGACCACGTCGGGCCGCTCGGCGCCGAGCTGAACGATCTCCTCGGAGAAGATGTTCGTCCAGCTCGTGGTCTTCGACGTGGACACCGGCTTGCCGGTGACCGGGTCGATGACGCCGACGCCGTGGAAGTTGTCGGCGTCGTCCTGCTCGGCCGGCGGGTAGCCGAAGCCCTTGCGGGTGACGCAGTGGACGATGACCGGCCCGCCGAAGTCGCGGGCGCGGCGCAGGGCGGACTCGACCGCGACGACGTCATGACCGTCGACCGGGCCGACGTACTTCAGCCCGAGGTCCTCGAACATCCCCTGCGGCTGGACGACGTCCTTGATGCCCTTCTTGATGCCGTGCAGCGCGTCGAACAGCGGCGCGCCGACCAGCGGCGTGCGGCCGAGGACCTGCTTGACGACGTCGAGGACCTGCTCGTACTCGGGGGCCAGGCGCAGGGCGGCCAGATGGTCGGCGAGGCCGCCGATCGTCGGCGCGTAGGACCGGCCGTTGTCGTTGACGACGACGACGACGGGGCGGTCATCCGCCGCGATGTTGTTCAGGGCCTCCCAGCACATGCCGCCGGTCAGCGCGCCGTCACCGACGACCGCGACGACGGCCCGGTCCTCCCCGCGCAGCGCGTAGGCGCGCGAGAGCCCGTCGGCGTAGGACAGGGCGGTCGAGGCGTGCGAGTTCTCGATGATGTCGTGCTCGGACTCGGCCCGGCTGGGGTAGCCCGAAAGGCCGCCCCGCTGGCGCAGCCCGTCGAAATCACCCGACCGACCGGTGAGAATCTTGTGGACATACGACTGGTGGCCGGTGTCCCAGAGGATGCGGTCAAACGGCGAATCAAACACTCGGTGTATCGCCAGCGTCAGCTCGACGGCACCGAGATTGGGTCCGAGGTGGCCTCCGGTACGCGCGACGGCGTGAATGAGGAAATCACGGATCTCGGCCGCCAGGGTGCCGAGCTCCTCATGGTCGAGGCGCTTGACGTCCTGGGGACAGCTGATCGTGGACAGAAGCGACACGGCGTGAACTCCCTCTCCCGAAAGGGGATCGGTCCGGGTCCGGCAAAGTCTACGCAGCTCCCCTGCGCGCTCGCAGACGGGCTGACGACATGTGAGTTCCTCGTGGATGAGGAGGCAATAGACCTGCTCGGGGTAAAATGCACCCCCGACTCGCACACTATTGGTCGGGATGCGGGTACGCAGACGTACCGCGCGCCCCGGCGTGGCGCGCGGACGACACGCCGGGGCGACCGGGCGGCGGCGGAGCCGAGCGATCGGTCCCGGTGGCGGCGATGCGTCCCACCTGCCGTACGGTTTCGGTTACAGCGGGTTCGGTGACGCGCGGCTTCAGCAGGGCCACGCATTCGACGTGCGCGGTCATCGGAAACAGGTCGAACGCACGCAGCGAGACCAGCTCGTAACCAAGCTCGGATGCGGCGGCCAGGTCCCGGCCCAAGGCCACCGGGTCGCATGCGACGTACGCGACGGCACGCGGGTGGTGGGCGAGCAGCGCGGCCATCACGGCGGGCCCCGCCCCCGTGCGCGGCGGGTCCAGCACGGCGATGTCCACGCGGCCGGCCGTCGGTCCGCTGCCGATCACCCCGCGCACCGTCGCCGGGGTGACCCGCACCGAGCGCAGCGAGACCTCGGGCAGGTCGGCGAGGCTGCGGGCGGCGGCGGCGACCGCCGCGGCGTCGGACTCCATCGCGACGACGCGGCCGCCGGGGCCGACGTCGACGGCGAGGAACGCGGCGAACAGGCCCGCCCCCGAATACAGGTCGAGCGCGGTCTCGCCAGGACCGGGCCGCAACGCGTCGCGCACGGCGGCGACCAGCACCCGCGGGGCCCCCGGGTGGACCTGCCAGAACACGTCCGGCCCGAGCTGGAACCGCCGCTGCTCCACCGTCTCGACGACCTCGCCCGGCNCCGGCGCCGCCCCGGCCGGATGTACCGCGACGGCCACCTGACCGGTGGAGGGACTCGCGGCGACCTCGACCGCGTCGGCGCCGGGGAACCGGCGCCCGGCCAGCGCCGCGGCCACGAGCGGGTGGGCGATGCGGCAGTCCGGGGTGGCGACCACCTCGTGGGAACGGCTGGCCCGCAGTCCGATCTCGCCCTGCGCGGTGACGGCGAAGCGCATCCGGGTCCGCCAGCCCAGGCCGTCGTCCGCACCGCTCCCCGCCTGGTCACTCCCCCCCTGGTCGCTCCCCGCCTGGTCACTCCCCGCCTGGTCACTCCCGCCGTCAACGGACACCGCCTCGACGATCACTCGCACGGGCCCGCGTCGGGTACTGGCCTCCCCCGGTCGGTCCGCAGGCACAGCGGCCGCACGAGGCGCGGCGGGCGGGACGGGTGCGGCGGGCGAGCCGGGTGCGGCGGGCGAGCCGGGTGCGGGGTGGGCCTCGGGGTCTGCCTCGGCGTCCAGGCCGCCGAACCGGCGCAGGGCCTCCGCGATCACCTCGGCCTTGCCCCGGCGCTGCGCCGCGAGGTCGGCGTGCTGCCAGTCGCAGCCCCCGCAGGCGCCGGGACCGGCATGCGGGCAGGGAGCCGCCACCCGCTGCGGAGCAGGGGTGAGGACGTCGACGGCGTCGGCGCGCCAGTAGCGGTCGTGGGAGTCGTCGGTGACCCGGGCCCGGACCCGCTCCCCGGGCAGCGCGTGCCGCACGAACACGACCCGCCCGCCCGCGCGCGCCACGCAGAACCCGCCGTGGGCCACCTGCCCCACCACCAGCTCGATGATCGACCCCACCGCGGTCGCAGCCTCGGCGACGCCCCTCGTCGAGCCGGCGGACTTCCCCGCCGAGCCGGCGGCGGGGGCGGCGACGGCCGGCCGGCGGCGAGCGGGGCTCACTCCCGCTCCGCCGGCGGCGACCCGACATCGGCGGGGCCGACCGCGCCGGTGGAGCCCGCCGCGCCCGTCGACCCGCGGGTCGGCTCCAGGGTGGGCGGGCCGCCAACGGGTCCAGGCAGGGCGGCCCGGCCGCGGCGCACGGCGCCCGCGCCGGTCCGCTCCACCCGCCGCTCCGCGCCGCTGGACGAGGCGAGCTGCCACGGCACGCTGGTGACCATCACACCGGGNTGGAACAGCAGCCGGGCCTTGAGCCGCAGCGCGCTCTGGTTGTGCAGCAGGTGCTCCCACCAGTGACCGACGACGTACTCCGGGACGTAGACGGCCACGACGTCGCGGGGGCTTTCCCGCCGGATCCGAGCGACGTAGTCCAGCACCGGCCGGGTGACCTCCCGGTAGGGGGAGGCGAGCACCACCAGATCGATGCTGATGCCGCGTTCCGCCCACGCGTCGCGCAGCCGGTCGGCGTCGGCCTGGTCCACGGCGACGGTGAGCGCGACGAGGCTGTGCGGCCGGGACGCCTTGGCGTAGGCCAGCGCCCGCAGCGTCGGTGCGTGGATCTTGCTGACGAGGACCACGGCCCGGATCCTCGAGGGCAGGGTCGGGGGGCCCGGCTCCGGGGTGAGCTCGACGGCGACCCGGTCGTAGTGGCCCCGGATCCCCCGCATGCCGAGAAAGATGATCGGGATGGCCAGGCAGACGATCCAGGCGCCGTGGGTGAACTTCGTGACGAGCACGAGAACCAGCACGGTGCCGGTGAGGCAGGCGCCGATGAAGTTGATCGTCTGGGAACGGCGGATCCGTCGGCGGCCGGCGGGGTCGGGTGCCGACGGGCCGGTCGAGCGCAGGATGCGCGCCCAGTGCCGCACCATCCCCGTCTGGCTCAGGGTGAACGAGATGAACACCCCGAGGATGTAGAGCTGGATCAGGGCGGTGACCTGCGCGTGGTACGTGACGATCAGCACGACCGCGAAGCCGGCCAGCAGGACGATCCCGTTGGAATAGGCCAGCCGGTCGCCGCGGGTGTGGAGCTGGCGAGGCAGGTAGCCGTCACGCGCGAGGATCGAGCCCAGCACCGGGAAGCCGTTGAAGGCGGTGTTCGCGGCGAGCATGAGGATGAGCGTGGTGACCGTGGCGATGTAGACGAAGNCGGGCGAGCCGTCGCCGAAGACGGCGGCGGCGACCTGGGCGATGACCGTCGGCTGCTCGCCGCTGGCCCCGACGAGGTCCTTGGTGTGCTCGGCGACGTGCACGTCCGAGATCAGGGCCAGGGCGGTGACGCCGGCGAACATGGCGACCGCGATGACGCCCATGAGCAGCAGGGTGGTCGCGGCGTTGCGGCTCTTGGGCTTCCGGAACGCGGGCACGCCGTTGCTGATCGCCTCGACCCCGGTCAGCGCCGTGCAGCCCGAGGCGAACGCCCGCAGCACCAGGAACGCCAGGGCGAACCCGGCGTAGTCGTGCTCGGCGACCACGTGGTAGCCCGCGCTCTCGGCCCGCGGGGTGTGGCCGAAGGCCGTCTTGATCAGGCCGGTTACGATCATCACGGCGATGCCGGCCACGAAGCCGTAGGTCGGGATGGCGAAGGCGGTCCCGGACTCGCGCACGCCCCGCAGGTTCATCATCGTCAGCACGATGACGATGACGACGGCGATGATGACCTTGTGCGGAGCCAGCCCGGTGACCGCCGATGTCAGGTTCGCGACACCCGCCGACACCGACACGGCGACCGTCAGGACGTAGTCGACGAGCAGGGCGCTGCCGACGAGCAGGCCGGCGCGGGGGCCGAGGTTGGTCGAGACGACCTCGTAGTCGCCGCCGCCGCTCGGGTAGGCGTGCACGTTCTGCCGATAGGAGGCGACCACCGTCAGCATGAGCACGATGACGGCGCCGGCCAGCCAGGGCGAGAGGTGGTAGAAGGCCAACCCGCCCAGCGACAGGACGAGCAGGATCTCCTCTGTTGCGTAGGAGACCGACGACAGGGCGTCACTCGCGAAAACGGGCAACGCGACGCGTTTGGAGAGCAATGTCTCCCCGAGCCGGTCGCTCCCGATCGGTCGACCGACGAAACCGCGCTTCAGGCGGTCCGTGAGCGCCACGCGGCGATGCTACCGATGTCGGCTACCGCTACACGCAACTGTGATGTGGCGCACACAAACCCGTGCCGGTCGGGGTCACGCGCCCGGGGGTGGCGGATCTCCGTATACAGAGCACTCCGGTGACGATCCGCGCCGCGCGGGCCGGATCCGACTACGCTCCCCTCGTGCATGTCGTGATCCTCGGTTGTGGCCGGGTCGGCTCCGCCCTCGCCCGCGGTGTCGAGCGGCTCGGCCACTCGGTAGCGATCATCGACCAGAACGCGGCCGCGTTCGGCCGGCTGGACGCGACCTTCGCCGGCCAGCGCGTCACCGGGATGGGCTTCGACCGCGACACCCTCGTCGAGGCGGGCATCGAGCGGGCCGCCGCGTTCGCCGCCGTGTCCAGCGGGGACAACTCGAACATCATCGCTGCCCGGGTCGCCCGGGAGATGTTCGGGGTCGAGCGGGTCGTGGCGCGGATCTACGNCCCCCGCCGCGCCGAGGTCTACGAGCGGCTCGGCATCCCCACCGTCGCGACCGTGCGCTGGACCCGCGACCAGATCCTCGGCCGGCTGCTCCCGGATGCCGTCACCGCGCAGTGGTCCGATCCGTCCGGTTCGGTGCTGCTGACCGCGATCCCGCCCGGGGCCGCCTGGGTGGGCCGCAAGCTGCGCGAGCTGGAGGAGGCTGCNGGGGTACGGGTCGTCTGCGTCACCCGGTTCGGCGAGGGCGTGCTGCCCGACGCCCGCACCCTCGTTCAGGACGGCGACGTGCTGCACGTGGCCGTGACGAAGGCCCGTGCCACCGAGGCCGACACGGTGCTGCGCACTGGTCCGGAGGAGAAGTGACGGTGAACGTGCGCCGGGTGGTGATCGCGGGTGCGGGCAAGGTGGGCCGCTCCATCGCCGCCGAACTGCTGGAGAACGGCTCCGAGGTGCTCATCATCGAGCGGGACCCGCAGAAGATCCGCACCGACGCGCTGCCCGACGCCAGGTGGCTGCTCGCCGACGCCTGCGAGCTGTCCCAGCTCGACGCCGCGGGGCTGAACGAATGCACCGTCCTCGTGGCGGCGACCGGGGACGACAAGGTCAACCTGGTTGTGTCGCTGCTGGCGAAGACCGAGTTCGGTGTGCCGCGGGTGGTCGCCCGGGTCAACCATNCCAAGAACGAGTGGCTGTTCACCGAGTCGTGGGGGGTCGACGTCGCCGTCTCCGCCCCGCGGCTGCTCACCGCGCTGGTCGAGGAGGCCGTCAGCGTCGGCGACCTGGTGCGGCTCATGCGTTTCCGGCAGAGCGACGCCTCCCTCGTCGAGCTCACCCTCGCCGAGGACGCGCCCGTGGTCGGTCGGCGCATCGGCGAGATCACCCTGCCGCCGGACACCGCCCTCGTGGTGATCCTGCGCAACGGGCGGGCGGTCATCCCGTCCCCGGACGCGACGTTGGAGCACGGCGACGAGGTGCTCGCGGTCGCGACCAGCTCGGAGGCCGAGGAGCAGCTCGCCGCCCTGCTCGGCCCGGTGCCCGAGCAGACTCTCACCGGAGGCTGATCCGTCCGGACGACCCCGGGCTCAACGCGGCGGGCGGAGCGGATCGACGACCGGTGCCTCGGGGGACGGCGGGTCGGCCCGCACCACCTCGCCCTCGACCACCTCGCCCTCGACCACGGCCGCGCCCGACGCGGCGGGCGGCTCGGGCGGCAGCGGGGCGAGCCGGCGCACGATGGCGAAGCTGGCGAGGACGGCGAGGCCGAACAGCGGCAGGCCGAGCGCGATGTTCGCCGCCGCCAACCAGCCGGACTCGTCGGCGAGGTAGAGCACGCCCTGCACGCCGAAGCGCAGGGCGAACACGGCGCCCCAGACCAGGGTCGCCCACACCGCGGCCCGCCGCTGGCGGGGATCGTCCTTCCAGCCCACGTAGCGGGCGTCCAGGCCGGCCATGAGATAGCCGGCGATCGGCCGGCGCAGCACCACGGACAGCAGCGCCACGACGACGCCGAGGGCGTTCTTCGCGATGCCGGGGAGGAAGAACCCCTTCGCGTCGCCGGTGCGCGAGGCGACGAACGCGGCGACCGCGACGGCGAACAGGCCGGAGAACGTCTGCTGCGTCGGCTCGCGCCGCACGATGCGCAGGACGAGCAGGCCAAGCGCGGCGGCGATGGCGACGGCGATGCCGGCGGTCAGCCCGGCCTCGGCGTTCACCGTCACGAACGCCACGGTCGGGATGGAGCTGTCGATGATTCCCCGGGGCCCGCCGATGGCCTCGGACATCGTCATCGGCGGCGCGTCGGGGGTGGGCAGTCGTGGCATCGTCGGTGGGGATCCTGTCGGTGAGGGGCCGGTTCCCCGCCCGAACCTAGGCGCTCGCGGAGGGGACCGGCAGGAGTTCGTACCGCGGGTTGAAGATGCTCGGGCGACCCTCCTGCACAGTGACGCGACCGGACGCCTTCACCGAGGCACCGGCCCGCAGGCCCGGGATGTCCCGGCGGCCCAGGAACACCAGCGTCACGGTGCCGCTGCCGTCGTAGATGTCGACCTCCAGGGTCGGCGCGCCGGCCCGCGCGCGCACCGTCACCGCCTGGATGGTACCCGCGACGCAGGTCTCGTCCCGGTCACGACAACCGCTCATCGGAACGGCGCCCGCCGCCGCGGAGGCGGCCTGGAGATCCTCGGCGTCGAGCTCGTTCGTTCCCGCCGTCAGCCTGTGGAGCTTGCGCCCCCACCAACCGTGTGGCTCGCCCACGGCTCCTCCGTTCCCGCGCGAGCAACCCTGCCCGAACACGTCTGATGCAACGAATGACCGAGGCTCAGTGTGCCCGCGGCAAGCCGCACGATCGAGCGATCCACGTGCGGATACGTACCGTGTGCGGTACAGGGCGGCGCGTTGCGAACCGCTGCGCCCCGGGTCAGCGGAGCTCGGCGGTGCGGACGCCGGGCGCCGGCATCTCGGGCCGCCCGCTCGTCGCCGCGGTCGCCGAGCCGCCGGGGCCGTCAGGATGGTCGGCGACCTCCCGGGGCAGGGTCAGCGGCAGGGGATCCCGCACCGGCATCGCGCCGTCCCCGCGGGACACCACAAGCTGACGCAGCGTCTCGTCGAGCAGCGGGGCGGCCCCCGGCTCGCCCCCGGCCACGCCGGTCACCACAGCACGCAGGAACCAGCGCGGGCCGTCGACGCCCATCATCCGGCCGGGAACGGTCTCGCCCGGGCGGCCGGTGGGCAGCAGCATCCGCAGCTCGGGCCCGAACGCGCCGTTCGTCTCGCGACCGCCGGCCGCCTCGATCGTCGTCAGGATCTCGGCGCGCACCTCGTCCCACAGGCCGCGGCTCTTGGGCGCGGCGAAGACCGACAGCTCCATCGCGCTGCGCCCGTCGGTGACGAGCACCGTCAACGNCTGGCCGGTCGCCTCCTCCACCTGGAACTGCACCTGCACGCCCGGCAGCGCCGGGATCCGCAACGAACCGAGGTCGAGCCGGTGAAGATCGTCCTCCGGCACCTCGGTGACGTCGTAGGGACCGTCCAACACCACCGATGCCGCCTTGGCGACCGGCGCGCGCCGCTCGGGCGCCTGGGGCCGGGACGCCTCGTGCTGATCGGATTCCCTACGCCCGCGGCCGAACACCACCGGACTCCCTTCCCGCCCCCCCGGGCGTCCCCGCGCCGACCCCGGCGCCGGGACCCTCCGTCGAGCCGAAGCCACCCGTCGAACCGAACCCACCGCTGCCGCGCACCGAGGCGGGCAGCTCGTCCACGTCGCGGAAGACGGCATGCTCCACACGCTGCACCACGAGCTGGGCGATCCGGTCGCCCCTACGCAACGTGATCGGATCGGATCGATCGGTATTGATGAGAACTACTTTGATTTCACCACGGTAACCGGCGTCGACCGTGCCGGGCGCGTTGACCACCGTCACGCCGTGCCGGGCGGCCAGGCCACTGCGCGGATGCACGAACGCCGCGTAGCCCACCGGCAGCGCGATCGCCAGGCCCGTGCCGACGACGGCGCGCTCGCCCGGCGCGAGGGTCACATCCTGCGTGGTCACCAGATCCGCGCCCGCGTCGGACGGCTGGGCGTACGCCGGCGGCACCGACTCGCGGTCCAGCCGCCGCACGAGGACCTCTACCCGACCCGCCGCCGCGGCCCCGGTGTCCGACGCCACAGCCCCGGCCACCGTTTCGGGCGCGGCCGGTCCGGGCGGTGCCGCGGGAGCCTCTGGGGCAACGGAAGCCACGGGGGCAGCGGGGATCGTCTGATCGGGGGCGGTCATGGGTCTGCTCTCCTGCCTGGACGGG
Organism: Frankia sp. CpI1-P; assembly: GCF_001421075.1. Lineage (NCBI taxonomy): Bacteria > Bacillati > Actinomycetota > Actinomycetes > Frankiales > Frankiaceae > Frankia > Frankia sp. CpI1-P. The sequence goes on along the minus strand of NZ_LJJX01000050.1, from coordinate 29,505 downwards.
CCGAACGGGGAGGTGGATGGTCGCCGCCGACGGCCGTCGCCGGCGCCCGCTGCGCCGCGCCGGATGTCCGCGATCCGCGAGATGAACCTTAGGCCATCCCCAGCGCGGCACCGGCGGTGCGCCCCGCGTGGCGGCGGGACCGCCCGGCCGTGATCGGATAGGGACCACCGGCGGCCCACCCAGGCCAGCTGGGGGTAAGCGGTGCCACCGGGGTAGGGACAACACACGGGCGGGCCAGTGCGGCCCGCGGCGCAGAACGAGAGGTGCGGGGTGGCGAAAGCGGCATCGAAGCTGGGATGGAAGGTCGTCGGCGGGGCGGCGACGGCGCTCGCGGGCACGGCGGCCAGCCGCGGGGTCACGGCCGTGTACCGCAAGGTGCGCAAGTCCGACCCGCCGGTCAACCCGGCCGACCCGGACACCGCCTGGGCGGAGGCGATCGCCTGGGCGGCGATCTCCGGGCTGGCGATCGGGCTCGGCCGGCTCGCGGCGGAGCGGACGGTTGCCCGCGGCTGGGCCAGGGCGACGGGCTCCCNGCCGCCCGGCATGGTCCGTCCGGAGGTCTCCACCTCGACGGACTGATCCGCACACCCGGCGGTCTCGGCGGGGCACGATGGAGGCCACAGTCGCGCACGACGACCCGCGGGAGGCCGGATGGCCGTGTACGCCCTGGGAGACGCCGTCCCCGTCATCGACCCGACGGCCTACGTCCACCCGGACGCCATCGTCATCGGCACGGTGACGATCGGCCCCGAGTCGACCGTGTGGCCGGGGGCGGTGCTGCGCGGCGACTACGGGTCGATCGTGATCGGCGCCCGCACCTCCGTCCAGGACGGCACGGTGATCCACGCGACCGAGGAGCTGGCGACCGTCGTCGGCGACGACTGCACGATCGGGCACCTCGCGCACCTGGAGGGCTGCGTGGTCGAGGACGGCTCGCTGATCGGGTCCGGCTCGGTGGTCCTGCACCGGGTCCGGGTCGGGCGCGGCGGGCTGGTCGGGGCCGGGGCCGTCGTCGTGGGCGGCACGGTCGTGCCGCCGGGCGGGCGGGCGCTCGGGATCCCGGCCAAGGTGCTGCCCGGCGGCGCGGACCAGGCAGATCTCGCCGCCGGCGCCGCCGTCTACGTGGCGAACGGCAAGCGCTACCGCGAGCAGCTACGCCGGATCGACTGAACCCGCCCCGGCCCCGTCACCCGGCCCCACCGTGCGCCCCGGCAAGGCTGGGACCCCCGGTGGGGCCGCGGCCTTGGATGGGGCCGCGGCCGGTAGGTGCCGCATCTTCTCCGGGTTCGCCATGATGTTGATCTCGACGATCCGGCCGCCCGCGACGTGCAGGCCGGCGATGTAGCGCAGGACGTCGCCCTCGAAGTTCGCGAAGCCGGGTTCGCCGTTGACCTCGATCGGCTGGATCCGCACCCGCCCGTCGGCGCGCCGGGCCGCCTTCGCGAGGATGCCGAGCACAAACCGGGCGACCCGGTCGGCGCCCACCACCGGCCGGCGGGCGGCCTGCGCGAGTCCCCCACCGTCGGAGCGCAGGACGGCGTCCGGATCGAGCAGGGACAGCAGCCCGTCGAGCTCGCCGCCGGCCGCCGCGGCGAAGAAGGCCTCGGCAACGCGGCGACGCGACGCCGGATCCGGGTCGAAGCGGACCGACCGGTCACGGACGTGGCGCCGCGCCCGGCTGGCGAGCTGGCGGGCCGCGGCCGGGGTGCGCCCGGTGGCCGCGGCGATCTCGGTGAAGTCGTAGCCGAACACGTCGTGGAGGATGAAGGCGGTGCGTTCGGCCGGGCTGAGCGTTTCGAGCACGACCATCATCGCCATGCTCACCGACTCGGCGAGCGTCACCCGGTCGGCCGGGTCCGGCGCCCGGCCCCCGCTGGCGGGGTCAGGACCGACCGGCACCGCCGCACCGGCGACGAACGCGGCGTCCAGCACAGGCGAGCCGGCATCGGCGCCGCCCCCGGCGCCGTCGCCGCCGGCGAGCCCGGCGACGAACGGTTCGGGCAGCCAGGGCCCGACGTACCCCTCCCGGCGCCCGCGGGCCGAGCGGAGCTGGTCCAGGCACAGCCGGCTGACCACCACGGTCAGCCAGGCGCGCAGGTCGGAGATCCGGTCGGCGTCGACCCGGCCGAGGCGCAGCCAGGCCTCCTGCACCGCGTCCTCGGCGTCGGCGAAGGAGCCGAGCAGGCGGTAGGCCACCCCCCGCAGGTGGGGACGCTCGGCCTCGAACGCCGCGGCCAGCGCCGCGGGACCGGCCGCGCCGGACACGCCGCCCGGCACAGACTCCCCGTCAGGACGCGGTGCCTCGGCAGGGACGGCGTCGGGGGTCTCCGCGACGCGGTGCGGGACTGTCCTCATCGGCTCCTCCGCAAGCTTCCGGGCGCCACGGACCGGACGTCACCGGCCCCGACCGTCGGGCGTGGCACGCCCCCTCCCCCACCTGGACGGGATATCCGGCATCGGGGTGACATCCTCCGGCGGCCGGGTGGCCGGGTGGCCGGGTGGCCGGGTGGCCGGGCGACGATCTCACGGGCGGCCGGCGGCCCGCGACCGCATGTCTCACCGCGCGGCTCCCGGCCGGGTGAGCGGATGTCTCAGAGAGTGTCACAGCTCGCGCGTCGCCGCGTAACGGTGCGTTCCTACGGTCGTGGCATCACCCGCACCCCGGAGGATCATCACATGAGTGCCACGCTGGAAGGCGTCCCGACCACCGACCTCGCGCCGGCCGCGTCCCGCCGGGGCCGGTGGATCGACGACTGGCGGCCCGACGACCCGACCTTCTGGGACGGCGGCGGGTCCCGCATCGCCCGCCGCAACCTGATCTTCTCGATCCTGGNCGAGCATGTCGGCTTCTCGATCTGGTCGCTGTGGTCGGTGATGGTCCTGTTCCTCGGGCCGAAGTACCACATCGATCCCGCCGGAAAGTTCCTGCTGACGTCGTTGCCGACGCTGGTCGGCAGCGTGCTGCGCATCCCGTACACGTTCGCCGTCGCCCGCTTCGGCGGGCGCAACTGGACGATCTTCAGCGCGCTGCTGCTGCTCGTCCCCACGATCCTCGCCGCGATCGTCCTCGAACCCGGCGTCTCGTACACCACCCTGCTGATCGTCGCCGCGGTCGCGGGCGTCGGCGGCGGCAACTTCGCCTCGTCGATGACGAACATCAACGCCTACTACCCGGACCGGCTCAAGGGCCGGGCGCTCGGGCTCAACGCCGGCGGCGGGAACCTGGGCGTGGCCGCGATCCAGCTCGTCGCNCTGCTCGTGCTCGCCACGGCGGGCAAGGGCCACCCGCGGGTCGTCCTGGCGATCTACATTCCGCTGATCGTGCTGGTCTCGCTCGGCGCGGCGCTGTTCATGGACAACCTCTCCACGGCGCGCAACGACCGGGGCGCGATGCGCGAGGTCGCCCGCGACGGCCACACGTGGGTGATGTCGCTGCTCTACATCGGCACGTTCGGCTCGTTCATCGGCTTTGGCTTCGCCTTCGGGCAGGTGCTGCAGGTGCAGTTCGCCGACCGGTTCGACACCCCGATCAAGGCCGCCTACCTGACGTTCCTCGGGCCGCTGCTCGGCTCGCTGATCCGCCCGCTCGGCGGCCTCATGGCCGACCGGTTCGGCGGCGCCCGCATCACGTTCGCGAACTTCGTGGCGATGGCCGCAGCGGCTGCGGTCGTGCTCGTCGCCTCGCTGACGGACTCGCTGGCCCTGTTCCTCGTCGGGTTCATCGCCCTGTTCGTCTTCAGCGGCGTCGGCAACGGGTCGACGTACAAGATGATCCCTGCGATCTTCCGGGCGAAGTCGCGCCTCGCCGTCGACGCCGGCGCCGATCCGCTGGCGGCCCAGCACCTCGCCCGGCGCCGCTCCGGCGCGCTGATCGGCCTGGCCGGCGCGATCGGCGCGTTCGGCGGGGTGCTGGTGAACCTGGCCTTCCGGCAGTCGTTCCTGAGCTACAAGTCCGGCGACGCGGCGTACATCTCCTTCATCGCCTACTACGCGCTGTGCTTCGTCGTCACCTGGTTCGTCTACCTGCGGCCCTCAGCCCAGCGGCTGCGCGGCATCTGAGCTCCGCCGCCGATCTCCGCACCCGGGATCAGGCGAGGTCGACGGCGACGGCGATCTCGCCGCCGGAGGGGCCGAACGCAAGCTCGCGGATGCTGCCGGCGCTGCGCAGGTCGGCGGCCGCCGCTTCGACGAGGGCGACGAGGTCGGCCTCCCCACTGATCCGGGCGCTCGCGACCTCGGCCTTCATCGACGCCTTCGCCGCGGACTTGGCGCGGCGCACGCCGGTCAGCGCCGCGCCGACGGCGTCGAGCAGTTCGGGACGCCCGCCGTCGGCGAGCTTGCGGATCTCCGCCGGGTCCGGCCAGCTCGCCCGGTGCACCGAGCCCGGCCGCCACCAGGACCAGACCTCCTCGGTGACGAACGGCAGGACCGGGGCGAACAGCCGCAGCAGCACGGACAGGGCCACCGCGAGGGTGGTGTGCGCGGAGGCGGCGCCGGCGGCCCCGAACGAGCCGTAGGCACGGCCCTTGACCAGCTCGACGTAGTCGTCGCAGAACCGCCAGAAGAACGACTCGGTGACCTCCAGGGCCCGCGCGTAGTCGTAGGTGTCGAGCGCGGCGGTCGCGGCGTCGACGACGTCGGCGAGCGCGGCGAGCAGCGCCCGGTCCAGCGGCTCGCCGACCGGCACGGCACCACCGACCGGCACCGGGGTGCCCGCGGGCGTCTCCTCGGCGCCGAGGCCCAGCGCGAAGCGGCTGGCATTGAGGATCTTGATGGCAAGCCGGCGGCCGTTCTTCATCTGGCCGACGTCGAAGGCCGTGTCGGTGCCCGGCCGCCCGGACGCCGCCCAGTAGCGGACCGCGTCCGAACCGTGCTCCTCCAGCAGGCCCATCGGGGTGACGACGTTGCCCTTGGACTTCGACATCTTCTTGCGGTCCGGATCGAGGATCCAGCCGGAGATCGCCGCGTTCGACCAGGGCAGCACGCCGAACTCGGCATGGGTGCGGACCACGGTGGAAAACAGCCAGGTCCGGATGATCTCGTGGGCCTGGGGCCGCAGGTCCATCGGGAACACCCGGGCGAACAGGTCGGCGTCGCTCTCCCAGCCGCTGGCGATCAGCGGGGTGAGCGAGGACGTCGCCCAGGTGTCCATCACGTCCGGATCGGCGGCGAACCCGCCGGGCACCCCGCGCTGGGAGTCGGTGTAGCCCGGCGGCACGTCGCTGGACGGGTCGACGGGCAGGGCCGCCTCGGCCGGCACGATCGGCGCGTCGTAACGCGGCGCGCCGGCGTCGTCGAGGGGGTACCACACCGGGAACGGCACACCGAAGAACCGCTGCCGGCTGATCAACCAGTCCCCGTTGAGGCCGTCGACCCAGTTCTCGTAGCGGACCTTCATGTACTCCGGGTGCCAGCGCAGCTCCTGGCCGCGGGCCCGCAGCGCGGCGCGCAGCGGCTCGTCCCGCCCACCGTTGCGGAGGTACCACTGGCGGGTGGTGACGATCTCCAGCGGCCGGTCGCCCTTCTCGTAGAACTTGACCGGGTGGGCGATCGGCCGCGGCTCGCCGAGCAGGGCACCGGCCCCGGTGAGCAGCTCCACGATGCGCGTGCGGGCACTGTGCACGGTCTTGCCGGCGAGCTCGGCGTAGTGCGCGCGGCCCGCCGGCGAGGTGATCGCGGCCGGCGGCTCCGGGACGAGCCGGCCGTCGCGACCGATCACGGCGCGGGCCGGCAGGCGCAGTTCCCGCCACCAGATGACGTCGGTCAGATCACCGAAGGTGCAGATCATCGCGATGCCGGATCCCTTGTCGGGATCGGCGAGCCGGTGGGCGACGACCGGGACCTCGACGTCGAACAGCGGGGTGCGCACGGTGGACCCGAACAGCGGCTGGTAGCGCGGGTCGTCGGGGTGGGCGACCAGGGCCACGCAGGCGGGCAGCAGTTCCGGACGGGTCGTCTCGATCACCACCGGCTCCGCCGCGGCCGAGCCGGCCGNGTCGGTACCACCGTGGGAGTCGGCGCCGCGGGGGAAGGCGAGGGTGTGGAAGGCGCCGGGACGCTCCCGGTCCTCCAGCTCCGCCTGGGCGACCGCGGTGCGGAAGGTGACGTCCCACAGCGTCGGTGCCTCGGCCAGGTAGGCCTCGCCGCGGGCGAGGTTGNGCAGGAACGCCCGCTGGGCGACGGCGCGCGAGCGGGTGTCGATGGTGGCGTAGGTGTGCGACCAGTCGACGGACAGCCCCAGCCGGCGCCAGAGCTCCTCGAAGCCCTTCTCGTCCTCCAGCGTCAGCCGCTCGCACAGGTCGACGAAGTTGCGCCGCGAGATCGGCACCTGCTCCTTGCCCGGCTTCGCCGGCGGGGCGAAGTCCGGGTCGTAGGGCAGCGACGGGTCGCAGCGCACCCCGAAGTAGTTCTGCACCCGGCGCTCGGTGGGCAGCCCGTTGTCGTCGAAGCCCATCGGGTAGAACACCTCACGGCCGCGCATCCGCTGGTAGCGGGCGATGAGGTCGGTGTGCGTGTACGAGAACACGTGGCCGACATGCAGCGAGCCGCTTACGGTCGGTGGCGGGGTGTCGATGGAGTACACCCGCCCCCGGTCGACCGTGCGGTCGAAGGTGTAGGTGCCCTCGTCCTGCCATGCCGCCGACCACCGCGCCTCGATGCCATCGAGGCTGGGCTTCGCGGGAACCGCGCGAGCGGAGCGATCAGTGCCGTCTGTGCCAACCACAGCGACGATCCTACGGGCGCGCCGATCGTGACCGCCGTGCCCGGCCCCCCGAGACCCCCCGAGACCCCGCGCGTCCGCCTGGCGTGACCGCTTTCACCGGCCGGGACGCTCGCGTGCGAGGCCACCTTGGCAGGATGAGCCCGAAGCCGAACCAGAGCCCGAGCCCCGGAGCGCCGACCGATGAGCGACCTGCCAGACCCGGACATCCTGCTCGACGTCGCGCTGACGATCGCCCGCGAGGCCGGCGAGCTGCTCGCTCGGGGCCGCGAGGGCGCGGTCGCCGCGGAGACGACGAAGTCCTCCCCCACCGACGTGGTCACCGCCCTGGACCGCGCCTCCGAGGCCCTGGTGGCCCGCCGGCTCGGCGAGCTGCGTCCGGGCGACGGCCTGCTCGGCGAGGAGGGATCCGACTCCGCCGGGTCGACCGGCGTGCGCTGGATCGTCGATCCGCTCGACGGCACGGTGAACTTCCTCTATCGGCTGCCGAACTGGGCGGTGTCGATCGCCGCGGAGGTCGACGGCGAGGTCGTCGCCGGGGTGGTGCACGCCCCGGCGATGGGCGCGACCTACACGGCCGTCCGCGGCGGCGGCGCCTTCCGTGACGGCACGGCGCTGACCGGGTCGACGGTGACGACCCTGGCCGGCGCCCTCGTCGCGACCGGTTTCGGCTACCTGGAGTCCCGCCGCGCCGCCCAGGCCGCGGTGCTCACCAGGGTGGTGCCCCGGGTCCGCGACATCCGCCGGATGGGCGCGGCGTCGCTGGATCTGTGCGCCGCCGCCGGCGGCCTCGTCGACGCCTACTACGAGCGCGGCCTCAAGCCCTGGGACCATGCCGCCGGCGGGCTGGTCGCGGCCGAGGCGGGCCTGCGGGTCGGCGGGCTGCACGGCCGGCCGGCGACCGAGGACCTCACCGTCGCCGCCCCGCCGGCGCTGTTCGGCCCGCTCACGGACCTGCTCGCCGAGGACCCCCCGGCCGACCGCGACTGATCCGGTTCGCGGGCCGCCGACCGGCNGCCTCGCCCGCGCCGCGGGCGGCCTGGGGCGAGCTGGTCACTGCTGCGGCAGTCCGTCGTCGATGCCCGCGTCGAGCAGCGCTCGGGCCAGCTCGCTGCGGGAACGGATCCCGAGCTTGCGATACACCCGGGTCAGGTGGGTCTCGACCGTCTTACGGGAGACGAACAGAGCGGCGGCGGCCTCCAGGTTGTTCATCCCCGCGCCGACCAGCCGGGCGATCTGCAGCTCGGCCGGGGTCAGCTCCGCCAGCCGGGCGGGCGCCGCCCGGCTGGCCCGGCTGGCCCGGTTGGCCCGGTCCCCGGTCGCGATGAGCTCGGCGCTCGCGCGCCGGGCCCAGGGGCGCGCCCCCAGCGACTCGAAGGCCACTTGCGCCTCCCGCAACGGCACCCGGGCCGCGGAGGGGCGGCGCAGGCGGCGCAGTACCTCGCCGTGACACAGCCGGGTACGGGCCTCCTCGAAGGGCATCCACCGGCGGCGGTGCGCCTGCTCGGCGTCGGCGAACGCCGCCTCGGCCGCTGCCAGTCCCTCGGCCATCAGCCCCTGGCAGCGGGCCGCGACTGCGGCCGGCCAGGCGAGCCCGGTCGCTCGCGCCCGGTCGACGAGCCAGGCCACGACCGCGGCGGCCCGCTCATGCTCCCCGGCGCGGATGTGGGCCTCGGCGAGGTCGCCGGCGATCGGGATCGCGTTGGGGTTGCCGAGCCCCCGCTCGCGCGCCCGGTCCCAGGCCTCGGCGAGGGTCAGCGTGGCCACGTCGTACTCGCCGTGACCGACCGCGTCGAGGCCGAGTGCCCCGTCGGCGTGCATGTCGAGCATGCCGATCCCGTACGGCCCGATCTCCGTGCGCAGCCGGTCGATGCGCTGCTCGCACCGCGCGCGATCCCCCCGGGCGGCGTCGATGCGGGCGAGCATGACCAGGCTGAAGCCCAGCGCGCCCACCTGGCCGAACTCCTCCGCCCACCGCACGGCCTCGACGCCGTCGGCATAGCCGGCCGCCCACAGTCCGCGCCAGCCCTCCAGCTCGCAGCGCACCGCGAGGGCGTAGGGCAGCATCGCCGGGGCCTCCGCGCGCCGGGCGGCGTCCACCACCGCGGACAGCAGCCGCACGGCGTCCCGGTCCTCCTCGACGTCGAGCAGCGTCTGTCCCGCGAGGGTCAACGCCTGCTGATCGGCCACGTCGTCGGCGGCGCCCAGCGGGCCGGCGGCGGACTGAAGGCAGGCGTTCGCCTCGCCGATCATGCCGGCGAGGGTGAAGGCGCGGCCGCGGTGCACCGCCTGGGGCAGGGCGTGCCCGGACCGGCCAGCGCCGAGCCNCCGGCTGCGCTGGGCGGCCCGCAACGCGATCGTGATGCGACCGTCCATCAGGGCGGGCAGGACGGCCTCGGCCAGCAGTGCGCCGGCCCGGTCGGGGGCGACGTCGATCACCGACTCGGCCGCGCGGACGAGCTGTTCGTGCGCCCGGGTGGGGTGGCCGGACCAGGTCAGGACCCGGCCGCGCAGCAGCTCCACATCGGCCCGCAGGGCGGCGTCACCGGCGAGCCGGGCCGCCTCCTCGGCCCAGGAACCGGCCTCGAGTGCCAGGCCGCCGAGGTGCGCGTCGGCGGCGGCGCGCAGAAGCCGGTCGACGCGGACCTCGCGGGGGCGGGTCAGCTCAGCGGCGCGGTGCCAGGCCCGGGCCGCCGCTCCGTAGCCGACGTGTCGACGGGTGCGGACCGCGACGTCGGCGAGCGCGGTGGCGACCCGGTCGTCCGGGCCCTCGGCCCCCGCGGCGGCGTACCACACGGCCGCGTCGCCGTCGCAGACCTCGGCGAGCGCCCGGTAGGCCCGCAGCCGGGCGGCGGGGGTGGCCCGGCGCAGCACGACCGCACGCAGCAGCGGATGGGCGAACGCCAGCCCCGACCCGCCTTCGGCGGGCGGGGTGTCCACCGCTGCCCGCGCAGGCCGGCACTCCGGGTCGCCGACCACAGTGGTCGCGGGGGTCGCGGGGGTCGCGGGGATCGCGGGGATCGCGGGGATCGTTGTGCGGACCAGGCCGGCGTCGTGCGCCGCGTCCAGGTCGGCCAGCGAGCCGCACGCCGCGGTNAGGGCGCGTTCCAGCGTCACGACCGGCACCGCGTTGCCCGCCGCGAGGACCACCAGGGCGGCGCGGGTGGCCTCGGGCAGGGCGTCGAGTCGCTGCGACCAGCCCCGTTCCCAGCTTCGGCCGGGCAGGGGCAGCTCGTCGACGGGCACCTGCCCGCTGAGCTGGGCCGCCCGCAGGGACGCCACCGCGTCGAGCAGCGCGGACGGGTTCCCGCCGACTCGACCAACCAGGTCGGCGAGCACGTGCCGGGCAATCCGCACGCCATGGGCGGCAAGNAGGTCGACGCAGTCCGGGATCGACAGCCCGGTGACCTCCACCGCGGGCAATCCGCTCTCCTCTCCCACCGAGGCGGGCTGCGAGCAGACGGTCAGCAGCATCGCCACCCGCTCCGAGGCGAGCCGGCGGGCGACGAACAGCAACGCCTGTCGCGACGCCGGGTCGACCCACTGCAGGTCGTCGACGAGCAGCACCAGCGGGCGGTCCTCCCCCGCCGCGGCCAGCAGGCTCAGTGTCCCCGCGCAGGCGGCGTATGGGCCGGCCGGCGAACCCTCGCTGAGCGCGACGCAGATCTCCAATGCGGCCCGCTGCGCGTCGGGGAGCTCCCGCAGGTTCTCCCGCAGGGGCAACACGAGATCGGCCAACGCGGCGAACGGGAGCGCGGACTCCGACTCGACCCCGCGCAGCCACAGCACGCGAGCGGCGGATCGCCACTCGGCGTACCGCAGCAGAGTGCTCCTGCCGACCCCGGGCTCGCCTCGCAGAAGGAGGGCACCACCGCGCTGCGTCACCGCCGCCAGCAGTCCGTCGATGAGGCGGCGTTCCCGCTGCCGACCGACCAGCAGGCGTCGGCCGGAGGCATCCCCGGCCGCGGTCTCCACGACCTCCATCACGGCCGTCCTCCCCCCGCGACGTCCTGTCCGCAGCCACCATCCTGCCGTGCCCGGGAATGCCGGAAAGGGCTTTTCGGATAGCCGGTGACGGCCATCCGGATGCCATTTCGGAAACTCCCCGACACGCGCCCGGAAATCCGGGTGTTGACCTGGGAGGAAGGGGTAGCAGCGTTAGGGCATGCCCGCCGACTCGGCCGTCGTGGGAGCGCGGAGTTCCTCTCCTGTGTTGCCCGCGGATGACCGCGGTCGACGAACACGGCCGACAACCCGTCGAGAGCAGTGATGGATCCTCGCCACCACCTGGACTGCGTCCAGGCCAAGGTGACCCTGACAGGGTCCCGAGCCGCCGCCCGGCGGGCGCTGATCCTGCCCACCACCTCGGGCGCGCGGCGCCACGTTTTCTTCTGCGTGGATCCCGTCGCCACCGAGGAATGCGACGGAATAGCACCGTTCGACGACGGCATCATCCTACGAATACGTCAGTATGGCGGATTTGAGCGGGACCGCGACGATTCGACTGTCAAACTGCGGCCAGCGCGCCGGTCCCGGTTGAGTCCGGAATGGCTCGGCACGCACCGCCGCGGCGGGGAGACGTTCCGCCTGGAAGCCGACTGGGCGGGGGAACGGCGGGCGTGCGCGGCCTGGCCATCGAGACGGAGGCCGACACGAAGACGCATCGGGTGCTCGCCCGCCTGCTGGAGAGGTCCTGACACACGGCGGTGGCCCCGACGGGATCACCCGCCGGGGCCACCAGGCAGTGCCGGCCGTGTCCCCGGGCCGGTTCGAGCCCGGGGACACGGCCGCGGTCAGGACGTGGTGAGGAACGCCGAACCCGTGACCGTCGTGATGTTGACGAAGTTCCCCGAGGTGACCTTGAAGGTCGCGAGGACGTCGAGCACGTCCCCGTCGTCGGCGTTCCACGGGCCCGGGACCTGCAGCCGCAGTTGCTCATTGACCGTCTGCGAGGTCTGCCCCTTCGTGATCGGCAGGTGAGCCCCTGTGCTGGCGGTGAAGACCACCGAGAACGTGCTCTGGTTGCGGATGACCACGCTCAGCAGGTAGTCGGCCCCGCCGAACGAGATGATGCCGCCGCCGACCTCGACATCGGCGACGACGTCGAACGCCTTACCGATGTCGATGACATTGATGGTGTCGTTGGTGNCGCTGTCGGCCGCGTAGACGGCCTTGATGGTGGCGTCCCAGAATCCGGGCATGCCGGTCGACCTCCCCGATCGGTTCCAGTAGCTGCGCTCGCAGTCTGCGAACCGAAGGCCGGTCGGCGCGTCGGGGAGATCCCTGACGGTGATCCCTGATCTGTGTCTGAGCTGTGGTCAGCGGCTGTCCGCGGTCGCGGCGGGGGCGGCGGGGTTCGGCCCGGCGCTGGAGCCGGTGTCGCCGTACCAGACGGTCCGCCGGACGTGGTCGACGTAGCTGACGATGATGTGCACCACCCGGCGGGAGACGTCGTCGGCGTCGTAGTCGGGGACGACCCGCGGACGGCGGTCGCTCTCGGCCTCCCGCACGATCAGCTCGACGGCATCGAGGATCCGCTCCGGGCGCAGCACACTGGCGACGAGCACCCCGCGGTCCATGCCCTCCGGCCGCTCGTGCGCCTCGCGGACGAGCACGGCGGGGAAGCCGACGAGGGAGGCCTCCTCCGTCAGGGTGGCGCTGTCGGAGAGCACGCACAGGGCGGCCCGCTGCAGCGCGATGTAGTCGCAGAAGCCGAAGGGCCGGCAGAAGCGGACCCGCTCGTCGAGCAGGGGCGCCCGCCCGGAGCGGCGCAGCGACCCGAGCCGGTCGCGGGTCCGGGGATGGGTCGACACGATCACCGGCAGCCGGTAGCGGGCCGCCAGCCGGTTGAGGGTCTCCAGCAGGGCCGACAGCGCCTCGGGTCGGTCGACGTTCTCCTCGCGGTGGACGCTGGCGAGCAGATAGCGCCCCGCCTGCACGCCGAGGGTGGTCAGCACCGCCGAGGTGTCGATGAGCGGGGCGTAGTGGGTGAGCACCTCCTTGACCGGGGAGCCGACGACGAAGATCCGCTGGACGGGCAGTCCCTCGGCGAGCAGGTGCCCGCGGGCCCGTTCGGTCAGGGCCAGGTGGACGTCGCTGAGCTGGTCGGCGACCCGCCGGTTGATCTCCTCCGGGACCCGCTGGTCGAAGCAGCGGTTGCCGGCCTCCAGGTGGAACACGGGGATCCGGCGACGCTTGGCGGCGATCGCGGCGTAGCAGGTGTTCGTGTCGCCGTAGAGGAGCACGGCGTCGGGGGCCTCGGCGGCGAGGATCGGGTCCAGCCGGGAGATCAGCCGGCTGATCGTCTCGGCGGGGGTGGGCCCGGCGGCGTCGAGGACGTGGTCCGGCCGGCGGATGCCGAGCTCGTCGAAGAAGACCTGGTTGAGGTCGTGGTCGTAGTTCTGCCCGGTGTGGACCAGGCGCAGGTCGACGGCCCGGTCGAGGGCGGCGACGACCCGGCTGAGCTTGACNACCTCCGGTCGGGTGCCCACCACCACCAGCACCCGCAGGCGGCGCTCGGTCGGGCCGGCCGCCCGCGACACGGCGGACGCCGGCCGGGAGGCAGTCAGCGACGGGCGGCGGGGCTGCGGCCCGCTGGGCTGTGGCACCAGCGGTGTGACCCGCTCGCCTGGCAACCCCGACGGAACCGTCGGTACGGAGGGCCCGCTCTGCTCCGGAGTACCACGCGGCATCGGATTCCCCCTGGCGCAACGCGTCGTCACCAGCGGCCGGGGGCCCGCCCGGACGATCGCCGGGCGGCCCGGGGCTGCCTCACAAGGGGAAGGTATCACCGTCTGTAGTTTTCAGGTAACCGAGAACGCATCACGATCCGGGCCCGACCCAAGGGGACAGCCCGTACCGTACGCAGCCCGTCAGCCAGACCGGGTGCTCTGGCCTGGCAGCTTTGCGGCGAGGATGTCGGCGGGTTCGATCGTCGGAGCGGCGACGCAGAGCTCCGCCGCGGCGGCCTGGAGCGCGCCGAGGTTTCTCGACAGGTGAGCCTGCCGCGCGGCGTCATCCGGAAAGGCGCCACCCACGCCGAACTCGATCACGTCGTCACCGCCGCGCTGGCGGCGTGGCCCGGCTAGTTTCTTGGGATCCCTCTGGGCGCGGTCGCAGCTTGGCGCAGCGCCGGCGCGAGCTCGCGCCGCTGCTGGTCAGGCAGTGCGGTCGGGTCGGTGGTGAGGACCTGGATGCAGACGTGGTCCGCGCCTGCCTCGAAGTGCCGACGTACCCGATCATGGATCGTCTCGACGTCGCCGTACGCGACGATGGCCTGCTGGATCAGCACCGCCCAGGACCACCGGCGCGCTGAAGGAGCAGAAGGTACGACGTAGCAGAACCCCGGCGCGCACTGCCGCGACGACGCGGGATGAGCCTCGCGGTCCCGGCCGGAGCACGCTGGCCGGGACCGCGAGGCCCCGGCCGGCACATGCTCCGACCGGGGCCGGACGCTCGTCGACTCGAACTCGTCGACTCGAGCAGGTCGACTCGAGCAGGTCGACTAGAGCAGCGAGCGCAGGACGTAGAGCAGGATGCCGCCGTGGCGGTAGTACTCCGCCTCGCCGGGGGTGTCGATGCGCACGACCGCCTCGAACGTCTTGTCGCCCGCGCGCACGGTGATCGACGGCGTCTTCTCGTCGACGTCGGCGAGACCGGTGATGGTGAACGACTCCTCGCCGGTCAGGCCGAGCGACTCCACCGACTCACCCNCCGGGAACTGCAGGGGCAGCACGCCCATGCCGATCAGGTTCGAGCGGTGGATCCGCTCGTACGACTGAGCGATCACCGCGCGCACGCCCAGCAGCGAGGTGCCCTTGGCCGCCCAGTCACGCGACGAGCCCGAGCCGTACTCCTTGCCGGCGAGCACGACCAGCGGCACGCCCTCGGCGGCGTACTTCTGCGCCGCGTCGTAGATCGCCAGCTGCTCGCCGTCGGGCAGGTGCCGGGTGACGCCGCCCTCGGTGCCGGGCGCCAGCCGGTTACGCAGCCGGATGTTGGCGAACGTGCCGCGGATCATCACCTCGTGGTTACCGCGCCGCGACCCGTAGGAGTTGAAGTCACCGGGCGCNACGCCGTGCTCGGCGAGGTAGCGGCCGGCCGGCGAGTCCTTCTTGATCGAACCGGCCGGGGAGATGTGGTCGGTGGTGACCGAGTCCCCCAGCACCGCGAGCACGCGGGCGTCGATGATGTCCGTGCGCGCCTCGGGCTTGGTCGCCATGCCCTCGAAGTACGGAGGGTGACGGACGTAGGTGGAGTCGTCGGCCCAGGCGAACGTCCGCGACACCTCGCCGCCGTCGCCGACCGGCAGCGAGCGCCAGCGCTCGTCACCGGACAGGTCGGCGTAGTCCGACTCGAACATCTCCGACTGGATCGCGTCGGCGACGACCGCGGACACCTCGGCCTCGGTCGGCCAGATGTCGCGCAGGTACACCGGCTGGCCGTCGCTGCCGTGGCCGAGCGGGTCGGTGTCGAGGTTGATGTCCATCGTCCCGGCCAGCGCGTAGGCGACGACCAGCGGCGGGGATGCCAGGTAGTTCATCTTGATGTCCGGGCTGATCCGGCCCTCGAAGTTGCGGTTGCCGGACAGCACGCTGACGACCGCGAGGTCGGCGTCGTTCACCGCGGTGCTGATCTCCTCCGGCAGCGGGCCGGAGTTGCCGATGCAGGTCATGCAGCCGAAGCCGGTCAGGTTGAAGCCGACCTTGTCCAGATACGGCACGAGCCCGGCCCGCTCGTAGTAGTCCATGACGACCTTGGAGCCCGGGGACAGTGTCGTCTTGACCCAGGGCTTGCGGGTCAGCCCCTTCTCCACGGCGTTGCGGGCGAGCAGCGCCGCGCCGATCATGACCTGCGGGTTCGAGGTGTTGGTGCAGGAGGTGATCGCGGCGACCGCGACGGCCCCGTGGTCGATCTCCACCGAGGTGCCGTCCGCGAGGGTGACCGAGGTCGGCCTGGCCGGGCGGCTCGTGATGTCGCCGGCGACGGCGTTCACCGAGATCGGCGCGTCCGACGGCTTGTCCTCGAACGCCGCCGCCGAATCGGAGGCGGGGAACGACTCGGCGTCGGCCTCGTCCGCGCCACCGTTGGTGAACGCCGAGGGCTGGGCGTAGTCGGCCAGCGCGGCGCGGAACGCCTGCTTCGCGTTCGACAGCGGCACCCGGTCCTGCGGCCGCTTCGGGCCGGCCAGCGACGGCACGACCGTCGACAGGTCCAGCTCCAGGGTGGTGGTGTAGGCGGCCTCGCGGCTCGGGTCGTGCCAGAGACCCTGCTCCTTGGCGTAGGCCTCGACCAGCGCCACCTGCTCCGCCGGGCGGCCGGTCAGGCGCAGGTAGTTCAGCGTCTCGCCGTCGATCGGGAAGATCGCGCAGGTGGAGCCGTACTCGGGGCTCATGTTGCCCAGCGTCGCCCGGTTGGCCAGCGGCACGTTGCCGACACCCTCGCCGTAGAACTCGACGAACCGGCCGACGACGCCGTGCCGGCGCAGCTGCTCGGTGATCACGAGAACCATGTCGGTGGCCGTCGTGCCGGCGGGCAGCTCACCGGTCAGCTTGAAGCCGACGACGGTCGGGATGAGCATGCTCACGGGCTGGCCGAGCATCGCGGCCTCGGCCTCGATGCCGCCGACGCCCCAGCCGAGCACACCCAGACCGTTGATCATGGTGGTGTGGCTGTCCGTACCCACCAGGGTGTCCGGGTAGGCCAGCGTGCCCTCGGGGGTGTCCTTGGTGAACACGACCCGGGCCAGGTGCTCCAGGTTGACCTGGTGCACGATGCCGGTGTTCGGCGGGACGACGGTGAAGTTGTCGAACGCCGCCTGGCCCCAGCGCAGGAACTGGTAGCGCTCCCGGTTCCGGCTGAACTCCAGCGCGGCGTTGAGCTCGAAGGCGTCCGGCCGGCCGAAGTTGTCGGCGATGATCGAGTGGTCGATCACGAGCTCGGCCGGTGCCAGCGGGTTGATCTTCGCCGGGTCGCCCCCGAGGGCGGCCATCGCCTCGCGCATGGCGGCGAGGTCGACCACACAGGGAACGCCGGTGAAGTCCTGCATGATCACGCGGGCGGGGGTGAACTGGATCTCCTGGCTCGGTGCCGCTGCCGGGTCCCAGTTCGCCAGCGCCCGGACGTGGTCCGCGGTGATGTTGGCGCCGTCCTCGGTGCGCAGAAGGTTCTCCAGCAGCACCTTCAGGCTGTAGGGGAGTCGATCGGCCCCGGGCACCGCGTCCAGCCGCCTGATCGTGTAGGTGCGATCACCCACCGCGAGCGATCCGGTACTGCCGAAGCTGTCCATCGTTCTCCTCCTCGTGACCCGCCGTCCGTCACCCGCGGACGGCGGGGCTTGCCACCATGGTCGCGCCCCTGCGGCTACGCCATGGCGACGCCGCCGACGGCGGCTGGCGTAGGCGCAGGGCCGCCCGCGGCGTCGGCCATCCTCGACCGGCTCGTGTCCATCCTGGCATTTCCCGCCTTGCGGGACCGCGCCCGAGGGGTTGTGACACAGCCGACGCGACTGCGCCCACCGAGGCTCGAGCGGTCCCACCCGCCGCGGCGGGGACGCCGGATCCCACCGTANGGCGCCCCGGGGGGACGTGCGGCCATTTAATTAGCAGTGCTAACGATATTAGCAGTGCTAACGATATCAGACGGATCCGCCGCGAGCTCCGCCGCGAACCGGTCGAGGAACACCTCCCGCTTACGCTGCGGACTCATCGCGCCGGTGCCCACCGACCGGGCGAGCATCCGCCGCTCCCACTGCTCGACGTCGGTCACCACCCGGGCCGGCGCCCCGGCGACCAGGGACCGCGCCGGAACGTCGCGCATCACCACGGAGCCGGCGGCGATCACCACGTCGGAACCGATCGTGACGCCCGGCATGATGATCGCGTTCAGTCCGATCGCCGTGTCGTTGCCGACCCTGATGGGCGCGACCACGTCGATGTCGGGATGCTGCCGGCGCATCCGGGTGACCGCACCGTCGTGCGTGACGAACCGGACGCCGCCGGCGATCGCGACCCGGTCGCCCAGCCTGATCAGGTAGGGCTCGGTGCCGAAGGTGGCGGCGGTGACCTCGATAAGCCGGCAGTCCACGCCGAGCCGCACTCCGATGCTGCGGGCGTAGCCCACCGGGTCGGTGCGCAGCAGGTAGGTGCGGAAGGCCGCCCGCAACGCCCGGCCGGGCAATGCCGCCAGCGGCGCCAGGCGGACCCGGCCGACCAGCGCCCCCGCGCCCGGCCGATCCGGCCCGGACCGGCGGGCCGACGGGCCGACGGGAAGCGACGAGGACGGCTGGACCGCGGAGGGCTTCGGGGACGACGGGGACGAAGCCCGGTGCAGCCCCCGACGCGGCGTGTGCCGCACGCGGGCGGCGTGGTGCAGCGCCGCCACCACATCGTGGCTGAGCGCCCGGCGGTCGAGCAGCTTCTCCGCCCGCAACCGGGCCGCCTCACCGCGGCGGCGGGCCGCGGGCGTGCGTCGGCCGGCCGCCGCCTCCTGCAGGGCGGCGGCCATCGCCACGGCGTCGCCGAGCCCGACAAGCCAGCCGGTCTCCTCGTCGACCAGTTCCGGCAGCCCGCCGGCCGCGGTGGCGACGGAGGGAACCCCGCACGCAGACGCCTCGCCCCCGGCACCGTAGCTCTCCGACCACGACGACACGACGTTGACGTCCGCGGCGGCGTAGAACGGCCGGACGTCGGTGACGCTGTCGACCCAGCGGACCCGGTCGGCGCCGGGCAGCCGGGCGGCCCACGCCCGGACCTGCTCGCGGTAGCTCTCGCCGGCCTCGCCGTAGCCCCCACCGAGCAGGATCAGCGTCCCGCGGCCGCCCCGCTCGGCGAAGCGGGCCCACGCCGCGAGGAGCACCTCGTGGCCCTTGACGCCCTGGCCCGGATGGACCAGCCGCTTCGGTGGGTAGAAGTAGGCGACGCAGACCGCGACGAACTCGTCCTCACCGAGGCCGAGCTCCGCCCGCGCCGCCCGCCGCCGCTCGTCGTCGGCCGGGCTGAAGCGCTCCAGGTCGACGCCGTAGGACAGCGTGCGCATCCGGTGCGCTGGCAGGCCGAGCGCGGCGTATCGCCGGCGAATGTCCGCGCTGGACGCGATGAGCAGGTGGTCGAGCCGGCACAGCACCCGCTCGGCCCGCCGGATCAGCGTGTTGTCCAGGTAGAGAGGGCCCGCGACCATGTACACCCGGGTGATCCGGGTACCCAGGGTGGCGAGCCGGACCGCCAGCGCCGACGCGTACAGGTGGTAGTGCACGATGTCGACGCCGAGCTCGCGCAGCCTCGCCCGCAGCCGGAGGATCCCGACGAGCTGCGCGGCCGGCGACGCGCCGCGCCGGGGAGCCGGGCTCTCGACAACCTCGATCCCCAGCGCCGTCAGCTCCCGCGCCACCCGGCTGTCGATGTGGTCGGGCGCGGGCAGCAGCACGACCACCTGGTCGCCGGACTCCCGCGCGGCGAGCACGTGCGGGATGATCCACAACGGCCCGTCCCCGGTCTTGACCAATGTGGCGATCTTCATGCGGAGCGGTCCTTCCGGGTCGTGGACGGGCGGGCGACGGGCACCGCCGCGGGTCGCGGAACGCGAGGCGTGGCCGGCCGGCGGGCCACCCACAGGCAGGCCCGGCCGGACAGGTGGGCCGCGCCGAGCAGGTCGAGGGCGGCCTCCAGCGGCCGCAGGTGCGGGCGGGGAACGCGGGCGGACACGGCCCGACCGGCCGCGGTGAACTCCAGCGCCGTGGCGAGCGCGCCGTAGGGATGCGCCCGTACCTGCTCGAAGCCGACGGCGCGCAGCACCGTGGACAGCTCCGCCGGGGTGAAGGCGTACTGGTAGAACGCCCCCGCCCCCGGCAGCGGCAGCCAGACCGGCCCCCCGCCGGAGCCCGCGCCACCGACCCCGGCGCGGCCGACCCGGCCGCCACGGCCCAGGGTGCGCAGCAGCGGGCTGAAGCATGGTGTGGAGACCAGCGCGATCCCGCCCGGTCGCAGCACGCGCAGGGTCTCGCGCAGCACCTCCTGCGGGCCGTCCTCGAAGTGCTCGCACACGCCGGGCGAGTAGACGGCGTCGTACCAGCCGTCGGGCACGTCGAGCCGGCGGACGTCGCCCTGCCAGACGCGGATCTCGGGCGCGGCCGCGCGCAGCCGCTCCACGGTGCGCGGCGCCCAGTCCACCGCCTCGGCGGCGAATCCCCGCGCCGCCATCGCGACGCTGAACTGCCCCGGCCCGCACCCGGCCTCCAGGACCCGGCCGCCCGGCCGCAGGTGGCGACGGACCGCCCGGCGCAGATGGAGCGGGAGATGGCCCGCGCGGGCTCGGCGGTAGTCCGCGGGCTGGGCGTCCCACAGCTCGTCCCAGTAGGCGGCGTCGGCCGCCTGGCGGTAGAACACCAGCCGCCCGCCGTGGACGGTCGGCTCGACGACGAGGGTGTCGCACGCCGGGTGTGGTGCCATCAGGGCATCCCCTTTCCGAGGACGGGCAGCGGCTCGGCACCGCCCGGCTCGCGCGAATCGTCTGGTCCGAACGGGCGGGATGCGGTCAGCGGCACGGTCGGCGGCGGGGAGGGGAGAGCGAGCGGGGCGTCGAGCTCCCCCCGCAACGCGCGGCGGGCCAGCGCCGTCATGAGCGCATAGGCGAGCATGCTGCCGATCGCGGCGCCAGCGGGTCCCCGCCAGGGCACGAGCACCGGGTAGGTCGCCAGCGACACGACCAGGCCGAGCAGCCCGGCGCCACCGGCCGCGCCGGTGCGGCCGAGGCCGGTCAGCGCCCGACATTCGACCAGGAACGGGGCCAGCAGGAGCTCGGCGACCAGCAGCAGGCGCATCGGGGTGATCGCCGCGGCATAGCCCGGCCCGAACAGGGTCCGCACCAGCCACGGCGCGGCGAGCGCGAGGGCGGCCGCGGCGACCAGCAGGATGGCGAGCAGGCTGCGGGTCACCGCCCGCAGCGCCGCACGGGACAGAACGCCCCGCGCGGTGCGGTGAAAGACCACCTGGCCGACCGAACCGGGCAGCAGGCGCAGTGCCTCGCAGGTGGCGGCGGCGATCGAGTACACGGCGGCGGCGGCGGCGCCGCCGAAGGCCGCGACCAGCAGGCGGTCGAACCGGAACGCCATCGTCGCGCCCACGTTGAGGCCGAGCGCGGGCACACCCTTGACGACCAGCAGCCGCCAGGCCCGCGGGTCGGCCCGCGGCCGCACGGACAGCCCCCTCCGGGCCAGCGCCGCCACCCCCGTCACCGCCTGCGCGGCCCAGCACAGCGCGAGGATCACCAGGATGTGTGACAGGGACGGATGGCGCGGGCCGGCCAGCAGCAGCCCGAGCTGGGCGAGCCCGGTGGCGGCGACGAGCTCGGCGGCGAGGACGATCAAACCGGCGGCGTTGAGCGCGTCGAGCACCTGCACGGCGAGCAGGTTCGCGGCGGCGAGGACGGCGATCGCGAGCACCAGACCGGCGTCCACCCGCGCCCCGCCGGACAGGTGGATCACCTGCAGCGACGCCGCGGTGATCAGGACGGTGGCGGATGGGGTCGCGGCAAGGGACAGCCCCAGGTAGTCACCGAGGGACACCCGGGGGTCGCCGCGGCCGAAGTAGTGCCGGAACGCGACGTTGGTGCCGAGCCCGCCGACGAGCGAGCCCAGCGCGGAGACCGTCAGCAGGACCACCAGCGCCCCGCGACCGCCCAGGGGCAGCATCCGCGCGGTGACCACCGCCTGGCCCAGGCTGGCGACGNCGGACAGCCCCAGCCACCCGGTGACCACCGCACCGACCCGGCCGATCCCGCGGTAGGGATGCATCACGCCCACCCTCCGCCCCGGCGGGGGCAGTGCGGGGTCCACCCTCGTCCACGATCCCCCGGCCGGCGGACCCGGCGCCATCGCCGCCTCGGCCCACGCCGGCAGGGACTGCTGCCCTGCCCGCCCGGGCCGTCGCACCGCCTGCGCCGGCGTCTGCCCGAGCTGACGCGGCGGGTGCGGGTGGACCGGACTGGGCCGCGACGGATCCCGCTGCGGACGTGCGGGGACGGTGCGGGGGGCCACGGTCTCGGCGGCCCGGATCAGGCCGAGCACGCCCAGTCCGAGTATCACCTGAACCGGCACCGCCGCGAAGGCGTTGCGCACCTCGGTGATCAACGGGACGAGCAGGACGAGGCAGGCCGTGTCCGTCCCGCGCACGGACCGGCCATGGTCCATCCAGGCCACGACGAGACCGGTCAGCAGCAGGAAGCCGACGACGCCGCGAGCGCCGAAGTTGTAATAGGCCTCGGCGATCGGCGACCCCCCGATCGGACCCTCCCGATCGAGCATCAGCACGTTGAACAGCCGTTCATCGCTGAACTGGGAGGGCTGGGGATGGCCGAGCAGCCGCCCGGACACCAGCCGGTCGATCTGGCCGTAGAAGGTCGAGCCGGCGGGCGGGCGCTCGCCGAACTCGTCGCGCCATTCGAGCACCGAGCCGATCGGGCGGATCGAGGCCCCGAGCTCGGCGATCCCGTCGACGGGGCTGAAGGTGACGGCGCTGAGCCGGGTGGCGGCGAGACCGGACTGGCGGATCTCCCGCAGCCCACCGATCAATGCCAACAGGATGACCGCGCCGAGCAGAACGACGACCCCGCGCACCACGATGCGCCGGCGGGCGGCCACCGCCGCCGCCGCGACGGCCGGGAACATCACCTCGCCCCGCAGCCCGAGCGGCAGCGCCACGACCGCGAACAGGGCGAAGACCACCAGAGTCGCCGTACGCCACCGGCTCGGCCCGCCGATGACCGCGAGCACGAGGCCCAGGCCCGTCCCGAGCAGCACGTAGGGCACCAGCGGGCCACGCAACGCCGTCTCGCCGACCGCGGCGTACGACCCGAACAGCAGCCCGGTCCCGCCGGCGGCGAGCACGATCGTGACGAGCCCGAGGACCGACACCGCGAGCAGGACGAAGCCGACGGGCGCGCGCAGGTCCGGCCGCTCCGCGACGACCGGCCGCTCCGCGACGGCAGCCGGCCGGTTGGTCGCGGCGGGCTCGGGCCTCTCGCTTCCGGCGCGCATGGCCCGCAGGCACGTCATCGCCGCCACGCCCACCGCGGCGCTGACGACCCCCAGCGTGGCCACGGCGAACAGCCGGCTCATCGGGTAGACGCCCAGCCAGCGGAAGTCGTACTGACCGCGGATCCGGTCGAAGGAGGTGCTGGTGGCGAACAGCGCCGCCACCCCGAAGTGGAACACCGACAGGGTGATCAGGTAGACCGACGAGCAGGCCCACACCCCACGCGGCTGGGCCCGGACGCACAGCAGCACGCAGCCGGCGACCACCGCGACGCTGAGCCGGGCGGCGGAGTGCTCCGTCAGCTCGGCGAACGACGACGACCAGGCCGCTACCGCGAACAGGGCCAGCAGGCAGCCGGCGAGCGCCACCCCGCTCGCCCGGCGGGACGGCGCCGCGCCCACCCGACGCCGTCGATCGGTTTGAGTGGGCTGGGCGGTCCGAGTGGACTGGGCGGTCCGAGTGGGCTGGGCGGTCCGAGTGGGCTGGGCGGTCGGGACGGGGGCCACGGCGATGGATGGGTACGGCCACCGGGACTGGCACGGTCCGGCGCCGCGGCTGGGGACGGCCATCGCCTAGGACCACACCGCCGTGATGTCGCGCTGCCAGGTGTCCATCGTGAACGGGGAGNGGCGCAGCAGCCGCATCGCCTCGCGGCGCTGATCGATGGTCGGCGGGAGGGCGGTGAGCATGTCGGCGGTGTCCGCCCAGACGGCGTCCGACGTGGCCAGCGGCAGCGTCGCCACCCCGGGCAGCAGGCGGCCGATCTCGACGACCCCCGGCAGGTCCGCCGAGAGCACCGGGGTGCCCACCGCGAGCGCCTCCAGCACGACCGTGGGCATCCCCTCGTGCAGCGAGGTGACCAGCAGCAGCGAGGACGCCACGAGCAGCCGGGGGATCTCGCGGACCTCGCCGGTGAACTCCACGTGCTCGGCGACGCCGAGCCGGTCGGCGAGCGCGCTCAGGCTGGCGGTCTCGGCGTCGTCCTGGCGGCCGACGATGCGCAGTCGCGCATGGACCGACCGGGCCCGCAGCGCGGCGAGGATCTCGATGGCGCGGGCCCGGTTCTTCAGCGGGTCCGGGCGGGCGATGTGGACGAGGGTGACCACGTCGTGGTCGTCCT
Source organism: Frankia sp. CpI1-P (assembly GCF_001421075.1). NCBI lineage: Bacteria > Bacillati > Actinomycetota > Actinomycetes > Frankiales > Frankiaceae > Frankia > Frankia sp. CpI1-P. Next base: position 5,636 of record NZ_LJJX01000050.1, on the reverse strand, counting down.
CGGCCAGGTCCTCGGCGCGGCGCCGCGCGGCGATGGCGACCCCGGACGGCTCCAGTTCGACGCCGTTGTAGACGACGCGGCAGCGCGGATCGAGCCGCCAGTCCTCCCGCCACAACCCCCGCATCGCCGCCTCGCTCACCGCGACGAGGTCGGTGGCGAACCGGTCGAGCAGCAGGCGCCCGAACGCCCGCTGCACCCGGCCGCGCAGGCTGTCGCCGTGCCGGTCGGCGCTGCTGACGAAGTAGGCCACCCGCCGGCGCACCCCGCCGAGGCGGGCCAGCGCGAGCACCACCCCGGAGAAGGTCGCCACGGCGGAATGGACCACGTCGGGGCGGACCTGGCGCAGCAGTCGCAGGAACCGCCAGCCGAACCGCCAGTCGGCCCGGCAGTAGTACACCTCGCTACCGAGGTCGCGGATCTCGGCGTCCAGCGAACCCGAGGCACCGGAGGTGACGGCGAACTCCAGGCGGAACTCCTCCGGATCCAGCCGACGCAGCAGGTTCACCGCGCGCAGCTCCACCCCGGCGCGATCCATCCGGCCCAGCACCTCCAGCACCCGCACCGGGCGGCGGGGCCGGCCGGCGTCGCCGGGCCCCGGCCGGGTGGCCATGGTGGCCTCGCCGGCCGCCGGGGCGACGGGGCGAGATTCGATCACGGGCCCGGTCGGGGCCTGCGGCCGCCGATCGACGCGGGTGTCCCCGGGCGCCGTCCGTCCGGTGGTCTCCAGGGCGGACGTGGGGTCCGGGGTCATGATCGTCGCCCCGTCGGCTGGGGGGTCCGCACGGGTGGCGATGCGGCCGGCGTCGCGACCGCCGGCACCGCCCGCTCGGGGGGCGGCGCCGCAGCGCCGTCCGCCGGCGGGTTCCCGGCGAGGGCCGCGTAGAAGGCCGACGCCCGCGCGGCCAGCCGGTCGCCGCGGTAGTCCTCGGCGGCGGCGCGGTTCCGCGCGGACATGGCGGCGAGCATGCCGGGTGAGGCGAGGACCTCGGCGATCCGCAGGGCGAGCCGTTCGGGATCCTCGGGCGGGACGAGGTCCTGCGGCGCGAGCAGCTCGACGTTCCCGCCGACCGCGGTGGCGATCGAGGGCACCCCACGGGCCATCGCCTCGATGAGCACCCGGGGCAGGCCCTCCGTCCGGGACGGCAGGACGAACAGGTCGGCGGCGTCGAGCACGGCGCGCACGCCGGCACGGTCGAGCGCCGGCACGAACTCGACGACGTCGGTGAGCCCCGCACGCCCGGCGGCGCGGACGAGGGCGGGGTGATGGCGGCCGGTGCCGACGATGACGACGCGCAGCCGGTACCCCCACGCGTCGAGCAGGCCGACGGCGGCCAGCAGGATGTCGTGGCCCTTGTACCGGCGGTCCTGCGAGCCGATCGTCACCAGTGTCGCCGGCACCGGGGGCCGGGCGGCCCGCGGCCGGGCCGCGGTGAAGTCCTGGGCGCTCAGGCGACCGTAGGCATAGTGGGCCGTCAACGCTCCGGCCGCCGGTGGGTAGCGGCGTTGCAGCGTCTCGCGGGTGACGTAGCCGACCGCCTGGGCTCCCGCGGCCCGCCGGGCCAACCAGCGCCGCGCCGGCCTGCGCGCCCAGCGGCCGAACATCCCGCCGGCCACCGCTTCGGCGTCGCCGATGANCTCCATGGCGTAGGGCAGCCCGCGGGCGCTCAGCTCGGTGATGAGCGCCGCCCCGACCATGCCGGGCATCACCGCCAGGTAGCGGGTGTCCACAACGTGGGACGGGCGGGCGGGCAGCGCCCCGGGACGGGGGGTGGCGGGCGACCGGGGCGCCGGGATCGGCCCGGGCGGCGACGATCGGCGCGCCGCACCCGCGGCCGCGGCGCGCTGCCAGGAGGTGGGAGCAAGCTGGCCGCCCGGGTCGAGCCCCATGGCGATCACGGAGCGTAGCGATCGCACGGCGCGCAGATAGCCGGCCGGCCCCTGGTAGGACGGCAGCGCGACGACCCGGACCCGCTTGCCCTCGACCGGGAAGGATGCCCTCGCGGCCGGGCCGAGGGACGCCGGGTCGGGGGACGCCGGGTCGGGGGACGCCGGGCCGACCCGGGCGAGCACCACGACCTCGTCGAAGACGCCGAGGTAACCGCACCAGTGTGGGTGGGCCTCAGCGGGCGTGGGGGCCAGCACCCTGTCGTCGCCTCCCCGATGGAACCGTGCCTCCGTCGCGACGACAACTCGCATGGCGCCCGCCCTTCGCCGGTACTCCCTCCACGACGTGCTCAACCTACAGCCATGACTTGACTACAGAGAGATACAGCACTCACGGAGAGTTCGGGCGCCAGCGCGCGACATCCGGCGCCGGACGCACGAGCGGGCGGGTGGGGCAAAGCGCCCCACCCGCCCGCTTCCCCTGGTCCCCAGGCCCGCCTGGATGGTGCAGGAGATCCCGGTCAGGAACGTCGGCCCCGACGTCACCGTGCTGCCCAGCGCGACCTGTCCCGTAGGCGCACTGCGCTCAGAGGGACTCCACGGCGAGTCCGGCGTCTTCGTGCCGGGTCGCCTGGGCCGGTATCCGTACGACGGCGGGGCCCGATCGCCGGGCGTCGGCGGGGCCGGGCAGCCAGCGGCGGGTGTCGAGCACGAGCCGGGCGTGCCGGGCCACCTCGTCGCGGTCGAAGGCGTCGTGGTCGACGAGCACGACGACGAGATCCGCCGCCGCGAGCTCCGCCGCGCCCGCCTCGACGAGGGTCACCCGAGCCGGCAGCCGGGCCGGATCGACGTGCGGGTCCGCGGCGCGCACCTCGGCGCCGAGATCGGCCAGCAGGCCGGCGATGCGAGTCGCCGGTGCCTCGCGGGCGTCGCCGGTGTTGCGCTTGTACGCCAGCCCCAGCAGCAGGATGCGGCTGCCCGCGACGGGCAGGTGACGGGCGTTGAGCATCTCGGTCACCCGGCGTACGACATGGTCGGGCATGTGGTCGTTGACGTCGTTGGCCAGTTCGACGAACCGGAAGCTGCGCCCCAGGCTGCGGCGCACCCGCCACGACAGGTACGACGGGTCGATGGGCAGGCAGTGGCCGCCGACGCCGGGACCGGGGGTGAAGCGCAGGTAGCCGAACGGCTTCGTCGACGCGGCGTCGATCGCCTCCCAGACGTCGACGCCGAGCTCGTGGGCGAACATCGCCAGCTCGTTCACCAGCGCGATGTTGACGTGGCGGAAGGTGTTCTCCAGCAGCTTGGTCAGCTCCGCGGTGCGGGTCGAGGCGACCGGGACCGTCCGCTCGATCAGACTGTCGTAGAAGGCGGTGACGGCGGCCAGCGACGCCGGACCCGTGCCGGAGACCACCTTGGGCGTGTTCACCAGGTTCCACGTCCGGTTCCCCGGGTCGATGCGCTCCGGGGAGTAGCCGAGGTGGAAGTCCACCCCGGGACGCAGCCCGGAGCCCTCGGCGAGCAGCGGGGCGAGCAGCTCCTCGGTCGTCCCGGGATAGGTGGTCGACTCCAGGATCACCGTGGCTCCCGCGGTGACCAGCGACGCCAGGCTGCGGGCCGAGTCGACGATGTAGGACAGGTCGGGGGCGCCCTCGCGCAGCGGGGTCGGCACCGTGATCACCGCGACATCGAACCCCCCGGCCCGCGCGTAGTCTCCGGTCGGCTCGTACCGGCCGCTGCGCAGGGCCGCGGCGAGCTCGAGGTCCGGGATGTCCTCGACGTAGGAGCGCCCGGCCGCGAGCCGCGCGGCTCGGTCGGGATCCACCTCCACCCCGACGACGTGCCAGCCCNTGGCGACGGCCCGCATCGCCACCGGGAGACCGACATAGCCCTGCCCGACCACCACCAGCTTGTTCGATGACATGAGCAGAGTGTTGCCCATTAATCACATAGAGAGACGCAACCGATTCATCGTGTCCTCATCGCGCGGCGGCCACCGGGCCGGCGGACACGCCGCCGGCCGACGGATGCGCCACCGCCTGCGCCAGCACCTGGGCGATCCGCCGGCCGGCCTGCCCGTCCCACAGCGCCGGACGGCGCGGAGGCGGCGGATGTTCCAGGGTGTCGAGCGCCGCGGTGACGACCACCCGGCGGTCGCGCCCGACCACCCGGTTTGTGCCCTCGGTGACCGTCAGTGGGCGCTCGGTGGACTCCCGCAGCGTCAGGCACGGCACGCCGAGCACCGTCGACTCCTCCTGGATCCCGCCCGAGTCGGTGAGGACGATCCGGGCGCCGGCCTGCAGGGCCACCGAGTCGAGGTACCCGACCGGCCCGAGCAGGCGGACCCCCGCGGGCAGTCGGCCGCCCACCCGGGCCGCGGTGCGCGGGTGCGCCGGGAAGACCAGCGGGCAGCGCGTCGCGATCTCACCAAGTGCCCCGAGCAGGCCGTCGAGCGCCGCGGCGTCGTCGACGTTGGCCGGCCGGTGCAGGGTGACCAGCCCGTAGCCGCCGGGACGCAGCCCGAGCTCGGCGAGGGTCGGCCGAGCGAGCGCCTCGTCGCGGCGGGCCAGCAGGGTGTCCACCATGACGTTGCCGACAAGGTGCACCGACCGCGGCGCGGCGCCCTCCCGCAGCAGGTTCTCCACCGCGTCCGGCGAGGTGGCGAACAGGTCGGCGCAGAGATGGTCCGCGACGATCCGATTGATCTCCTCGGGCATCGACCGGTCACCGCTGCGCAGGCCCGCCTCGACGTGCGCCGCCCGCACCCCCGCCTTCGCCGCCACAAGCGCGCAGGCCAGCGTCGAGTTCACATCCCCGAACACGACGACGACGTCGGGGGCCAGCCGCTCCAGCAGCGGCTCGAAGGCGGTCATCACCGCGGCCGTCTGCACGGCGTGGGAACCCGAGCCCGCCGCCAGGTGATGGTCGGGGCGGCGCAGGTCGAGCTCGGCGAAGAACACCCCGCTCATCGCCTCGTCGTAGTGCTGGCCCGTATGCACGAGCGTGGTGCGGAACCCACCGGCTGCCAGGGCGTCCAGGACCGGCTTGGCCTTGACGAAGTTGGGCCGGGCACCCGCGACGACCACCGCGTGTGGCCCCGGGGCCACCTGCGGCATCGGCCGTGCCGGTCTGGGAATCCGCTGGCCGGGCGGCCGCGCCACCCGACCCCCGCCCGACCCGGCTGACCCGGCTGACCCGGCTGACCCTTCGGTCATGGCCTGACCTCGGGTGACGCCCCTTGGACCGGCAGGCCCGCGGATGGTGCGCGGGCGGCCGGCGGAGTAGGGCGGGATGGCGGGGTGGTACGAGGCGGCGGAGCAGGGCGGGGCGACGAGGTCGGGCGGGGCGACGCGACGAACAGGGGCGACGTGACGAACAGGGGCGACGCGCCGGACAGAGGCGACGCGACGGGCGGCGGTGGCGCGGTGGCGGTCAGGCGCTCGCGGGCGGCCACCTCGGCCTCGGTGACGAGGTCGGCGTCGACCATCATCGCGATCAACTCCTCGAACCCGACNCGCGGCGTCCACCCCAACACCTCGCGCNCCTTCGACNGATCACCCACCAGCACATCCACCTCCGCCGGCCGGAAAAACCGCGGATCCTGCTGCACCAACCCCGACCAGTCCGAAATCCCCACCCGCCCGAACGCCGCATCCAACAACTCCCGAATACTATGCGTCACCCCCGTCGCCACCACATAGTCATCCGGAGTGTCCTGCTGCAACATCCGCCACATCGCCTCCACATAATCC